>CANQVT010000104.1 GCA_947627365.1 uncultured Lachnospiraceae bacterium | reverse complement strand
GTGAGCTCGCATCTGGATTCCTCTACATTCATCACTGTCTCGAAGAGTGTACGGCTGCCGTCCTGGATAAACTGACCCATAGAATGGAGATCCGTCGTGAGATCTACCGACGCAGGGAAGATTCCCTTCTGGTCTTTTCCTTCACTCTCGCCGTAAAGCTGCTTCCACCACTCGGAAACATAGTGCAGGCTCGGCTCGTAGTTCGCCAGCACCTCGATGGCCTTTCCTTTTCTGAGCAGGATATTGCGGATCGCCGCGTACTGAAGGGCGTCGTTTTCTTCAAAGTCCGCTTCCAGCGCGCGCTTTCTTCCGGAAGCCGCGCCCTCCATCAGCTTGTCGATGTCCGCGCCGCTGGCCGCGATCGGGAGAAGTCCCACCGCCGTCAGCACAGAAAAACGTCCCCCGACGTCGTCTGGAACCACGAACGTCTCGTAGCCCTCGGCCGTCGCCAGACTCTTCAGTGCTCCTCTCGCCTTGTCCGTCGTCGCGTAGATGCGCTTCGCCGCTTCAGCCTTGCCGTACTTCTTCTCCAGCATGCCCTTGAAGATGCGGAACGCGATCGCCGGCTCCGTCGTCGTGCCGGACTTCGAGATCACGTTCACGGAGAAATCACGATCACCGATCACCTCGATCAGATGCTGAATATACGTGCTGCTGATGCTGTTGCCTACGAAATATATCTCCGGCGTCTTGCGGATCTCCTTCGACACCGTATTGTAAAAGCTGTGGCGCAGGAATTCAACCGCGGCCCTCGCTCCAAGATAGGAACCTCCGATGCCGATCACAAGCAGCACCTCGCTGTCGCCCTTGATCTTCTCGGCCGCCTTCTTGATCCGGGCAAACTCGTCCTTGTCATAATCGACCGGAAGATCGATCCATCCGAGGAAATCGTTGCCGGCCCCTGTCCTCGACACCAGCAGCTCCTTCGCGTCCGCGACGATCTTTTTCATCGACGTCACTTCGTTCTCCGAGACAAAGCAGGCCGCCTTTGAATAGTCAAATGCCACTTTATTCCCCATACCACAACATCTCCTTTTCGTGCTTTTCCGTATTTTTTCCGCATCTATTCTAGCAGACCTTCTCTCCTTGTGCAAGAGTATTTTTCGGGCTGCCGCCAAACCGTTGCTGTTTGGTTACTGTTCACACAGCATCCAGACACCTTGCTGTCTGGATGCGTAAGAACATGAAACAGGGGTGTTTGCTCCTCTTGTTCTTACGGCCTTGGCGGCAAGTGCTTCGGCCTGGCTTAAACAGCAACGCCAGCGCCGCGCGCCGGTTCCACAGACGTCTATGCGCTCAGTGGGGTGCGACAGCCCTTACGAGAGGAACTCCTTGAGCACCTCCCGCAGAATACGCTCCTGCTCGGCAGGATCCATGTGCCTCAAAAGCTCCGCGTTTCGCTCCCGCTCCGTCGCCGCCGCGGTCTCCTGCATCCCGGCCTTCACCCGGGCAAGATTTTCCTTCAGCTCATTTTTTTCCCGCTGCGCCCGGGTCTGTGCCGTCGCGCTCTCCTTTACGGTTTTGCGCTTCGACTTGCGCCTGCTCTCGACAGAGACGATCGGGGCAGGCTCCGCCGCCGCAAACGCCTGCGCCGCGTCCTCACTGTAATCGCGAACCGCTCCGCTGTTCTCCAGATAATCGGCCAGCTGCACTTCAAGAAATTTCCGGCGATACCCGGTATCCGCGACAGCGTAGGCCGTAGCTACGAGCGAGGCGGCAAGAAGCCCCATCCAGAAATAGGAATTTCCGTTTACGACCGCGCCTCCGCCCTGCACAAGATAAACGCTCCCGGCGAAGGCGCAAAGCACACTGACCGCAAGCAGCTCGACGCCGATCCGTTTCCACCGATGCAGCCCCATCCCCCAGAACCGGTATTCCATCAGATTCTTCCGGATGAGGGCCTGTACATCTCCGACCTTCTCATTCAGATGCCTGCAATATTGAAATCGTTGTCTCAGTTGTTGCAAAAACTTCCCGTCGGGCTCCCCCGTGTTTTTTGTGTCTCTTATCAGGCTGTCGTATATTTGTTTGAGGATCATCTGACTGGCGACCGCGGCTACGCAGGCCGCCGCAAGTAGATAGAGCAATAGATTTCGCTCCATGATGAACTGTACCATGATTGACTCCCCCTTTTTGAAAGTGCCAGAGCGCTGCAGTCGCTCAAGTATCGCCATTATAGCCGCATTTTCGGGGTTTGCAAAGAAAAATCGTTCGACAAATTCGCATGCCGAACGACTGAATCCGAGCCGCCAAAAGGCTCTCCGGGGGAGGTCAGTTTTTTTCTCAGGATAAGGAATTTTGTGACCTGAGATTCGATGTAAAGCTCCCTGCAGCTCATTCCTTTTCTGCTTTACACTTCTTCAGATCAGCGAATCTCCTTCTTCCGCATTCTCCTGCGGCTCTTCCTCCAGCTTCGCCTGCTTTTTTCGGAAGAAGTCGGCCGAGAGCTGCAGAACCGCAAAGCATACGGTAAACGCGATCACCGCGTATACCACTCCTGAGGCAAGAGAACCCGCGATCTTGTCCGGGAAGCGTTTCATCGTAAAAATGAACCCCAGTACCCCTGTGATAAGGGCAGCCGTCAGAGCAACGCCGAGGTTCGATGAAGTATTCGGCTTCAGACGGCGGTCCCAGATCCCCTGCCTGAGGCATCCCACGGCGATGTACAGCGCAAGCGCCACAAAAACAATGCACTCTCCCGCAAGATTCCTGAAATCATAGTCAAAGAAAATCCTCTGCGCCACTATGGCGGCCGCCAGCCCCCAGAAGGCCAGCCAGCATCCGTTGTGCTCAATCCGCAGCAGCGTCTGCTCCTGCCTTTCGTCCAGATTGTTCTTGCTATTCCTGCTTTTCTTCATTTCCGTTCTCCTCCCAGAATAAATCGTTCAACGTAGTGTCCAGCGCCTTGCAGATCGCGATACAGAGCCTGAGCGAAGGGTTGAAATCGCCCGCTTCGATCAGGCCTATCGTCTGTCTGGTAACGCCCACCTTCTCGGCAAGCTTTGTTTGGGAGATATCCAATTCGATGCGCCTGAATTTCATTTTCAGATTTCTCATTGTACACCTCCTGTTGACAAGCATACACCACGTCAATTGTAATCCGAGATTCCATACCCAGCATCTCGGTTAAACAACATAGGTTAATGAGTATTCCCGTAAGAGA
>CANQVT010000103.1 GCA_947627365.1 uncultured Lachnospiraceae bacterium | reverse complement strand
CTAATTATTATTATACCAGAAAGACGGTTGAAAGTATAGGAAATCCCGGCTTTCGCCGGGACTTTGTCTACAGTCTGGGAATCCTGCATTGCAGGATTCTTTTTTTTGTGTTATGATAATGCAAAATGATTTGGACGCTCTGTATTTTCAGCTGAGATGGCGTGCTGGTCATGATAGAATAAAGCAGAAAAGAGAAGGATGAATCTATGGATCTGATGTACAGAAGTACCAGAAATGCAAAGAATCAGGTGACAGCCTCGCAGGCCGTGCTGAAGGGGCTTGCGGAGGACGGAGGCCTGTTCGTACCGGAGCGGATTCCCGGACTGGAGCTTTCGCTTGGCGCACTTGCAGATATGTCGTATCAGGAGACTGCCTATGCGGTGATGAAGCAATTTCTGACGGATTACACGGAGCAGGAGCTGAAGGATTGCATTCGCAGCGCGTATGACGAGAAGTTTGACACGCCGGAAATTGCGCCTCTATGTGAGGCGGACGGCGCATATTATCTTGAGCTTTTTCATGGGGCGACGATTGCGTTTAAGGATATGGCGCTTTCAATCCTTCCGTATCTGATGACGACAGCCGCGAAGAAGAATCGCGAGGACAAAGAGATCGTGATCCTCACGGCGACCTCCGGGGACACCGGGAAAGCGGCCCTGGCCGGATTCGCAGATGTGCCGGGGACGAGGATTATCGTATTTTATCCGAAGAATGGCGTGAGCGCTGTGCAGGAGAGACAGATGGTCACCCAGAAGGGCGCGAATACCTGCGTTATAGGGATTCACGGGAATTTTGACGATGCGCAGACCGGAGTGAAGAAGCTTTTCGGGGATGTCGCGCTTGGCAAGGTGCTTGCAGATGCGGGATACCGCTTTTCCTCGGCGAATTCGATCAACATCGGGCGGCTGGTTCCGCAGATCGTCTACTATGTATACGCTTATGGAAAGCTGCTGAAGGCAGGGAAGATTCGGCTGGGAGATCCGATCAATGTAGTGGTGCCAACCGGGAATTTTGGCAATATTCTGGCCGCCTATTACGCGAAATGTATGGGGCTTCCAATTGGCCGCCTGATCTGTGCGTCCAATGAAAATAAGGTATTGTATGACTTTTTCCAGACTGGCGTCTATGACAGGAACAGAGATTTTATCCTGACCTCGTCGCCGTCGATGGATATTCTGATCTCGAGTAATCTGGAGCGGCTGATTTATCGGATGGCGGGCGACGATGCGAAGGAGAATGCACGGCTGATGGAGGAGCTTTCTTCAAAGGGCAGTTACGAGATCAGCGACTCGATGAAGGCTGTGATGAAGGATTTCACAGGAGGCTTTGCCACGATGGAGGAGGTCGCCGTGGAGATCGCGCGGCTGTACAAAGAAACCGGTTATGTGATCGATACGCATACGGCGGTTGCATCCCGCGTGTACCGGGCATATAAAGAGCAGTCCGGGGATGTTACGCCGGCGGTTATCGCGTCGACGGCGAGTCCGTATAAGTTCGCGCGCAGCGTGATGGAGGCGATTGATCCGAAGTATGCGGGGATGGATGATTTCGCCCTGATCGATGAGCTGAGCCGGATTTCCGGGACGAAGGTGCCACAGGCAATCGAGGAGATCCGAAGCGCTGCGGTACTGCACGACAAGGTGATTGAAAAGACACAGATGGAAGCTGCAGTCAGAGAGTTCCTTGGGATACACTGAGCCGGGACAATTCTTTGAAACGGATATGTGTGTCCAAGGGGAGGGCTATATTGCCGACTTTTATTGACAATATGGATTGGCCGAACTGTGTGGGCGCGAAAGAAAGGGGGAGGGCTATATGGATATGGGGTCCATGTTTTCACTGGTCGATATGGTGGTTGTCGCATGTGGGGTGTACGTCATTTATCTCTGTCTGGAGATGAAGCTGACCGGAAAGCTCAAGCAAAATATGCTCATGCCGAAGGGGCTTGACGTCAAGAGGTGCAGGGATGTGGAAGGCTATATCCGGAAGATTGTGATGAAACAGCTTTTGCTGGGAGTCTTTGCGATTGGGTGCGGAATACTTGGATTGCTGCAGGATTTTGGAGTCGGATTTGTCAACTCGGCCGTCTACCTGTCATCCATTCTCGCCTTTGCTGTCTATGCTGTCTGGTATAGTTTTTACATGAAAAAAGTGGTCAGGAAATTCTGGTAAACGAAAGAGGTTTTACACCAAATTGCGTTGCCTTTGCGAAAACTGTTTATCTGTCGGGATACAAAAGGGGAAATAGAGTCATGAAGAACTTTAAAGAGTGGTTATCGGACTATTTGCGCTATATTATGCTGCTGTTGGCGGCGGTTCTGATATTCTTTCTGGTGATGATTGGTGTCAGGCTCTACCAGCATCACGGCGAGCCGGATTTGGGAAATGTAGTAGAAATTTATCCGGAAACAGGAGGGCAGACCGAGGCTGGACAGGCGTCTGAGACAGAGTCTGAAGCGGCATCGGAGACAGAGTCTGAGGGAGCGTCAGAGACAGAGTCTGAGGCAGAATCGGAATCTGAAAAAGAATCCGAATCAGAGAAGGCTTCTGAGGCGGTCACGGAGAAGAAAGGCATTTCGGGAAATGAGTCAGAGAAAGAGGATGCAGAAGCTCAAAGCGAGAAGTCTGGGACGAGTCTCATCCCGGAGGATGGTTCTGGCGTGACAATTACACGGCAGTCTGAGAAGGAGACGGTTCCGACAACTGGCTCGACATCATCTCCGACATCATCGCCCACTCAAACTCCGACCCCTACGCCTGTACCGACGCCGACTCCGGCACCCACGCCAACGCCGACACCTACACCTACGCCGGAGCCAACACCTACGCCGACTCCGGAGCCAGTTTACATGACTTTGACGGGCTCCTGCTATCTGCGCAGCGGGCCAGGCTATGAATATGAGATTATCGGAGAATATATATACGGAACGACTGTGCGGGTTCTCGACGATTCGACCGGCTGGTATAAGGTTGAGGTCGACGGGATAACCGGGTATATGGGCGGCAGGTTCTTCCACTGAGTTGCGAGAAGACAGAATTCGTGTGTAGTTCACTTAAAGTGTAATCCGAACGCGTGCTCTGTCTGCGGATGTTCCGCCGCAAACACGTTGTTCTCCTAGATTCGCTGCGCCGCCTATGGACAGCTGTCTCCGCAAACTCGCTTCGCTCAGACATGCTCCGACAGCTGTCGCTATG
>CANQVT010000102.1 GCA_947627365.1 uncultured Lachnospiraceae bacterium | reverse complement strand
ATCTGCAGGTTCAGGGAGGAAAACATCGACATATCTCCCTCCGAAGCGCCCATAACGATCTTTGTCCAGACGGGATCGGAAGTGTCGTCCGCCCCGATATAGTTCAGCGGATTGTAAAGCGAAACAATATTATTTCCGTACCGGTCGCCCTCATATACCTCCTGAATATCAGCCTTGTATGCCGCGACCATATCCGCGTAAGACTCGTAGGCCGCCGTATCACCGCTGCCGGTCGCAGATTGTGTCGTGCCTCCGCCGGGCGTTCCGACAAGCATGCCCCTGCCGCCCGGCATCTTTCCGTCAAGGGCAGCTTCTCCGGGACCACCGCCAAATCCATCCATATCTCCGTCTTTCCCAGCCGGGCCAATGCCGTCTCCATCCGGCATCTTCCCCTTCGGAAATGCTCCGTCAAAGCCGCCGCCCATTCCGCCAAAGCCCGCGCTGCTCTTGGCATAGCGGCCTTCCACAAACGCCCTCGCCTTATCCTCACCGGTCATCGCCGCAACCGCATCGTCGCTGAGCGCGTTTCCGTCCTCATCGAACCACGTCCAATTCTGCGCGTAGTCGAGATTGTCCAGATACCACTGGAGATTCTGCGTAAACTCCGCCAGATACAGGTCAAGATAGGAGCCATAGTAGCCGTTGGTATCCGCGTGGTTCTTGGGATCGTATTCGATGGTAAGGGCGACCGTCGAGTCAAGCCTGCCGTCCCCATCCAGGTCAAAGCCGACATCGCTTTCTTCTACCGACAGATTCTTCCCGTTGATGTAGTCCATATAGCTTTCGGACAAGTATCCGGCAAGTTGCTTCTGGAACGGCGTTTTAAAAGAATACTCCGGATCCAGATAATACTCAAAGGCAAGCGCCATGTCCGCCTCGTACAGGGACGTGATCGCGCTGTAGGCGACGCAGCCCCACGCGCCGTCGGATAGTTCATGGTCCTCACCATTGATTGTGACGGTAGTAGAATAGGAACCATCTTCGTTTTTATACACTCCAACCGCGCCGGCTTCGATCTGGTAATCGTAAAAATCCGGGTGATCGGAGGTCGCCGCGAACATAGACGCGTGCGCGCCGCCGCCCGAGCCGCCGGTAGAGACAAGATAGTTCACATTTCCGGGCAGATTCCCCAGCAGAATATTGTACTTCACATAGCGCGCCGCCGCTTTCTGATCGACCAGACAAGACGGCGCGTCTCCGGTAAAAGAAGTATTGCCGTCGTCATCCGTCACGCTGTCCTGCTTGCCGCGGTTCCCGCAGGAAACATTGATGTATCCGTCCGCAACATAAACGGCGGAGGCAACCTGATTGCTCTGCGAGCCGTAACCTGCCGCGCCGGTGTTCAAAATGACAGGAGCAGTGGCCGCGGTATAGACCTGCCCATTGGTGCTGGTGATCTGCGCGGCATAATCGATAACCAGCGATCCTTTCACCGCTTCCGAGATATTCTCCTCTTCGGAGACATTCTCCGCTTCGGAAATATTCTCCGCCGCAATGTCGGCCGCTCCGTCGCCGTCCGTGTCAATGCCGCTCACATAGGCTCCCGGAACACAGACCGACACCCCCTGCTGCAGCGGCAGCTCCGGATAAGCAACTGCCTGCACCGGGGAGAGTACCCATGCGTCGGCATCTGCCGAGTAAGTCCACTCCTGTTCCTCATTATTTGCAAGATTTAAAGTTTTCTCGATATACTCCCTGTCGGAAGCCTCACTTTCTCCCGTCTTCGCACAAACACAAAGCGGCGCCATAAGCGCCATTGCCAAAACAACTGCTGTGAACCGTATCTCCCGTTTCATAAACAAACCTCCTGCTCATATTCTGAACTGTGTCAGCTATGACAGAATACCCGGTGTTTGAGGAAGATTTGTGATGAAAATTTGAAATCTGTGTGAACGGTACAAGCATACGCAGGCAATCTCTTTTATTGCTTCATTCGATCTGCATCCGTCAGCGTTCGGATAACACGACAGGGGTTCCCCACCGCCAGGCTGTGAGGAGGAATATCCCGCGTAACCACACTGCCCGCGCCGATCACACTGCCCGCACCTATTGTCACACCTCCGCAAACTACGACATTTGATGCCAGCCAACAGTCGTCCCCGATTCGGATCGGTTTTGCATACTCCAGATTGTAATAACCGCCGTCCGGTCTTTGCCTTACATTGCGTTCTTCCGGCAAAAGAGGATGCATAGGCGTGACCAATGTCACATTCGGACCGATGAACACATTATCCCCGATATGGACGGGGCATACATCGAGACAAGTAAAATTGAAATTCGCACCGCTGAACCTGCCGAAATAGGTATTGCATCCGTAGTCAAAATAGACCGGTGCCTGCAAACTCGGCAAAAATGGAGTGTTTGGCAAAAGTTCGCGAAGAACCGCTTCCCTTTCCTCTGGTCGATCTTCATCGATCTGATTATACCGTCTCGCAAGCTTTCGCGCTTTCACCAGCAATGCGCCCAACTCCGGATCGGATGGATCATACAGCAATCCCGCAAGCATTTTTTCTTTTTCTGTCATACCGTTCCTCCTCAACTTTCGATCTTCGTTTTTCATATGCTGATCTGCTCCATTGCCTTATTCGTGCAGCCGCAAGAACGTATGTTCTTTTGTATTGTATCAGATCTATCTATCCCAAGCAATATTAAAATGCAAAATACTTCGAATCCCCAACAATGCTGATTTTCCCACTCATCCGATAACTTATAAATCATTTATTGCTAAAAGGGGGTGCTTACCGCACCCCTCGCTCCTATTTATAAAACGCCTCAATCGCCTCTGTAAAAAATTCCGCAGCCCCTTCCCCGTACTTTTCATCTATTTTTGATTTTACCATCGTATCCTGATAGGAATGCGCGACGGAGAGCATCATTCCCCGTTCCTCTTCCATCTGGCTGAACTGCTTCATCACGAATCCATATTCGGCAACAAGCTCCTTTACCTCGAAAGAATCCACGGGACAGCCAATCTTTGTGATCATTTTTTCCAAAATTACCTCTATCCGTTTCGCATAGCTATCTGCAACTTCCTTGCTGACAGGGTTTTTGACAGTAGACAGATACTCTTCTTTCCCTCCATACCACTCAATCATCTTCGCATAGCTTTTCTGCATTTCTTCTCTGGAAACCACTTCCATGTAATGCTCTTTCCATTGTTCGATACTCCCGAACTCTCTGATCGAAATCTCTCTCATATCCTCCGGCATATGCTCTAACATAGCTTGGAACATTTCTTCAATTTCTGTTTTACTGAAAACTGCAAAATCCATCTTATTCTCTCCTTTCAGAATGTCATCAATGCTGGATATCAGACGCTCCATACGCGTCTTTTTCGC
>CANQVT010000101.1 GCA_947627365.1 uncultured Lachnospiraceae bacterium | reverse complement strand
TTCTTCTTTCCCATTCTTCTCAGTCTGATCTTTACTGCCATCTCTTTCACCTCCCCGGTTTGATTTATTATGTTAAAAAGGAAGTTTGAACTTACCTCTTTTACCCATTTTGCCTCCGAGCAGCCCGGAGTATTGCTTCATCATCTTACGTCCCTGTTCGAACTGCTTCACCAGCTTATTGACTTCGCTGATGTCAACGCCCGCACCGTCCGCGATTCTTCGCTTTCTGGACGGATTCAGGATATCCGGATTCGAACGCTCCTGCGGCGTCATTGAGAGAATGATCGACTCGACCTGCTTCATCTTGCCCTCGTCGATCGCATCCTCAAGCTGCTTCATCTGTCCGCCGACGCCCGGCAGCATGCTGATGATACTCGACAGACCGCCCATATTCTTCATCTGGTTCATGCTCTCCAGATAGTCGTCAAAGCCGAACTGAGCCTTGCGAAGCTTTTGCTCCATCGACTTTGCTTTCTCCTCGTCGATGTTCTCCTGCGCCTTCTCGATCAGGGAAAGTACATCGCCCATACCGAGAATACGGGAAGCCATGCGATCCGGATAGAACTGCTCCAGATCAGAAAGCTTCTCACCCATGCCTGCGTAGAGGATCGGCTTGCCGCAGGTCGCCTTGATGGAAAGCGCCGCGCCGCCCCTCGTGTCGCCGTCGAGCTTCGTCACAATCACGCCGTCGATCCCGATCTTCTCCTCAAACATCGAAGCCACGTTCACCGCGTCCTGACCGGTCATCGCGTCCACGACGAGCACCGTCTGATCGACATTCACGGTCCGCTTGATCTCCTGCAGCTCCTGCATCATGTCTTCATCGATGTGGAGGCGGCCCGCCGTATCGAGCATCACCGTGTTGATCCCGTGCACCTTCGCGTATTCCACCGACTGCCTCGCGATCTCCACCGGGCTGATCTTATCCCCGAGGGAAAAGACCTCGACGCCCTGCTTCTCGCCGTTGATCTCGAGCTGTCGGATCGCCGCCGGCCGGTATACGTCACACGCCACCAGCAGAGGCTTGCGTCCCTTCGACTTGAACTTCCCGGCGAGCTTCGCCGCCGTCGTCGTCTTACCTGCGCCCTGCAGCCCCGCCATCATGATGACGGTCACCTCAGAGCCGGGCTTCAGCGCGATCTCCGTCGTCTCGGAGCCCATCAGAGACACCAGCTCGTCATTGACGATCTTGATCACCATCTGTCCCGGATTCAGGCCGTTCATGACGTCCTGCCCGATCGCCTTCTCCTGCACCGCGCTTATGAACTGCTTCACGACCTTGAAGCTGACGTCTGCCTCCAGAAGCGCCATCTTGACCTCGCGCAATGCGGTCTTGACGTCCGCCTCAGTCAGCCTGCCCTTGCTGCGCAGGTTTTTGAACACATTCTGCAGCTTTTCCGATAAGCTCTCAAACGCCATACTACAGCTCCTCTAAAATCTTCTCTGAGATCTCGCATACCTGCTTCGCCAGCGCCTCGCGGCTGATCGACTCACAGTTCGCAGACAATTCCTGGATCTGCTGCACATTCGCCCGTATCCGCAGGAAACGCTCCACCAGATGCAGTCTGGACTCGTAATGCTCCAGAATGCGGTTGCACCGCTTCACGAGCTCGTGGATCCCCTGCCTGCTGACTCCAAACATCTCGGCCGCCTCCGAGTAGGACAGATCATTCTGTACAACCTCCTCGTACACGCTCCTCTGATGCTCCGTCAGCAACTCCCCGTAAAAATCATACAGGAGGGACTGCTTCAAAACCTGATCCATGTCAATCACCTTGGCTATCATACAGGAAAAAAAGAAGGCTGTCAAGTATTTTTTCTTG
This sequence comes from uncultured Lachnospiraceae bacterium, assembly GCA_947627365.1. Classification (GTDB taxonomy): domain Bacteria; phylum Bacillota; class Clostridia; order Lachnospirales; family Lachnospiraceae; genus Choladousia. Next base: position 1,863 of record CANQVT010000101.1, on the reverse strand, counting down.
ACAGTCATCCCAAACCTTATATTTTTTTGCTTTCTATCCGTTTTCGCTTGTATTCAACATGGCGAAATGATAAAATAAATGAAAATGACCTGTAATGATAATACTATAAATGACCGTGAAAGGAAGTGTTACTATGAGCTATAGGGAATTTGCCAAAAGTCTCATAGATCAGATACCCGACAGTAAGATGTACTATGTTATCGCTTATCTGCAAGGTGCAACTATTCCGGATGAAATTCCAAATGCTGAAACATTGGCATCAATGGAAGAGCTCGAACGTGGCGGCGGTACTGTGTTTGCCGGGAGCACTAAGGATCTTTTTGCCAAGCTGTTGGAGGAATAATTATGCTCAATGTAAGATACTCCACCAGATTCAAGAAAGATTTCAAAGCCTGTGTAAAACGTGGGAATCAAATGGTATTATTGCAACAGGTGATCGATACGCTCCGTATTCCTGCACCTCTACCGATAAAAAACAGGGATCATAATCTAAGCGGCAAATATGCCGAATACCGGGAATGTCATATAGAGCCAGACTGGCTTTTAATTTACAAACAGACCGATACAGAACTACTTCTCGACCGAACCGGCACACATTCTGACCTGTTTGGAATGTAGTCGCAATGACAACAAATCTTAATACCGTATCGGATATTGTCAAAATAAGCGGACAGGTTCTTGCACCTATCCGCTCTTTTAAATATTTTCATAGAGATTCCCCTAAATCTCTGTCTTCGCCCGCTCCAGCGCCGCAATCACGCGGTCGCACCAGGCATCGAATTCCGGATCCTCGATCTGTAGCTCCGGATGCGCCATGATATGCTCGATCACCATCCGGACGCCCTGCTCGAAATGGACAGTCGGCCGGAACTCCGGCACAGCTTTCTTCAGCTTCGACGTGTCAAAAACCACGGAGCAGGCCTTGTCCCCGGTCAGGCTCCCGGTGAAGTCGTAATCGCTGACCGCCGCGAGAAACTCTGAAGATACGTGGTACGCCTTCAGCTCCACGCCAAGGACGTCGGCGATCGTCTGATAGATCTGGTCCCAGGTCAGCGTCTCGTCGTTCATGATCTGGAAGGCCTCGCCGATGGCGTGCGGATTTCCGATCAGACCACAATACCCTAACGCGAAATCCGTGTTGAACGTCATCGTCCACAAGGACGAACCGTCTCCGTGAATGATGACCGGCTTGCCGTCCAGCATACGCCGGATCACCTGCCAGCTTCCGTTCTTCCCGTGCACGCCCATCGGTACGGAGCGCTCGTCGTAGGTATGGCTCGGGCGGACGATCGTCACAGGGAACCCATTCTCCCGATACATTTTCATGAGGAACTCCTCGCAGGCAATCTTGTCACGCGAATACTGCCAGTATGGATTCGCGAGCGACGTCCCCTCGTTGATGAGATACGAACGAACCGGCTTATGGTACGCCGAAGCAGAGCTGATATAGATATACTGCTTCGTCATATCTTTAAAGAGACGATAATCGCACTCCACCTGAGCCGGAACAAAGCCAATGAACTCACAGACCGCGTCGAACTTCATGCCGTCCAGTTTTCGCGCTGTGGCCTCCTCATCGTTGATATCAGCGACGATCGTGTTCACATTCCCCGGCAGCTCCGCGCTGCGCGTACCACGATTCAGAAGGTAAAGCTCCTCGCCGCGCTCCGCCAGTCTGCGTGTGATCGCCATGCTGATCGTACCGGTACCGCCAATCATAAGTATTCTCATTCGTATCCCTCCCTCATATGAAATATGCTTTCAATATTTATGTTTAGTGCACAAAACCCGGACGCCCTGCAAGGGCTTGCAATGTCAGGGCAGACCCGCTCGCGCTTAATCGGGCACGCAGCGGTGCATAAG
>CANQVT010000100.1 GCA_947627365.1 uncultured Lachnospiraceae bacterium | reverse complement strand
CCGAATATACGGGCATTTGTAAAAGATATACGTTGGTTTTGCTCCTAAAAAATATGGCGCTAACTACCAAAGACGGGTTTATCCGGACTTATTTTGAGCCGGATGACGGACTTGCATACTATGAACGGCAGTGAGGCATGGACAATTTACTCAAATTTATGAATCTGCATTGCGGTTTTTTGTGAAAAACAGAAAAATGAAATTGACAGATATCCCCAAAGGCGTTAGAATAAAAGTGGATTATTGTTTGTAGTCATAAGAGGAAATGACGATATGAAAAAGCTGAGCGGGGAAGAGATTCTATTTGAATATGTCAAAGATCTGCTCTATGCGCCGCAGACGGCGTCAATGGAGATCGACAAGCTTCCAAAGAGCAGGCAGCGGCTGGGAGAAGAATTGCTGCTTCTTGGCGAAAGCCTCAAGGGGCGGGACCTGATCGGACTGGGAGGCAGGGCGTTTGATGCGTTTGCCGAGTCGTCCAGCGAGCGCTATCTGTTCATGTGCAATATGGAAACGAATATCTCGCGCTGGTCAAAGTCGATCGTGGAGGAGTTTGATCTTCCGGGAGAGTACATGCGTGACGCCGGAAATATCTGGCTGGAGCGTATTCACCCGGACGACAGGGAACTCTATCTGAGCGATCTCAAGGCAGTCTTCACAGGTAAGAAGCAATATCACGACGTGACGTACCGCGCCAGAAATAAAGCAGGAATTTATATTCTGTGTACCTGTAAGGGATATCTGCTGAAGTCAGACGGCGCCGGGCCGGATATCTTTGCGGGAACGATTTACAATCATGGCGTGATCGACGATGTCGATTCTGTGACGAACCTTTATAATGTCTACAAGCTGATGGACACGCTGCGCAAGTGCAAGACTGCGGAGCAGCCGGTGAACCTTCTCATGGTCGGGCTCAGCCAGTTCCGCAGAGTGAATAATACCTATGGCTATATCTGCGGGAATCAGATCCTTCAGATGTTCGGACAAAAGCTGCGCGATCTGCTGCGTGGCCACGGAATGGTGTTTCGCTTAAACGGGACGAAGTTCGCGCTGCTGACCGTGGTTGCCGGGTATGAGGATACGCAGCGCCTGTACCAGAAGGCGAGCGATATTGCCAGAAACGAGCTGTATCTCGGCAAGTCCAGAGTCAGCCTTGCCCTGTGCGGCGGAGCGTTGAGCTTCCGGAAGATTGAGGCGGAAGAGACGGCTGTCCTGGCGGAGCTCGAATATGCTCTCAGTGTCTCAAAGCAGGAAGAGCAGGGCGAGCTGGTTTACTTCGACGACAGCCGGCACGGCAGCACCAGGAGGAAGCTTGAGATGATCGACGCGATCATCCGAAGCGTGTTATACAAGGATTTTAGCGGGTTTTACCTCATGTATCAGCCGCAGGTACAGATCGACGGAACCGTCATCGGCGCTGAGGCTTTGGTCCGCTGGAAGAGCGAGGAGTGGGGAGTTGTTCCTCCGATTGAATTCATCCCGATCCTGGAGAACGACCGATGCTTCTATGAGCTTGGGCTCTGGATCCTGCAGACGGCGCTTGGCAGTATCCGACCGATCGTGGAGAGACATCCGGATTTCAGGATCAGCGTGAACGTCTCTTACCGGCAGCTGGAGCACGTGGCCTTCAAGACAGATGTGATCTCGATCGTACGGAAGATGGACTTCCCGCCGGAGAATCTTATCCTGGAGCTGACGGAGCACTGCAGCTCGGTTCAGCAGGCGATCCTGCAGGAGAATCTGGATTACCTGCGGGCGCAGGGAATTCATATCGCGGCAGACGATTTCGGAACGGGACATTCGTCGCTGGCATTGTTGAGAGACCTCTCGTTTGACTCGATCAAGATAGACAGAAAGTTTGTCGCGGATATCGTTGTGAATCCGGCCGACCAGTATATCCTCAAGTCTACCATACAGTGCGCGCGGGATTTCGGCATTTCCGTGTGCGTGGAGGGCGTGGAGGATGTCGAGACACTGGAAGTGGTCGATTCCTACAAGCCGAATACATATCAGGGATTTCTGTTCTCGAGGCCGATCATGCTGGAGCAGCTGGAGGAACTCTTTGAGGAGCCGGGGAATCCGCGCATCGTAGTAGAGGCGTAGGGGCTTTTCACACGTTTGCATGATCAGGGAATGTTTCAAGATTGCAGAGGCTTCCGGTATTTCTCCGGGAGCCTTTTTCAGGCAGTATCTGCGGCTCCGGGAATTTTCGACCGAATGCACAGAACGGGCTTTATAGTATGGACAAGGAGACGAAATGCAGATGGGTAAGACGGAGATTACTTTGGAAGATGCTATAAATAAGATCGTCCCCTGTGACGGGGAAGCGGCAGAAATCGCACAGCGGCGCTGGGACAGCATCGCCAAGCCGCTGCACAGTCTCGGCTGGCTGGAGGATGTGGTCGTGAGGATCGCAGGCGCGCAGCATTCGCCGCAGGTGAATACAGAAAAAAAGATTCTTGTGCCGATGTGCGCGGACAATGGCGTGGTCGCGGAGGGCGTGACCCAGACAGGACAGGAGGTTACGGCGATCGTAGCGGAGAATTTTCTGGACGAGAAGTCGTGCGCGGCGATCATGTGCCGGATGGGCGGCGCGGATATTCGACCGATCGATATCGGCATGGCGACGGACACCCCGCGCGTGGAAAAGAGAAAGATCGCATACGGGACAAAGAATTTTGCACGGGAGCCTGCGATGACGCGGGAACAGGCAGTTTCGGCGGTCGAGACCGGACTGCGGCTGATGTGCGAGCTGAAAGAAGAGGGATACAGCCTGGTCGCGACCGGCGAGATGGGGATCGGGAACACGACGACCTCCAGCGCAGTCGCGGCGGCTCTGCTCGGCGTCCCGGCAGAGGAGATGACTGGGCGCGGCGCCGGACTTACGAGCGCGGGATTGGAGAAAAAGATACGTGTGATCCGTGAGGCGATCTCGCGCTGGGATCTGACAGAAAAGGATCCATTGGCAGTTCTCTCCTGCGTCGGCGGATTCGACATCGCCGGCATTGCAGGGCTGTTTCTCGGCGGGGCGTACTGCCATATCCCGGTGTTGATCGATGGATTCATCTCTTCCGTGGCGGCGCTTCTGGCGGCCCGGCTCTGTTCGGAGGCGGCCGGATACATGATCGCCACACACGTCTCGAAGGAACCCGCGGCGCGCAGGGTACTGGGAGAGCTCGGGCTGTCTCCCGCGCTGGACGCAGGACTGTGTCTGGGAGAGGGCAGCGGGGCTGTGGCCACGTTTCCGCTCATCGACATGGCGGCGGAAATCTACCACAGCATGAGCACCTTTGAGCAGATCCGGGTGGAGGCGTACCGGGAACTGAGCTAGGACAGATAGGGAGGCCGACATTTGAACACGATACTGATCATAGACGACGATCTGCATATCGGGAATATGCTGGAGGAAGCGCTGCGCCGGGAGCGCTATGTCGTCCTGCGCGCGTATTCGGGGACGGAGGCGCTCTATGTGCTGGACCGGCAGCGGCCGAATCTGGTTCTGCTGGATCTGATGCTGCCGGGGCTTGACGGAGAGGAACTGCTGCCTCGGATATCGGGGATCCCGGTGATCGTCGTGAGCGCGAAGGCGGACGTGCAGAGCAAGGTGGCGCTGCTGCTTGGCGGCGCGGCGGACTATGTGACGAAGCCGTTTGATTTGCAGGAGCTTTGCTTATGTGTGATAAAGAAGCAATAGAAGTGCAAAAAATTTTGCCGTTCCTATCCGACACTTGGCCATTGTGT
>CANQVT010000099.1 GCA_947627365.1 uncultured Lachnospiraceae bacterium | reverse complement strand
AAGCGCGAGCGGGAGTCGGAAAGCAACGCGAAGCGTTCTCAAATGCTTTCCGACGATATGCCGCTGAACGAACGTGAAGGGGCGCTTCCGCACGGCCCTGACATTGCAAGCCCGTGCAGGGCGTCCGGGTTTTGTGAACTATACACTAATTCAGAAAGAAGGGGAAAAATGAAACGACCTTTGATTTTGACGCTGACTGTAGGAATGGCGTTGTTGCTTACTGCTTGTGGCGGGCCGAAGCAGACGCCGCAGACGGACGCGCAGACGGAGACGGAGCAGGAGACCACGGAGCTCACGCTGTGGACGTACCCGGTCGGCGACTGGGGGAATAAGAGTGTGGTTTCCAACCTGATCTCGGAGTTTCACAGGCAGTACCCGGAATACCATGTCTCGGTAGAGTATCTCGACTATGTCAGCGGGGACGAAAAGGTCGCGCAGGCGGCGGCGGACGGAACGCTTCCGGATCTGGTGTTTGAGGGGCCGGAGCGCTTGGTGGCGGACTGGGGCGACAAGGGCATGATGGCAGATCTCTCCGATCTGTGGGAATCGGAGTCGGCCGGAAAAATCTATGAGCCTGTCCGGGACGCGTGCCAATACCGCGGCGGGGAGTATTATGAGTTCCCACTGTGTATGACGACGCACTGTATGGTGATCAACCGCGATCTGTTCGAGAAGGCGAGGGCGCTCTCTTATATTGACGAGGAGAACCGTACCTGGACGACGGACGATTTTGTGAGCGCGGTGGAAGCGCTGGCGGCTTACGGGCAGAAGGAAGTGGGAATTGTGTACTGCGCGGGACAGGGCGGCGACCAGGGAACGCGGGCGCTCGTGACGAACCTCTGTGAAGGCGCGTTCGCGGACGAAGAGCACACGAAGTATGTGTTTGACAGCCCGGAAAACATCGAGGCGCTGCAGCTTCTGAAGGATCTGGACGGCATTTCGTTTGATGAGAGCGCGCTTGGCGCGGATGAGATCACGCGCTTCGCAAAGGGCGAGCTTGCGATGGCGTTCTGCTGGAATGTCTCGGTGGAGATCGGACAGACTGTCAACAATCCAAATCTTGATTTTGACATGTTCCCGATGGCTTTTCCGTCGGACGATGGCAAACCGACCCTGCAGGCCGGGATCTGGGGCTTTGGGATCTTTGACAACAAGGACGAGGCGAAGATAAAGGCGGCGAAAGATTTTATTCGCTTTTTCACGGAGGAAGACAAAAACTATGCGAGGGCGGTTCTGGCGTCGACCTACTGGCCGGTGCGCGAGATGCCGGAGCTCTACGCGAACGATGTGCTGATGAAGGAGTACAGCGTCTTCACGCAGTATCTCGGCGATTATTATCAGGTGACGCCCGGCTGGGCGGATGCACGCACGGCGTGGTGGAATATGCTGCAGGAGATCGGGGACGGAGCGGATATCCCGCAGACGGTGAAGAAATTCAACGATACCGCGAACGCCGCGGCGCAGGCGGCAGAGGGAGAATCTGAGCCGAATACGGCGCAGGCGTCAGAAAGCGAGTCGGAAGCGAATACGGCGTAAGCGCCAGAAAGCGAGTCGGAGTTGACTGCAACGCAGGCGTTAGAAAATGAGTCAAAGTCGAATTTGACAGAAGCGGCTTCGGATGGACAGGAGCTCGATGCAGCGTAAGTGAAAAAGGACAGATACAGGTGGACAAAAAGGTGGGAGAAAGGGGTTTTCTGTATAATGAAAAATAAAAGTAAGACAGGCATCATCGGGGCGATGGATATTGAGGTGGAGCAGCTCAAAAAAGACATGGACATCCGCCGCGAGGTGAAGAAGGCGGGGATGAATTTCTGCGAGGGCATTCTGAACGGGCGGGAAGTCGTGGTCGTGCGCAGCGGCGTCGGCAAGGTGAACGCGGCGGTCTGCACGCAGATCCTAGTCGATGAGTTTCAGGTGGACGCTGTGATCAACACCGGGATTGCGGGCTCGCTGAACGCGGACATCGATATCGGGGACATCGTGATCTCGACAGATGTTGTACACCACGATATGGACGCCGTGAATTTCGGTTACGAGCCGGGGCAGATCCCGCAGATGGACGTGTTCTCCTTTGAGGCGGACAAGGAGCTTGCGGATCTGGCGGAGAAAACCTGTCAGAAGGTGAACCCCGACATCAAGGTGTTCCGCGGGCGTGTGGTCAGCGGGGATCAGTTTGTCGCGGACAAGGCGGTCAAGGAGCGCATCAGCGGTCTGTTCCATGGCTTCTGTACGGAGATGGAGGGCGCCGCGATCGCGCAGACCGCGTATCTGAATGAAATTCCCTTTGTGATCATCCGGGCGATCTCCGACAAGGCCGACGACAGCGCCTCGGAGGATTACCCGACCTTTGAAAAAAGGGCGGTCGAGCACAGCGTCCGGCTCGTGGAGGGGATGCTCGGGTAAAAAGACTATTGATGCCTGCCCCTTTAAAAATAGACAGGATTTGTTTGCCAAGAGGCTATGAGGGAGAAAGATTCTGATGGCGGATAAGAAAAAAATGCATATTGAAGATGAAAACACAGATCCTTTTGCCGAATATCTCAGGGCTGGAGAACCAGGCCGGGCAGATAAGATTTATGCATGGCAGACGGCGATCGGACTGCAGGATGTAGATCAACTGCGTCCCTCTGACTATCTTCTGAATACTGCCAGGGATCATATCGAAGGAGATATCAGTATTGAAGAAGCCAGGCTTCGTATTGAAAATTATTATGAAGAGAATAAACAGCATGGGTCGGAGCGGACAGAGGAAGCGGATAAGGTTTCTGTCAGAATAGCAGAAATCCTTTCAGAAAATTCGTTTGTGTTCTCTCCTGCGCAGTATATTTCCATCCATAAAAGATTGTTTCAGGATGTCTATGTTTATGCCGGGAGAATACGGGATTACAATATTTCCAAAAAGGAATGGGTTCTTAATGGCGCTTCTGTAATGTACGGAAGCGCGACAGAGCTTCGGGAAACTCTGGAATATGATTTTCAGATGGAACGGGAGTTCAGTTATGTGAATTTGTCACTGAGTGAGATTATACAGCATCTTGCCCGTTTTCTGTCGGGACTCTGGCAGATTCATATTTTCGGAGAGGGCAATACCCGCACGACCGCCGTGTTTTTTATCAAATATATCCGATCGTTGGGTTTTCATGTAACGAATGATGTGTTTGCGAAAAATGCGTGGTATTTTCGCAATGCGCTTGTCAGGGCAAATTATTCCGATCTCGGCGCGGGGATACATGAAGACTTGTCATATCTTGAGTATTTTCTTCGGAATCTGCTGATGGGGGAGAAACATGAGCTTAAAAACAGATATCTCCATATCGCGTGGAAGGATTCTGTACATTCAAATAAAAAACAGCCCATTAAACAGCCCATTAAACAGCCTTTTGAGAAAAACAGCCTTTTGAAAATTCTTGAAACAAAATCAGTGTCCTCGAGAACGAAGACGAACATAGTCAGGCTGCTCGGTGAATTTGGAAGGGAAAAAGTTTTTGGCCGCGGAGATGTTATGGAAGTGCTGGGAATTACCCAGCGGCCGGCGACAGCTTTGATCGGCAAAATGTATGAGCTTGAGCTTACAGAGCGGATTACAGGTGCCGGGAAAGGAAAGTATCGTTTTATTATCTGATATTCCTCAACAATGTAATTTATATGAAATAAATGCAATATATACTTTACATTCCTCCCATTATGGTGTATGCTTGTGGTAAATAGCAAGCCGAGAGTCCCGTTTGTAATCCAAGAGTCCCACTTTGTAAATGAGATTCCTGTTTTGTAAACAA
>CANQVT010000098.1 GCA_947627365.1 uncultured Lachnospiraceae bacterium | reverse complement strand
ATCGTCTTGCCGTCCAGCTCCAGGATCTTGTTGTCCCAGTCGATCTCCATGAATTCCACGTCTACGCCGAGAGACTCGGCAAACGCCTTCGCCATATCCGCGTCAAAGCCGATCCACTCGCCGTTCTCGTCCAGGTAGTCCATCGGCTCGAAGTTCGTGATACCTACCACCAGCGTTCCCTTTTCCTGCACATAAGCGAGATCGCTCTCACTGTCCTCCGCAAGCACGCCGCTGCACAGCGTTATGGAAAGCATCGCCGCCGACATCAAAAGCGCAATCAGTTTCTTTTTCATAATATCCTCCTCCATTTCCGCGGAAGTCTTCTTCCGCTCCTGTCTTTCACAATCTTTTCCGTCACGCGCTCTTTGCTGTGATAGCACTCTACCACGCTAAACCGCACGTCTATACTAACAAAAACAACGGCCGCTGTCAAGAAAGAAAACAGCGACCGCCTCATTTCATAATTTTGATTTTCTATTTGTCCGTCTTTACCCCTCAAGCTCGCTCATTCTGCCGCGATACAGGAAGATCCACACCGCGAGGAGAATCATCCATCCCATCTTTGCCACGGAACCGACGATATTGGAGATCTCCATATTCACAATCCCGGAAAGCAAACCGACAATCTCCGGCAGCGCCAGTATGATGAGCAGCACTGCAAGGTATGCCGACAGCCTGCCGTAGCTTTCACCCGTATTGCCATTCACCCTACACGTCTTCAGCGTCCCGAGATAGGCAAAATAGTACATGATAATCATCATGACAATAATGATCGTAACCACCAGCATAACCACGGCCATAATGATAACCGGCTGTTCCTTTGACACCCACGCAGCGACTACGACAGTCACAGTGACAATCAGAACCGCAAGCATCACGACACAAGCCACAACCATACGGATGATGACTGCCGCTTTCGCAAAGCCGAAGCCGACGCCTGACATGTTCTCCTTCGCCCTCAGCGCCGCGATAAAGATCAGCCAAAGTCCCAGGCAGAACAGAATCGACGGAATGTGCAGCGCAATATTTGCGATAATCGTGCCTGTATCAAGATTCTGTAGATTCTGCAGCAGCTTTGTCGCCGAACTCACATACCCGGACACCTGCTGCGGAAGATTCGCATCGTTCAGCAGTCTCACTGCCTGTGAATAATTCAGTTCATTCAAAAAGATCGCTGCGATGGAAGCTGCCACGCTTACCGTATTCAGCAATACAATCAAGAAGAAGAGCGGCGACCGCATCGCCTTCCGCGCAATCTCCATCACGCTCCTCACAAGATAATCCTGGCCGGCGAAACGGCCTGCACCTCCCGGCATCTGACCCATCGGACGGCTTGAGCCTCCCGGCATCTGACCCATCGGACGACCTACGCCTCCTGACATCTGGCCCGTCGGACGGCCTGTGCCTCCCGGCGTCTGACCCATCGGACGGCCCGTGCCTCCCGGCGTCTGGCCCATCGGACGACCTGCGCCTGCAGATCTCGGCGGAACATCCCTGCGGATCATTCCCTGATTGCTATACTGTGAGGGATTGCCGCCCACTCCCTCTGTCTGACCATAAATCTGCGGACCACTTCTCATCCTGCGCGGCGGACGACCACCGGACATCTGCCCTGGAATCGCAGCACCCTGCCCGCCTTCCTGTGCGGCTTGAGCCTCCTGCGGCTCTCTTGGCTCAGGCACAGCTTGCTCCGCTTTCGCCTGCTCGGCCTGTGGAGACTCTGCTGGCTTTGGCTGCTCCTCTTCTGCCCGCTGCGGCTCCTCCGGCTGAGACTCTTCCGTCTCCGGCTGTTCTGATGCTGCTTCCTTCTCCGATTCTACTTCTTCTGGTACAGCATCCTGCTCCTCGCCCGCTTCGGGCGCCGCTGCATGCCCCTCGTCCACCTCGGAAGCCTGCGCACTCATATCTACATAAGGATTTCCGCATGTACTGCAAACTGTACTGTTGTCATCATCTACATTCCCGCAAATAATGCACCGTTTCATTTTACAACCCGCTCCTTTTGCCTTCCTCTTTCCACAAATGGTAACTCACGTTCTGATCATAGCTTTCTGATCCCTGCAGCAAGCATTTTATCTGAATAAAATGGTTGCCGCACTCCACGACCATCATACCATGTTCACTGAAAGAGAGCAAGAAAAAACTGCCACTTTTACGAATATCGTCAAGATTTTGTTCCCTTTACTGTTCCAAATACTTCTCAATGCTGACAAGCTTCACGCTGAGGACAAAAATTTCCGCCGCCATCTTCAGCTCATCCGGCTCCGGGAACGACGGCGCGATGCGGATGTTGCTGTCCTTCGGATCCTTACCGTACGGGAAGGTCGCGCCCGCGCCCGTCATGACGACGCCGGCCTCCTTACACCGGGCCACGATCTTCTTCGCACAGCCCTCCAGCGAATCAAATGCGATAAAATAGCCGCCCTTCGGCCTCACCCAGGTGCCGATCTCCAGACCGCCCAGCTCCTGCTCCAGCGTGTCGAGCACCGCCTCGAACTTCGGGCGCAGGATCGCCGCATGCTTCCTCATATGCGCGTGCACGCCGTCCATATCCTTGAAAAAGCGTACATGGCGCAGCTGGTTCAGCTTATCGTGACCTATGGTCTGGTAGAACATCGCTTTCCGCGCGTCCGCAAGGTTCGCCTCCGATGCCGCCATCGCCGCGATACCCGATCCCGGGAAGCTCACCTTCGAGGTCGAGATAAACTTGTATACCATATCCGGATTGCCCGCCTTCTCACACTCCGTCAGAAGCTCCAGGATCACATCCTGATCGTCGTCATAAAGGTGATGGATCGAGTACGCGTTGTCCCAGAAAATGCGGAAGTCCGGGGCAGCCGGCTTCAAATGCGCAAACCGGAGCACCGTCTCATCCGAATAGGAGATGCCCGTCGGGTTGGAATATTTCGGCACGCACCAGATTCCCTTGATCGCATCGTCCTCGGACACCAGCTTCTCTACCAGATCCATGTCCGGGCCCGTCTCAAGAAGCGGCACGTTGATCATCTCGATGCCGAAAAACTCCGTGATCCCAAAATGCCTGTCATAACCCGGCACCGGGCAGAGAAATTTCACCTTGTCCAGCTTGCCCCACGGCGTGTGTCCGCAGACGCCCATCGACATCGCGCGCGCAACCGTATCAAACATCACGTTCAGGCTTGAATTTCCATAAATCAGAATATTTTTCTCCGGCACCTCAGACATGTCCGCGAGCAGACGCCGCGCCTCCGGGATACCGTCCATGATCCCGTAGTTCCTGCAGTCGACTCCCGCCTCGCATTTCATGTCGGAGTCGCTGTTCAACACGTCCATCATACCGTTTGCCAGATCGAGCTGCGCCTTTGACGGCTTGCCTCTCGACATGTCAAGCTTCAGGCCCTTTGCCCTGACCTCCTGATATTTGGCCTCCAGCGCGGCCTGCTCCTTCAGGAGCTCCTTCCTCGTCATTTCCCTGTACGCCTTTTTCATAATGTCTCCTCCTCATTGTGTCCCTGTCACACGGACATATGTCCGCATATAAGAACTCACTTTTTCTATTCTAGCGCCCGCCCTCTGTTCCGTCAAGTTTTTTATGGCAATTTCCTCGCAAACCTTCTGAATAATTCAGCCGCACGCATATCCGAAAATCAGCTCGCAGGACCGTGGACACGCGCGTAATACCTCGAAAGCTCTATGGCGTCCTCGATCTCCAGATCGCGCTCGCCGGCCAGGGATTCCAGATGATGGCGAAATTCATGCAGGAGCACCTTGCGGATTTTCTCTCTCAGATAATCCTCCGAACAATGCCCGAAGCACCGCAGGAAGGAGCCGTAGTAGAGTACCACGAACCGCCCCAGATAGCGGTCGCAGTGATATTCGCCCATAACAAAAAGGTCATGGTCCACGGCTGCCGGATGCAGCCGGCAGTCCTCTTTGACCATAACCCCTCCGTTCAGTTCCCGAAAGAAATGCTCATGTACGGTAAAGTATCACAAGAAAATTATGTCGAATTGACAGCCGCCTCCGCTATACCGAATAAGGA
>CANQVT010000097.1 GCA_947627365.1 uncultured Lachnospiraceae bacterium | reverse complement strand
CATACGGACAAAGGCACAAGAGCGTCCGATTGCCTGAAATGCGGCAAATGTGAGCGCATCTGCCCGCAGCATTTGCCGATTCGGGATCTTCTCGTTTCGGTATCAGAAGAATTTGACAGGAGGTAAAGCAGTGAGTGAGCAGGAAAAGATAGAAAACCGTTACCGGCAGATGTATGACGGCATGGTACGGAAAGACGGCAGGCTTCTTTCCGAAGTCCTCGATGACAGCTTCGTGTTGATCCACATGACAGGTATGCGGCAGTCCAAAGAAGTGTTTATCCGCTCCGTAGAAGATGGGACTCTGAATTACTATTCCACGGCTCATCAGGAGATAAAAACAGAAATTCACGGGGAAACCGCGACACTGCACGGAAAAAGCATTGTAAACGCCGCTGTCTTTGGCGGAGGCCGCCACACTTGGAGGCTGTATATCCGAATGACGCTGGCTCATAGAGAAAACGCATGGCAGATCACAGAGGCCGCTGTATCAACATTTTAAGGAGAGACGGATATGAAAAAGAGAATTTTAGGGAATGGGCTGGAGGTTTCCGCAGTCGGGCTTGGCTGCATGGGACTGTCGCAGAGCTATCCGCCTTTCCCGGAAAAGTCGGAGTGCATCGCCTTTCTTCGCCGGGCGGTGGAGATGGGACAGACCTTCTTCGACACCTCCGAGGTCTACGGCGTATATGCCAATGAGGAACTTGTGGGCGAGGCGCTGGAGCCGGTGCGGGATCAGGTGAAGATCGCCACAAAATTCGGTTGGGACATCCACGACGGGAAATCATGGGGGCTGGACAGCCGCCCGCAGACCATCCGAAAAGCGGTGGAGGGGTCGCTTGGCCGTCTGCGTACCGACCATATCGACCTCTACTATCAGCACCGGGTCGATCCCAATGTCCCCATTGAAGAAGTCGCGGGAACGATCAAAGAGCTTCACGACGAGGGCAAGGTTTTACACTTCGGGCTTTCCGAAGCAGGGGCAGACACCATTCGCCGCGCCCATGCCGTATTCCCCGTGACGGCGGTTCAGAGCGAGTATTCTCTTTGGTATCGTGATCTGGAGAATGAGATCATCCCTCTCTTGGAGGAACTGGGAATTGGCCTTGTGCCTTTCAGTCCTCTCGGAAAAGGATTTCTGACCGGAAAAGTTACAAAGGCGGTCAAGGCTTTTGCGGACGAGAAGATGCTCTCCCCCGCGCAGGTGTCGCTGGCGTGGCTTCTGCACCGGAAACCGTGGATCGTCCCGATCCCCGGCACGAAAAGCCCCTGCCGATTGCAGGAAAATATGAGCGCCGCCTATGTAGATTTTTCCGACGAAGATATGGCGCGGCTCACGGAAATTTCGGACAGCAACACCGTCTATGGCGGACGGTACGCCCCGGAAATGGAAAAAATGACAGGAAGATAAAGGAGGAAATGTATGAGTATCAGTCAGTTTTCAAAGGATTATCACGAGAAGATGTTTCCGGGGTATCAATCGGACTTTCTGCGCACTGACCCGGAGTTTATTGAACGGTTCGATAACTTCGCCTTTGACGAGGTGGTAAATCAGGACGACCTGGACGGCAGGACCCGCTTCATGGCGATCCTTGCGACGCTTCTCGGCTGCCAGGGAATCGATGAGTTTCGGGCTATGCTCCCAGCGGCCATGAACTTCGGCGTGACACCGGTTGAAATCAAAGAGATCGTCTATCAGGCGGCCGCGTATTTGGGAATCGGGCGGGTATTCCCGTTCTTGAAAGCCACAAACGAGATATTTGAGAGCAATGGAATTAAACTCCCCCTTCCCGGTCAGGCAACGACTACAACGGAAAACAGGCGTGAGGCCGGAACGCAGGCTCAGGTAGATATTTTCGGTGAAGGGATGCGTGATTTCTGGCGGTCCGGGCCGGAGGAAAGCCGCCACATCAATTATTGGCTTGCTGACAACTGCTTCGGCGACTACTACACCCGTACAGGTCTTGATTACAAACAGCGGGAAATGATCACTTTCTGTTTCCTTGCGGCGCAAGGCGGCTGTGAACCGCAGCTTACGAGCCATGCGGCGGCGAATATGAAGATCGGCAACGATAAGGTGTTTCTCATCAAAATCATTTCTCAGTGTCTGCCGTATATCGGCTATCCGAGAAGTTTGAACGCATTGCGCTGTGTGAATGACGCGGCAAAACAATAAAATCCAAGGAGGAAAAGAACATGGGTAAGACATGGTTAATTACCGGAGTTTCCAGTGGCTTCGGATATGAAATGACAAAGCAACTGCTGGAAAAGGGCGATGTTGTAATCGGTACAGTCAGGAACAAAGCGAAGGTGGAAAAGCTGATCGAAGATTATCCCGTGAATTTTGACTGCCAGATTCTCGATGTGACCGATTTTGAACGCATCCACACTTTTATTCCCGAAATGTTTGGGAAGCATGGCAGAATTGATGTCGTGGTCAACAATGCGGGTTACGGACTGTTTGGCGCGGCGGAGGAGCTTGACTACGCAAATATTCAGAAGATCCTCGACACCAATCTCACCGGTCCGATCATGATCATACATGACAGTCTGCCTTACCTCAGAAAACAGGGCGGCGGACGAATTATCCAGCTATCTTCCTACGGCGGGCAGGTCGCTTACGCGGCAAATTCCATGTACCACGCTACAAAGTTTGGTATCGAAGGATTCTGTGAATCCGTTGCACAGGAGGTAGCAAAATTCAACATTGGCATTACCATTGTTGAACCGGGCGGTGCGAGAACGGAATTCCGATATGGCTCTGCTCATGTTGCCGAACTGATGCCGGAGTACGATCATGTTCATGACTTTTTGAATATGCTTGATCCTGCAAAGGGTCTTGCTCCCGGTGATCCTGCAAAAATGGCAGCCCGTATGATTGAGAGCGTGGAGAAAGAACCTGCTCCGCTGAGAATGGTACTTGGCTCCCAGGCATTGACTGCCACGATCACAAGGCTCCGTGAACGTGTGGCAGATTATGAGACGCAAACCGAGCTTGCGGCAAGCACAGATATTCAAGAATAATTTTTAAGGAGGACTTTATCATGGCTAAGAATCTGATCATCTACTACTCCCGCAAAGGAGAAAATTACTGGAACGGCAGTATCAAGAACATCGCCAAGGGCAATACGGAAATCGTGGCAGAGTTCATTCAGAAGGCTGTGGGCGGCGACCTGTTTGAGGTGGATACGGTGAAACCCTATTCCACGGACTACATGACCTGCACCCAGGAGGCCCAGCGGGAGCTTCGCGCAGGAGCAAGGCCGGAGCTGAAAAAGTATCTGGACAACATTGACGACTATGACAACATCTTCGTCTGCGGCCCCTGCTGGTGGGGAACTTTCCCGATGGCGGTGTTCACCCAGCTTGAAAGGCTGAATTTCACCGGCAAAAAGGTAATGGCCGTCATGACCCACGAGGGCAGCGGCCTCGGCTCCTGTGAACGCGACCTGAAGAAAATCTGCAAAGGCGCTTCCTTTGGAAAAGGGCTTGCCGTTCACGGCGCAGACGCCGCAAGGTCTGAAAGCACAGTGGCAGCGTGGGCAAAAAAGGCATTAGAGTAAATGGAGGATGTCATGGAACAATATTTTGGAGAAAACACCCCGAAGCTGGGTTTTGGCCTGATGCGCCTGCCCAAGCGGGGAGGGAAAATTGATGTGGAACAGGTCAAAAAGATGGTCGATCTGTTCATGGAGGCGGGACTGACCTATTTTGATACCGCCTATGTGTATGACGGCGGCGATTCTGAGCGGGCTGCGAAAGAGGCTTTGGTAGACCGTTATCCCCGCGAGAGTTTTACATTGGCAACCAAGCTGTGCGCATGGATGGGCGCCCACAATGAGAAGACCGCCAAGCAGCAGTTTTATACCAGCCTGGAGCGAACCGGCGCGGGCTATTTCGACTACTATCTGCTCCATGCTTTGCAGGCGGGGAATTACAAAACCTATGACAAATACCACATCTGGGATTTTGTAAAGGAGCAGAAAGCAAAAGGACTGATTCGGCATTGGGGCTTTTCTTTCCATGCTACGCCGGAGATTCTGGATGAATTGCTCACCGCTCACCCGGACGCCGAGTTTGTGCAGCTTCAGCTCAATTACGCCGATTGGGAAAATCCCGATGTGACGGCCCGCGAGAATTACGA
>CANQVT010000096.1 GCA_947627365.1 uncultured Lachnospiraceae bacterium | reverse complement strand
TTGTTTACAAAACAGGAATCTCATTTACAAAGCGGGACTCTTGGATTACAAACGGGACTCTCGGCTTGCTATTTACCCCCCGGATGCAGATCGGTACATCCGGGGATTTTCCCCATTACAATATGTAAAATATACTTGACAAAATGCTGTTATAGATATATACTGCCATCAAGAGAGACAAACAGAGAGGAGCTGGTATTTGATGGGCAGAGATTTTTATATGATGTTGGGCATCCTGACAGGCGTATTGGTCGGACTTTTGATTGCGGTGATTCTCATGAAGGTCACAAAGACAAACGGTAATTCCCGCAGCGAGTATGACGAGCGTCAGACAGCCGCCAGGGGACAGGGATACAAGTACGGGTTTTTCACGTTTATGATCGGCGATGCGGTCTACGCGGTTCTTGCGACAGGCTTTGAGCGGCTCCCGCTGTGTGTGTCGTCCGCGATGGGGCTGATCATCATCCTGTCTGTGCTGGTGCAGATTTCTTACTGTATCTGGCACGACGCATATTTTTCCTTGAATGAGAATCAGCAGCGGCTGAAGGTCATATTCGCGCTGATCGGGCTTGTGAATCTGGTACTCTCCATCAGAAGCATCTGCGCAGGGGAGATGGTGGTGGACGGCGTTTTGCAGATCAGCAGCCTGAACCTTTTCTGCGTCGGATTGTTCTTCGTGTTTCTGGCAGAGCTTGCGCTGAAATACAGAAAAGGCGGAGCACAGGAGGACGAGGGAGAGGCATGAAGAATCTGAGATTGAAGGCGGCGCGGGCGCTTATGGATATGTCGCAGCAGGAGCTGGCGGACGCGGTGCATGTGTCGAGACAGACGATCAACGCGATCGAGAAGGGCGATTACAACCCGACGATCAAGCTCTGCCGTGCGATCTGCCGCGTGCTTGGGAAAGGACTGGACGAGCTGTTCTGGGAAGATGAGGAGTAGGGAAGAATAAGCTTGTCAAGGGTACAGATAGCATATCCGGAATGGAAAGCTGGTTGAGAATAAGTATGGCGATCGTTCTAAAGAAGGACGTGAACGCGGAAAGGTAGTGAATGTATGATCGAGGCAATCGAATTATGCAAGCAGTTTGAACGCAGTGTGAAAAAGGGGCACAGGACGGTGAAAGAAGCTTTCCTGGCAGTGGACCATGTGTCTTTGCAGGCGCGTCCGGGGGAGATCATCGGCATCCTTGGGCCGAACGGCGCCGGAAAGACGACGCTTTTGCGGATGCTGGGCATGCTGATGACGCCCACGGGCGGGGAAGTTCGACTGACGAATGGAGAGATCGTGATCGAGAACGAGACGGCGAAGAAGGCGGCGATTGGCTACCTGTCGGGCAATACGAAGCTGTACCCGCGGTTTTCCATTCGGGAGTATCTGCGCTTTCTCGGGGAGTTGTACGGACTTGACCGGGGACAGATCGAGGAGCGGACGGCAGAAATCTCCCGTGTGCTGGATATGGATGCGTTTCTGGACAACCGGATCGAGAAGCTCTCGACCGGTCAGACGCAGCGGGCTTCGATCGCGCGCTGCCTGATGGCGGATCCGCAGATCTACATATTGGATGAACCGACGCTTGGTCTGGATATTCTGAGCGCGGACGCGATTATTCATTTCATGAAGGAACAGAAGGAGCACGGGAAGACAGTGCTCTACTCGACGCATTATCTCGAGGAGGCGCAGTTCCTCTGCGACCGTGTCTATATGATCTGCGACGGTCGGATCGTGGCACAGGGGACGCCGCGGGAGCTGCTTGCGCGGACCGGCACGGGGAGTCTGAGAGAGGCATTCCATTGCATTTACGGCAGGCAGATTGGGACAAACACAGGAGAAGAGAAGATGGCGGCACAGATTCATGTCGGAACGGATAAAGGGCCGAAAGGAGGTGCGTCCGAATGAGACAGGTAAAAACGCTGGTGCGCAAGGAAGTGCTTGACATCCTGCGCGACAAGAAGACGCTTGTGATGATGGTTGTTGTACCGGTGCTTTTGTACCCGCTGATCATCATCGGGATGTCGCTCGCGTTCAGCTATGTGATGCAGAGTCAGGAGAGCAAGGAGCATACCGTGGGCTATCCGGTCGAGTATCAGGAGATGGTTGACGAGCTGCAGAAGCTGTATACGACAGAGGAACAGGACACAGGAGAAAGTGAAAACGCAGAAAACAGAGAAAATGCAGCAGATAAAGAAGATGCAGCAGATAAAGAAAGTGCAGACGCGGACGCCCGGGGAGAGCTGGCTCGTCTGACATTTGTCCCAGCGCAGGCTGGGGAGGAAGAAAAAGTTAAGGAAGCCACCAATGCCTGGATGGACGTCTCCAGAGCGGAGAACGGCATCTGGCATGTGACGGTGCAGTATGAGTCCTCGGATGAGACCTCGTCCTATGCGGGCGATGCGCTTGCAGAGCTGCTTGAAGCGTACAGCGATCAGCTGCTGGCGGAGAACCTGCGCGCGGAAGGGCTCGACGAAGAATTCCTGCATCCGGTTGTGTGCGAGGAGGAGGACCTCACGCCGGCGTCGGAGAGCTTCGGTATGGACATCGGAGGGAGCATCGGGATGATCCTGATCATCACGATCCTCATGGGCGCTGTCTACCCGGCGATTGACGCGACGGCGGGAGAGAAGGAGCGCGGCACGCTGGAGACACTTCTGACGCTACCAGTGACAAATTTTCAGATGATATTGAGCAAGTACATCTCCGTGGCGCTCTTCGCCTGCGTGACGGCGGTGCTGTCGCTTTTGTCGCTCGGAGGCTCCGTAGCGTTTCTGATGTTCGGACTCTCACCGGAGCTCGCCGGCCAGATGGGAGACTTCTCGCTCGAGGCGCTGCTGAGACAGCTTCCGCTGCTTGTCGTGACGCTGCTTGTAACGGCGCTTCTCGTGACGGCGCTGTGCATGTGTTTCTGTGTGTTTGCGCGGAGCTTCAAGGAAGCCAACAACTATGTGACGCCGGTACTGCTGGTCGTAATGTTTGGATCGATGTCGGGGATGATTCCCTCCGTGCGTCTGGATTATCGGACGGCGCTGATCCCGATCGTCAACGTATCTCTGATGGTGAAGCAGATTATCGCGCAGCAGTTTGACGTGGGACTGGTCGGCACGACAATCCTTGTCAATTTCGGATACAGCGTTGTGACCATCTGGATTCTGGCGCGCATGTACAACAGCGAGGATATTCTGTTTTCGGATGGCTTCCGCGGGATGAAGCTGTTTCAGAAGCGCTCTCAGATCCGCAAGGGAACCGTGCCGGGAACAGGCGATCTGGCGATCAGCGTCGCGGTGCTTCTCCTGCTGTATCTCTACGTAGGCATGGCGGTGACGGTGCGCAGCACCTTCGCGGGCTTGCTTGTGACACAGCTCATTATTCTGGCGGTTCCGCTTCTGGTTACCTGGTATATGAAATCGGATGTGCGCAGTCTGTTCCGGTTGAGAAGGCCCTCTGTGAGAGCTTGCGCAGGCGGAGTGCTGTTGTATCTGGGAACCTATCTGCTGGGGCTTTTCTGCAGCATGACGCTGATGCACTTCCTGCCGGAGAGTACGCAGAATCTGGAAAGTTCGTTTGAAGGAATTCTCACGCAGTCGCTGCCGGTGTTGCTCCTGGTGATGGCGCTTATGCCGGCGGTCGGCGAGGAGATCCTGTTCCGGGGCTTCCTGTTCGGAAGCCTGCGGGAACATTTCGCCGGGAGAGCACGCAGAACAGCTTTGCCGGTCGCTGCGGCAGAAGACAGATCATGCCGTGCGCGCGCCGGGATCATATGGGCGGCCGTGATCTCGGCTCTCGTGTTCGCCGCGTTCCACATGAGCCTTTTGAAACTCCCGGCGACCTTCCTGCTTGGCTTCGGTTTCGCCTTCATTGTCTGGAAGGGCGGCAGCATCTACGTCACGATGGCGCTGCATTTCCTCAACAATGCGCTGTCTGCCGTGTTTTTGAAATATCCGGAGCAGATCGGAAAGCTTGTCCCGATCCTCGCCAAAAGCGAGTTTACGGCAATTGAGATGGCGATCCTGCTCGTCGCCGGCCTGGGATTTACGAGTGTCGGGATTGTGATCTTGACAAATAAAAAGGAATGCCGATAGGCATTCCTCAGACTGTAGACAAAGTCCCGGCGAAAGCCGGGATTTCCTATACTTTCAACCGTCTTTCTGGTATAATAATAATT
>CANQVT010000095.1 GCA_947627365.1 uncultured Lachnospiraceae bacterium | reverse complement strand
TTGATAATGGCGGTGGATGTGATATACAGTTCCTCCGCAGCCTTGTTGAAGCTGCCCGCCTCCACGATACGGATAAATGTCTCAAGATGGGTATTGTTCATTCTGCCCGCTCACCTCTTTTCCGAAGAATCCAAGGCCAATCTTAATATAAAACCTTGTATTATATTATATTGATTGTTGAAAATTAAATCAAGACCGTCATCAAAGCGTGCGTCGAAGTCATAGCCATCCCTTCGGTAATTGGCAAAGTCGGGGAACCACTCGCGGCTGATGAAACCCGCTTTATTTCTGAAAAACTTTCCGTAGACACAGCGGCCGCTTCTCGCGGCGGGGCCTTTCCACTCCCACGGACCGTCCGCGTCACCGGAAAACCACAGCTCCCTCGGACAACATTCTTCTATGGAAAATCCGGGGATGGGATTTTTGAAAAAAGGAAAGAAACCTATGTTCTCCACAAGCCGTATCATATCATCCGCGGATCGGATCTGAAACAAAAGTGTACTCATTTTATCGCCTCGCTTTATCATTCTGATACCTGTCCATAGTTGCTGAGGCAGATCATCAGCCGACGCCTTCTTCCGTCTGTTTTTGATGCCCTATTGTAACATAGAATACACCAAGAAACAATGCGCACAGACACCAGAGAAAATTTCCTCTGGAAGAAATCATTACCTTAACAGCAAAGCTGATTTGTATCGGTGTAAATGAACTTGCTTCTAATAAACCGGATTTTATACTCCTAAATACCTATCGAACCCATATTGTTGGGTGCTCATATCAAATGTTTCAATGTAAGGAACGCCATCAGCATATATCCAACGCTCTATGTACAGTGGTTTAACAATAAAAAGTCTTTCGTTGCTTAACATTGAATAAGCATCATATGAACCTTTGAAGCATTCCTTATAAATATCGCAAAACATGGTGTTATCCAAGGGATGTCCAGTTTCGATACATTTGTAATTCGCCGCCAATTTGTACAACACTCATCATTCGTGAAGATACCTTGTCGTTTTCAGATGTGGAAAGCACCATTTTTCTTCCTTTCCCAAAATCCGAAAAGAACTCATCTACTTTTTGATAAAATTCATTCATACAAATCTCCTTTTTCCTCTATTTCAATGCGCCTGCATAAGGTGGATGGCTGCAATATTGGCATTGCTGCATGGCAAGCTCCCTAATTATATCCTTTACCGCGATTTTTTCCGGGCAGCAAGCGGTGCAGGCTCCACACTCGATACAATCCTCCGGCTCGGCAGTTTCAGTCAGCGTTTCTGTCACCGCCCATCCTTCTTTCTCATATCGTCTGTATGACCCGATGATCGCGGGAATGTCGATATCCGCAGGACACGCCGTTTTGCATCTTCCGCAGTTTGTGCAGGCTCTTTTTGCTCCTGCGGCAGTATTGGTCATATTCAAATACCTATTCATTTTTTGAAACTCCTCGTTTTGATAGTTTCAGCATTTTCAGCCCTTTTGAAAAGACAGCGCCAATTCTTCCTCTTATTCCAAGCCGATCTTCTTCACCCATTTTTCAAGCTCCCGGTCGCAGGTCACGGCGTTGTCGCCATTGATTGCAAGCCCTTCTGTGATCTTTGCGCCGGGGCAAAGCCTTGCAATATCCCGCAAAGAGTTGGAAAAGCCGCTGCCGCCGTGAGTGATCAACGGACAAATTTTCTTGCCAAAAAAGTCATAGCTTTCAAGGAATGTAAAGAGCGCCATGGGCATGGTCGTCCACCAGTTTGGAAATGCAAGGATGACCGTATCGTAGTCGTCCATATTCTCCACCCGTGCCGTCAGCTCCGGGCGTGCATCCTGTTCGTATTCCCGCTTGGCGATCTCGATCTTCTTCATGTGGTCGTCCGGGTATTTCTGTACCGTGTCGATATAGAACAGATCACTTGGAAGCATCGCATGGAGCTTCTTTGCGACGACCTCGGTATTTCCAACCTTCAGATTTTTGATCCCGCCATGAGAATAATTCTGTCCCGCATGGGAAAAGTACGCGATCAATGTCTTTGCCATTTCTATTCCCTCCTATCTTACGTGAAGATTGAATCTGCCACTTTTCAGGGATGCGATCACGCCCCCGTCAATCAGCAGATCGGTTCCCGTGATAAATCCGGCGTCCGGCCCCAGCAGGAACGCGCCTGCCGCCGCGATCTCGTCCGATGTCCCGGCGCGGCGCACGGCGGAGCAGTCGATCATATTCTGATAGGTGTTGCCCGGCGCGTTGAACTCGTCATAAGCCAGCGGCGTCACAATGATGCCTGGACTGATGGTGTTGATCCTTGCGCCCCGATCCGCCCAGGTAGTAGCCGCCGCCGTGCGGACACGGAGCTGGTTTACCCGCTTGGAAACGATATAGGCCGCGCCCGGATTCGGCGTCTTGGAACCGTCAAGGCAGGGAAGCGAGGCAAGCTGTGCGGTCGGCGTCATAGCGAGGGCTTCTTCGTCCTCAGCGGTGAGCGCATGAGGCATATACCCGGTCTGGCTGGAAACGATCAATCCCGCGCCTCCCCGCGCCATCACTTCGCCAAAGGCGTCAATAGCATAGGAGGTACCGATCAGGTCAAGCTTGATGATATGTTCGGGGCTTGCCTGGCTGGGGGATGCGCCCGCCGTGTGGATATAGTACATGACCGGACCGAGAGAGGCTGCCTTTTCCGCGAACGCCCGGATCGACTGCTCGTCGCAGGCGTCTACGATCTGTGTCTCCACATCGTACCCGCCGTAGGTGAACTCGTGGGAGACCCGCTCCAGCGCCTTCTCGCTGATATCGCCCAGCAAAATCTTCTTACCTGCGGCAATGCGGCGGACAATGGCAGTACCCATGCTGCCGGCTCCCAAAAGGACAACAACTTCCTTATTTTCGTTTCTGTCGAGAATCATCATATATTCCTCCTTTACTGCGCGAGCATCTCTGCGCACTGCTTCAGGTAATCCGTAATCTTCAGATGCTGCGGACACGCGCCCTCGCACTGCCTGCATTCGATGCAGTCAGCCGCGCGGTGCCCCTCCGGGATGGCGGCGTAGCGTTCCTTTGCCTGCGCCGTCTGCCCATTTCCAAGCTGCAGGTTCGCTGCCGCGAAAATATCCGGGATCGGGATCTGCTGCGGGCAGCCTTCCGTACAGTAGTGGCAGGCGGTACATGGAATCTCTGCGGAATTGCCGAGGATTTTCTGCGCCTCGCGGATGATCTTCTGTTCCTCCGCGTTCAGCGGCTGGAAGTTTTTCATATAAGAGAGGTTATCTTCCATCTGCGCCACACTTGACATTCCCGAAAGCACCGTGATAATGCCGTCCAGGGAAGCCACAAAGCGGATCGCCCAAGATGCCGGGGACATGTCCGGGGCATAGTCGTGAAATAACTTTTTCACTTCTTTCGGAGGGTCAGCCAACTTTCCGCCCTTCACCGGCTCCATCACGACGATGGATTTGCCGTGCTTCCTTGCCACCTCATAGTTTAAGCGGGAGTTCACTTCCGGGTTGTTCCAGTCAGCGTAGTTGATCTGAAGCTGGACAAAATCCACTTCCGGGTGTTCGGTCAGCAGTTTGTCCAGAAGTTCCGGGCCCGCGTGGAAGGAGAAACCCATGTTCCGGATCAGCCCCTCTGCCTTGCGCTCTTTTACAAAGTCCCAGATGTGGTACTGATCGTACTTTGTGTAGTTGTTCGCCATGAGAGCGTGCATCAGGTAATAGTCAAAATAGCCCGCGCCGGTACGCTCCAGGCTCTTGTAAAACTGCTCCCTGGCGCTCTTTTCGTCGTGGCACATCATAAAGGCATTGAGCTTGGTGGCGAGGGTGTAGGAATCCCTCGGGTAGCGGTCAACCAGCGCCTTTTTGATATCCTGCTCCGAGGTGCCGTACACAAAGGCAGTGTCGAAGTATGTAAATCCCGCCTCCATAAACAGATCGACCATCTTTTTTACCTGCCCGATGTCGGTGCCCAATACTTTTTTCGGCAGACGCATCAATCCGAAGCCGAGCTTCGGTGTTTCCTTACCAAAATAATCAGACATTGTTTTTCCTCCTCTTTTATGAATTTATTTTTACATATTCATTGTCAAGCATTCGGATTCTTATGTATGTATGATATCGCTTATGCTGTTCAACCTCCACAACATTTCCGCAGTGAAAGTGGTTTACGCCACACTCTATGCAAAAATGTGGCGTAATTGTACACGTGTTGATTTTTATACATGAATG
>CANQVT010000094.1 GCA_947627365.1 uncultured Lachnospiraceae bacterium | reverse complement strand
GATTAAATAAAGAAAGGAGGTGCGAAATGAGCGTTCAATTGCTGGATAAGACCAGAAAGATCAATCAGTTGTTACATAACAACAATACAAGTAAAGTCGTATTCAATGATATCTGCGAGGTACTTACCGGTATTTTGAATTCGAACATTCTTGTGATCAGCCGGAAGGGCAAAGTGTTGGGTGTGGGTCTGTGTAGCGGCATAGAAGAGATTGGCGAGTTGATCGTGGACCGGGTAGGCGGTTTTATAGACCCAATGCTGAATGAAAGGCTTCTGGGTGTTCTCTCGACGAAGGAAAATGTCAATTTGGAGACGTTGGGCTTCGAGGGAGAGAATATCAGAAGGTACCAGGCGATCATCAACCCGATCGATATCGCGGGCGAGCGTCTGGGCACTGTGTTTATGTACAAGTTTGGCGCTCAGTATGACATTGACGATATCATTCTGAGTGAGTATGGCACTACGGTAGTTGGTCTTGAAATGATGCGCTCCGTCAATGAGGAGAATGCAGAGGAGAATCGAAAGATTCACATTGTTAAATCGGCGATCAGTACCCTGTCTTTTTCGGAAATGGAAGCAATTATCCATATATTTGATGAGTTAAATGGCTCCGAAGGGATTCTAGTAGCAAGTAAAATTGCTGACCGCGTTGGAATCACCCGTTCCGTGATCGTCAATGCACTGCGCAAGTTTGAGAGCGCAGGCGTCATTGAGTCCAGATCCTCCGGAATGAAGGGAACTTACATCAAGGTCTTAAACGACGTCGTCTTTGACGAGTTGGAAGAGATCCGTAAGTCCCGCAATATCTGACTTAGAAATACATGGTTTTTCTTGGGATGCCCGTCGTATGGCGGGCATTCTTTGGTTGAACATTAAAATTCATATGCTGCCAGGGAGGAAAGCAAATGAAGCTGAATTGGAATATGCTGAGCAAATATCGGAACCAGTTGTATGCGCTCAGCATTTTTTGGGTCTTTGTCTTTCATATAGACGAGAGCTTTTCAAAACTGATGATTTTTGAGAGAACTCCCAAATTCATTATCAAGAGCGGAAATACAGGCGTGGATATCTTTTTGTTTTTGTCGGGCATTTCCATGTATTACGCGATGAAAAAAAATACCGGTCTCTGGCACTTTTATAAAAGGAGATACGTAAAAATCCTGAAAATTTATGTTTTTTTCTGCGTGCCCTATTTTGTCGCCTATTATCTGTCCGGGAACATGTCTTATCAGGCGTTTATCAAGCAGATCACGTTTACGAGGCAGAGGGTCAGCTCTTTCTGGTTTCTTCTCTGCGTGCTTATCTGCTATACCGTCTATCCGCTTATTTATAAATTGCTCTGCGCAAACAGGATAAAGATAATCTGGGGAGGGATACTGCTCTACATTCTCGGTCTGATGTGGATGAAAAGCGCGTATCCGTTAGTGTACTCGTATGATGAGATACTGACGACGAGGATCCCGGTTTTTATAGTGGGCAGCATCGCGGGGAAAAGTGTATATGAGAAAAAGGAGATTCCGGTTCCTCTGCTGTTTCTTCTGCTGTTCTGCCTGCTTGGCAAGGATGTTATGAACTATCTCTATTCTTCGGTAGCGTTTTTCGGGACATATAAGGACCTGATCACGCGGCTGTTCAGTGGATTAATGGGAATAGGGGCAATTTTTTTCATGGTCATCCTGCTGCGGTATCTGGAAGGGACGAAGGCAGAACGTGTCCTGTCCTGGTTTGGAAAAATTACCTTGGAATTTTACGTGACGCATATTGCGTTTAGACATATTCTTCTGGATATTCTCAAAATTAAAGTGACAAGCTTTAAAGGAGTCGTCGTTTTCTCGGCGGGCTTGTTCGCCCTTTCCCTTGCCGTATCCGTATTTTTGAACTGGCTGTTGTACCAGCCGCATACCCGCAGGGCGTCCCGTGATTAAGATTCCTCGGGGCAGGAAAACCTGTAATAAATAGAATATGTGAGAAAAACAGAGAAAAAAAGAGATAAAATGATTTAAAAAGTAATAAAGAAGAATTTACAAGTGTAATAGAAGTTGCATTATTTACATATTTTAACTAATATATGGTTGTTCGTTAGCACTCGATTGGAATGAGTGCTAATAAGAAGAGAAGAAAATATCATCTAAGGAGGAGTTCAATATGAAATTAGTACCGTTGGGCGACAGAGTTGTACTGAAGCAGTTCGAGGCAGAAGAGACGACGAAATCTGGGATTATCCTGACGAGCAAGACACAGGAAAAGCCGCAGGAAGCTGAGGTAATCGCAGTTGGGCCGGGCGGAATGGTAGACGGCAAGGAAGTAACCATGCAGGTAAAGAAGGGCGATAAGGTGATTTACTCCAAGTACGCGGGCAACGAAGTAAAGCTCGGCGAGGATGAGTACATCATTGTGAAGCAGAGCGATATTCTGGCAATCGTGAAGTAAGCTACAAAAATAACAGAACAAACAGGAGGCTGATGCATTATGGCAAAGGAAATCAAATTTGGTGCCGACGCAAGAGCGGCTCTGGAAGTTGGCGTAAATAAACTGGCAGATACGGTTCGTGTGACCTTGGGACCGAAGGGCAGAAATGTCGTGCTCGACAAGCAGTTCGGCTCGCCGCTCATCACGAACGACGGCGTGACAATCGCGAAGGAGATCGAGCTTGAGGACGCGTTTGAAAACATGGGCGCTCAGCTCATCAAGGAGGTCGCTTCCAAGACAAACGACGTGGCAGGCGACGGCACGACGACCGCTACGGTTCTCGCACAGGCGATGGTGAACGAGGGCATGAAGAACCTGGCGGCAGGCGCAAATCCGATCATCCTCAGAAAGGGCATGAAGAAGGCGACGGATGTTGCAGTCGAGGCGATTCAGTCCATGAGCAAGAAGGTTACTGGCAAGGAGCAGATCGCGAGAGTCGCGGCGGTATCATCCGGCGACGAGCAGGTTGGCGAGCTGGTAGCGGATGCGATGGAGAAGGTCTCCAGAGACGGCGTGATCACAATCGAGGAATCCAAGACCATGAAGACCGAGCTGGATCTCGTGGAAGGCATGCAGTTTGATCGCGGCTACATTTCCGCGTACATGGCGACCGATATGGAGAAGATGGAGGCGATCCTCGACGATCCGTACATTCTGATTACCGATAAGAAGCTCAGCAACATTCAGGAGATCCTTCCGTTGCTGGAGCAGATCGTGCAGTCCGGCAAGAAGCTGCTCATTATCGCAGAGGATATCGAGGGCGAAGCTCTGACGACCCTGATTGTCAATAAGCTGCGCGGTACCTTCCAGGTAGTAGGCGTGAAGGCTCCTGGCTACGGCGACAGAAGAAAGGCCATGCTTGAGGACATCGCGATCCTTACCGGCGGACGCGTGATCTCTGAGGAGGTTGGACTTGACCTGAAGGAGGCTACGCTGGATATGCTGGGACGTGCGAAGTCCGTAAAGGTTCAGAAGGAGAACACGATCATCGTGGACGGCCTTGGCGACAAGAAGGAGATCAAGCAGAGAATCGCTCAGATCAAGGCACAGATTGACGAGACGAAGTCCGAGTTTGACAAAGAGAAACTTCAGGAGCGTCTGGCAAAGCTCTCCGGCGGCGTAGCAGTAATCCGCGTTGGCGCAGCTACCGAGACCGAGATGAAGGAAGCGAAGCTCCGCATGGAGGATGCTCTGGCAGCCACGAGGGCGGCAGTCGAGGAAGGTATCATCGCAGGCGGCGGATCCGCATATATCCATGCTGCGAAGAAGGTAGAGAAGTTTGCCGCGAAGCTCGAAGGCGATGAGAAGACAGGCGCGAACATCATCTTGAAAGCGCTTGAGTCCCCGCTGTACCACATCGTCGCGAACGCAGGCCTGGAAGGCTCTGTCGTGATCAACAAGGTTCGCGAGTCCGCGGTCGGCACCGGCTTCGATGCGCTGAACGAGGAGTATGTGGACATGGTGAAGGCAGGTATTCTGGATCCGACGAAGGTATCCAGAAGCGCGCTGCAGAACGCGACGAGCGTCGCGTCCACGCTGCTGACCACCGAGTCCGTAGTAGGCAATATCAAAGAAGACGTACCGCCGATGCCCGCAGGAGGAGCAGGCGGCATGGGGATGATGTGATAAATCTGAGCCGCGCAAAATCAGCGGAAGAAAAGGGAGCTGCTTGCAGCTCCCTTCAGACTGTAGACAAAGCTGGTGCCGGAGACAATCTCCGGCACCACTTTTCGATTCCATGCCCGATTTTTATCCAGA
>CANQVT010000093.1 GCA_947627365.1 uncultured Lachnospiraceae bacterium | reverse complement strand
AATCGCTGCAAGCCGCTTAGATTCGGCGGTTGCAGCGATTTTCTCCCTATACAACTGTTAAAGACCGGATTATACATAATAAAATTAGAAAGGGCAATCCCTTTCGCTGATAAAAAATAGACATAAATTCAGTTATACAGAAGGACAGCGACACCTGAAAATGTCTGCTGCCCTTTCGCAGTTAAGTCGAAATAAGAGTTATGAGGTTATCACGAGGTTTCTTTCAGCAAAATCCCATATTGTACCATCAGCTGCTCCTGATACACAGGATCGCCTATTGCACGACGCAAGTCGTCAAGACGGTTATCGTCGAGAAGGCGCGCATGTAGCCAGTTGATACGTTGCTGTCCTTGTGAAATACCTTGCTCAATACCTAAGGAAATGCCCTCATCAAATCCCTCTCCGCGTATGGTCGCTATATCGTGTTCGTACATTTCTCGCCCTTCACACTGCAGGCGGATCTTTTCATCTTCGGTAAGGATGTGCAAATGCGCCGATGCTTCCCGGATTGCTTCGTTCTTCTCTGCCAGCATTTTGATCTCCTCCCATGTGGTGGCCCGGAGCAACCGCGCCCAGAGATATCTCTCTGAGGAACGTTCATCCTCCGGAACGTTATCTATTTGACTTAAGTCTAACACACGCAGTGAGAAATCGCCAGTAAAAATGTGAACATTCTTTATGCTTTCTGCGTTTTCTATATCCGCAAGCTCGTATTTGCTATAAAATTTTCCGACGCCCGGAAATGGGGACTCATTTAGGATGCCGATATGTACTGCAGGTAGAAGTTCGCTGTACTTTTGCCCACGCTCGATGTTGCAGTAGAGGCGGCAGAGGTAGAAGAGAGCGCGCTTGGGCCAGGCCTTGTAGGGGTACATTTGCATCTCGAGATTGATCATCCGGTCATTGTTCATGCAGACGCGGACGTCCATGACGCAGGTCTTGTTGTCGATAGCACTGCCCAGGATGATGGGGTTGAGAATTTCACAGGAACGTATCTCCTCATAAGGAACGGGGAGGAGTGCGGCGAGCAGGTGCCGCAGAGTGTCGTTGCTGCTCTGCATAAGTGCGCGGAACATGTAGTCATTGGTGAGGGATAATCTGCAAGAAGAATAGCAGAATTCGTGTTGTTTGTGGTGCCGAGATGGAAAAGGTGTCCTTGATCAACACATAAAAGAAATATAGCATATTCCAAAATAAATGTCAATAATAAAAAGTGATTTGTAGAAAATATATTGCAACATATAGACAACAGATTAAAAGGATAAGAAGAAACGTCTCATTTGCGAAGTTTTGCGAAGTTTCGGGCTTGACAAACCCGCGGACGTTCGTTAAGATAGGAAGCATCAGAAAAAGGTGTTGAGAAAGA
Organism: uncultured Lachnospiraceae bacterium; assembly: GCA_947627365.1. Lineage (GTDB taxonomy): Bacteria > Bacillota > Clostridia > Lachnospirales > Lachnospiraceae > Choladousia. The sequence continues at coordinate 3,008 of CANQVT010000093.1, read as the reverse complement.
GGAGTACGCGCTGCGCGCCAAAAGAGAGGACGGCTCATCGGCTGAAAGGCGGTCCGGGAGAGCGGGTGTGGAAGGTAGCTTTCGAACCGAATGGCTGAAGCCTGAAAATGTCATCAGGGTTGAGAGAATCGAACTCCTGCGCCGGTGTTCCGGATATACCGGATAGGTGCAGCAGGTGGCAGGTCGGGTGCGTAGGCGATTCCGGGACTTCCCGTTACAGAAGAAAGAGATGCGGATCGGGCGCGGAGGAATGAAGCGGAAGGCTCCATGGACTGCTGCAGGAATCCGCAAGAAAAGGTGGTACCGCGAGACATTCGCCCTTTGTATATTCGTATACGAAGGGCGTTTAATATTTTAAGGAGGAACCCAATGAGCAAAGAGCTTGCCAAAACCTACGACCCGAAGGGGCTCGAGGACAGACTGTACCAGAAATGGCTCGACCGGAAATATTTTCACGCCGAGCCTAATCCGAACAAAAAACCGTTTACGATCGTGATCCCGCCGCCAAACGTGACAGGGCAGCTCCACATGGGGCACGCGCTCGACGAGACGATGCAGGACATCCTGATCCGTTTCAAGCGTATGCAGGGCTATGAGACGCTCTGGCAGCCGGGCACGGATCATGCCGCGATTGCGACCGAGGTCAAGGTCATCGAGAAGCTGAAGGAGCAAGGCATCGAGAAGGACGAGATCGGCCGCGAGGAATTCCTGAAGCACGCCTGGGCGTGGAAGGAGGAGTATGGCGGAAAGATCATCAACCAGCTCAAGAAGCTCGGCGCGTCCGCGGACTGGGACAGGGAGCGCTTCACGATGGACGAGGGCTGCTCGAAGGCGGTCGAGGAGGTCTTCATCCGTCTGTATGAAAAAGGCTATATTTACAAGGGCTCGCGCATCATCAATTGGTGCCCGGTCTGTCAGACGTCGATCTCCGACGCGGAGGTGGAGCACGAGGATCAGGACGGTTTCTTCTGGCATATCAATTATCCGGTGGTCGGCGAGGAGGGACAGTTTGTCGAGATCGCGACGACGCGTCCGGAGACGCTGCTGGGCGATACGGCGGTAGCTGTGAATCCGGAGGACGAGCGCTATCAGCACCTGGTCGGAAAGATGCTTGAGCTGCCGCTCACGGGGCGCACGATCCCGGTGATCGCGGACGAGTATGTCGACCGCGAGTTCGGAACCGGCTGCGTGAAGATCACGCCGGCGCATGACCCGAACGACTTCGAGGTCGGCAAGCGCCACAATCTGGCGGAGATCAATATTCTGAACGACGACGCGACGATCAACGAGCTCGGCGGCAAGTACGCGGGCATGGACCGCTACGAGGCGAGAAAGGCGATTGTCAAAGACCTCGAGGATCTCGGACTGCTCGTGAAGGTGGTTCCGCACAGCCACAGCGTAGGAACGCACGACCGCTGCAAGACGACGGTCGAGCCGATGATCAAGCCGCAGTGGTTCGTGAAGATGGACGAGCTGGCGAAGCCGGCGATTGAGGCGCTGAAGAACGGTTCGCTGCAGTTCGTGCCGGATCGTTTTGACAAGATTTATCTGCACTGGCTCGAGAACATCCGCGACTGGTGCATTTCCAGACAGCTTTGGTGGGGACACCGGATTCCGGCGTACTATTGCGACGAGTGCGGCGAGGTGGTCGTGGCGAAGGAGATGCCGAAGGTCTGCCCGAAGTGCGGCTGTACGCATCTGACGCAGGACGAGGACACGCTGGACACCTGGTTCTCCTCGGCGCTCTGGCCGTTCTCGACGCTCGGCTGGCCGGAGAAGACGCCGGAGCTCGAGTATTTCTATCCGACCGACGTGCTTGTGACTGGCTACGATATCATTTTCTTCTGGGTCATTCGCATGGTGTTTTCCGCACTGGAGCAGACCGGCGAGGTGCCGTTCCACCATGTGCTGATCCATGGTCTCGTGCGCGACTCGCAGGGGCGCAAGATGAGCAAATCGCTCGGCAACGGCATCGACCCGCTGGAGATCATCGAGCAGTACGGCGCGGACGCGCTGCGCCTGACGCTGATCACGGGCAACGCACCTGGCAATGACATGCGTTTCTACATGGAGCGCGTGGAGTCGTCCCGCAACTTTGCGAACAAGGTCTGGAACGCGTCACGCTTCATTATGATGAACCTCGAAAAGGCGGAGGTGCCAGAGACGATTGATCTGAATACCCTGACCGGAGCCGACAAGTGGATTCTCTCGAAGGTCAACACGCTGGCGAAGGTCGTAACCGAGAACATGGAGAAGTACGAGCTCGGAATCGCGGTCCAAAAGGTATACGATTTCATCTGGGAGGAGTTCTGCGACTGGTACATTGAGATGGTGAAGCCGCGCCTCTACAGCGATGAGGACACGACGAAGGCGGCCGCTCTTTGGACGCTGCGCACGGTGCTTGCGAATGCGTTGAAGCTGCTGCATCCGTACATGCCGTTTGTGACCGAGGAAATCTACTGCACGCTGCTGCCGCAGGAGGAGTCGATCATGATCTCCGCGTGGCCGGAATATAAGGAAGAGTGGGCGTTCGCCGCGGATGAGAAGGCAGTTGAGACGATCAAGGAGGCCGTGCGCGGCATCCGCAACGTCCGCACGGGCATGAACGTGCCGCCGAGCAAGAAGGCGCAGGTGTTCGTGGTGTCCGGGAATCCGGAGCTTCGGAGTATCTTTGAGAACGGCAGGGTCTTCTTCGCGACGCTCGGCTACGCGAGCGAGGTGCATGTGCAGGCGGACAAGACCGGTATCGGCGACGACGCGGTCTCCGCGGTGATCCCGGAGGCGGTGATCTATTTGCCGCTCGCGGAGCTCGTCGACCTTGACAAGGAGCTGGAGCGCCTGCAGAAGGAGGAGGAGCGCCTGACGAAGGAGCTTGCCCGCGTCAACGGCATGCTGAACAACGAGCGCTTCATCAGCAAGGCGCCGCAGGCGAAGATCGACGAGGAGAAGGCGAAGCTCGAGAAGTACACGCAGATGATGGAGCAGGTGAAGCAGAGGCTGGCGCAGCT
>CANQVT010000092.1 GCA_947627365.1 uncultured Lachnospiraceae bacterium | reverse complement strand
ATCCGGACGATGCGCTTCTGGATCGTGATGTCCGCGCCGCAGCCCGTGCAGTAATCGATCGCCGCCAGAGGGGTATTGCAGTAAATACACCTCATGGATCAATTCCCCTGCTTTCTGTTCTTCTTTTCTTCCCTGAGCATCTCCTTCAGGATATCCGTAACGTCGGTCAGATCGCGGCTGTAGATCGCGTCCTCGGCCTCGTTGACGTCCATGCTGGGATGAAATTTTTTCAGTTCCTCTTCGTAATTAATCATCTGTTCCTCTCCTCATCATAAGCGCTTCCCGCGCGATACCATCTGCGCTCCTGCCCTGTCTGTTTACGCCTCCTGCTCTGTCTGTCCTTCCGACGTGATCAGCTTCTTCAGCTCCCCCACCAGATATAAGGAACCCACACAAAACAGCATGCTGTCCCCCCTGCGAGCAAGTGCCTCCGCGAACGCCTCCCCCACGTCCGCCTTCGCGACGACCGGAACCTTCGTATATCTGCAAAACACCTCCGCAAGCGTCTTTGCCGGCACCACACGCGCGCCGCCTACCTGCGTCACCACGACAAACTCCGGCCGCATGTCCTCGCAGATCTCCCGGATCATCTTCTCATATTCCTTCTCGACGACCGCCGAGAACAGCAGCGACACCGGCCTCCGTCCACGGACGTCAGCGGCTGTGCGGATAAATTCGCGGATCCCGTCCGCATTGTGCGCCCCGTCCAACACCACGCCCGGCAGCACCGTCTCCATCCGGCCCGGCCAGCGCGCCGTGCGTATCCCCTCCGCGATCGTCTCGTCGGTGATCGTACAGCTTCCCTCTTGGCGGCCGGTCCGGCCGCTTTTTTCTCTCTCCGCGATCACATGTGCCGTCATTGCCGCGAGCGAGCTGTTCACGACCTGGTACTCGGCGAGAAACGGGACTGTGATCCGCAGCCTTTTCGCCATATCAGTTTTATCATAACTGCAATCCAGCATAAAATCAATGCTTTTCTCTGTTTTTGCCAGTATTTCACACATGGAGTCATCATATCGGTATGTCGGCGCATGCATCTTCTCCGCCTGGGCGAGAATCACCTGCTCCGACTCCGGATTTCTTCCGTCGTAGACGACGGGAACTCCCTCCTTGATGATCCCGGCCTTTTCCGCCGCGATCTTCGCCACAGTGTCGCCCAGATATTCCATGTGATCGAGACTGATGCTCGTGAGCACGCAGACAACCGGATGCTCGACAAGATTCGTCGCGTCCAGCCGACCGCCCAGCCCGGTCTCCAGCACAAGATATTCTACTCCAGCCTCCTCGAACATGAGAAGCCCAGCCGCAAACAAAAGCTCAAAATACGCCGGGTGCGCGAAGCCGTCTTTGATCATCGCGTCAATCTCGCGCTTTACACGCACAAACGCGTCCGTGAATGTCTCGTGCGACACGGGAACCTGATCCACCTGAAAACGCTCCGTGATCTCGACGAGATGAGGCGAGGTGAACAGCCCCGTTCTCTTCCCCGCCTTCTGCAGAATCGAAGCGAGAAACGCGCAGACAGAGCCCTTGCCGTTCGTCCCTGCCACATGGATCACTTTCATCCGCCGCTCCGGATGTCCAAGCCTGCGAATCAGCTCCGCTGTGTTCTCCGGCTTGTTTTTTTTCGTAAATTTCGGCGTGCTTTCTATGTATTCAACCGCTTCCGTATAGTTCATGGTATCATCCCCTGCTTTATCCTTTCAATACGCTACCAATATACCACAATCACCCTGTTATTCAAGAAATTTTTTTCGCACAATTCGCTAAAAAGCATATTTTTTCTTAATTTTTCATACTTCCAGACTTTGCTCTATAGACACTGAAAATAATTGATGCTATAATAGCGCCATCTTGTTAACTACTTATATCTACATAAGGGAAAGGAAGGATTTAAACTTATGAAAAAACAGTTTCTTATGGGTTTCGCAGTCGTAGCGGCAGCTTCCATGCTCTGCGGATTCGACAGCGCCGAAACACTCGATTCGCTCAGCGAAAAGATGGCGGCTGCAGAGGTGGATATGAAGAGCATGTCCATGAATATGGATCTCAATCTGGACGCAGCGCTCAATATGTCAGACGGCACGAACACGACCAATATGCCGATCACCACTGCAGGTTCCATGCAGATAGACTACACGCTGGATCCGATCGCGATGAAGATGGACGGCTCCTTCGACGTAGCCGCTCTGTCCGAGGGTCAGACGACGCCGGTCGAGTCCTACATGACGACAGGCGAGGACGGCACCATGACGATATACGTGAAGGATCCGACAAGTGGCGCCTGGGCCGCGCAGTCCGACAGCAGCGGCATCAATATGAAGGAGCTTATGGATTCCGCTACCGGCCAGTCTTTATCCTTCAGCGAGTTGGCTGAATGGGGGCTGAATTTCGAGCTCGCTCCCGAGGCAGCCGATGTAGACGGCACTGAGTGCTACCTGCTCAGCGGCAAGATCGATTCCACCACACTGAATACGATCCTGCAGAAGGCCTCTGAGACGACAGGGCAGGACCTCACCGCGGATGAGAATATCAGCATGGTTCTTTCCCTGCTGGACGGCATCGTGCTGAACATCGAATACTATATCGACGCTTCTACCTATCTTCCGGCCAAGATGCATATGGATCTCAACGGCAGCGATCTGGGCATGATCAGCTCGCTCGTCAACCAGATGGTGGCCGGCGCCTCTGCAGAGGGCGCAGCCTCTACTACCGTGGAGCTTGTCCTGAACGACTGCACCATCGATACAACGATAGCCTACAACGGCGTAGACGAAATTGTCATTCCGGATGAGGTGCTCGCAGCGCCGAACGCGGACGTCGATGTGTCTTCCGTGACTGATGCTATTGCAGAAGCAGAGTAAAGGATATCGTCTCTGAAATGACCAAGGCGCCGCCAGGGGTTACACACCTCTGCGGCGCCTTTTTTTCGCGTCAGCAATGAGCCGTGCAAATACGGTGGAACACGAAATGCCTGCAAGCAGGCATTTTCGTGAGACAGCGTATTTATAGGGCGAACGCCCGCGACCGAGAAAAGCCGAAGGCTTTTCGAGGGGTACGGCTCATTGCTCGCTAATGTGAACTATACACGAATCCGCCCTTGTCAAACATATCCGCGATAGGGTAAAATAGAGAAAACAACGCCGCATCCGACAATTGCGCCGGAGAGGCCAGGGAAAACGGAGAACCATATGAACGAAAAAGCATTACGGGTTTTGGAATACCCGAAGATCATAGAAAAGCTGACGCAGTACGCCGGATCACAGCCCGGCAAGGAGCTGTGCCGCCGTCTTACGCCTTCTTCTGACCTCGCAGAGATCCGGCGCATGCAGCGCGAAACGACCGACGCCGTCAGCAGACTCTTCCGCCGCGGCAACATATCGTTCTCCGGGCTGAGCGACATCCGCGGCTCACTGAAGCGCCTGGAGATTGGCAGCTCGCTGAACATCGAAGAGCTTCTGAGAGTCTGCCGCCTTTTGGAGACCACCGCGCGGGTAAAGGCGTGGTCCCGCAGCGAAAACCGCGAGGACATGCCCCAGGATTCGCTCGAGGAAATGTTTTCCGGTCTGCAGCCGCTCACCCCGCTTAGCACGGAAATCCGCCACTGCATCATCTCCGAGGAAGAGATCAGCGACGACGCGAGTCCCGGACTGCGGCAGGTGCGCCGTCAGATCCGACAGGCAAACGAAAAGATCCGCGCGCAGCTCGCCTCCATGGTAAACGGCTCCGCGCGAACCTATCTGCAGGACGCCGTCATCACACAGCGGAACGGGCGCTTCTGCCTTCCGGTCAAAGCGGAGTACCGCGGGCAGGTGCCCGGCATGATCCACGACCAGTCGTCGAGCGGTTCCACTCTTTTTGTCGAGCCAATGGCAGTCGTCAAGCTGAACAACGATCTGCGGGAGCTCGAAATCCGCGAAGAGAAGGAAATCGAGATCGTCCTCGCGAATCTCAGCGCCCAGGTTGCGGAGCAGAGCGAACCCTTGAACTGCAATGTCCTGCTCCTTACAGAGCTTGATTTTATTTTCGCGCGCGCTCTCCTCTCCCGCTCTTACAACGGGACGGAGCCAGACTTTAACGAGGACGGCCGCGTGCGCATCAAGAAGGGCCGTCACCCGCTGCTCGATCCAAAAAAGGTCGTACCGGTCGACATTCATATCGGGGACGACTTTACCCTGCTCGTGATCTCCGGCCCGAACACCGGCGGCAAGACCGTCTCGCTCAAGACCGTTGGGCTTTTCACGCTGATGGGGCAGGCCGGGCTGCACATCCCGGCGTCCGATCACTCAGAGCTCGCGGTATTCGACGAGGTGTATGCGGATATCGGCGACGAGCAGAGCATCGAGCAGAGCCTGAGCACATTCTCCTCCCACATGACGAACATCGTCTCCTTCTGGGAAAAGGCGGACGAGCGCTCTCTTGTCCTCTTCGACGAGCT
>CANQVT010000091.1 GCA_947627365.1 uncultured Lachnospiraceae bacterium | reverse complement strand
GGGCGGAGCCTGCTCGCCAGCGGCGACATCTGCTCCCTGTCGTCAAACAAACTCATCTGTCCCAGCACTGAAAACACCCCTTTTTTACAACTGTCTTCTTTCTATTTCTGCTTTCTATATCAGCTTTTTATTCTGCTTTTCTATCTGCTTTCTGTTCGGCGGCGGGCGCCGTCCGTGGATATGCTTTCTCTATCCGTTCATCCTTTGCCCTGCAGGCGGCGCAGCTTATAAAAGTATAACACGATCCGCTCCAGATACCGTTTCAGCACGATCTGGATCTCCTCCTTCGGATGGATCGGCTTTACAAGGATCGAATAGATTCCCGCGCGCCGCGCGCCGTACACATCCGTGAACAGCTGATCGCCCACGAATAGCGTAGTCTCCAGATCCGTGCCCATCAGCTCCATCGCTCTGCGGTAGCTCTTCCGCGAGGGTTTGTGCGCGTTCTCGATGAAATGCACCTGAATCTCCTCGTTGAACATCTCAACCCGCGGCCGCTGGTTGTTCGACAGCAGGCAGCACTGGAAGCCCAGCTCCTTCAGATGCGCAAACAGCGCCTTTGCCCGCGCATCGGCCGGAGCGCCGTGCGGCACAAGCGTGTTATCTATATCAAAGATGATACCGCGATATCCTTTCCTGTAAAGCGCGTCAAAGTCGATGACATAAGTGGAATCCAGATACTCATCCGGATAGAATTTCTGAAACATGGCGTCTCCTTATATACTCTCGCATATTTTCACTCATGACGGAATTTTCACGGCACGAGCCATGCCGCTCCTAACTCGCAAAGTCAAAGATTGAAAGCTGGTTCGTCTCCGGCAGGCCGTCGAGAATCTTCAGGTCGCAGAGCAGATCCGTGAGCGTCTTGCTGACCTTCGTCCGCGTCATGAAATCGTCCTTCGACAAGAATGGGCCGTCTTTCACGGCGTCGACCACCGCGGCGGCAGCCTTATCGCCGAGCCCGGAGATGGCGCTCAAGGCCGGCATGATCTTTCCGTCAATGATCTGGAAGCGCACCGCCTGCACCTTATAAATATCGATCGGCATGAATTCGTAGCCTCTCGCGTACATCTCGAGCACGCTCTTCATATCCTTGTAGGAATCCTGCTCTTTCTTGCTCAGCGTGTCCATCCGCCGCTCGAAATCGTCCATGTGGTAGAGCAGCCGGTCCAGGCCGAGACACATCAACTCATAGTCGAAGCCCGAAGCGCGAATGCTGAAATACGCCGCGTAGTAAGCGAGCGGATAATTGATCTTGCAATAGGCGATGCGCCACGCCATCATGACGTAGGCCGCCGCGTGCGCTTTCGGGAACATGTACTTGATCTTTTTGCAGGACCAGATGTACCAGTCCGGCACGCCGTGCGCGATCATCTCCTTCTCCCAGTCATCCTTGAGCCCTTTGCCCTTGCGGACGCTCTCCATGATCGTAAACGAGAGCTCACTGTCCAGCCCTTTCCCGATCAGGTAGATCATGATGTCGTCTCTCGTACAGATCGCCGTGGAGATCGTCGCCTTGCCCTCCTGGATCAGCGTCTGCGCGTTGCCAAGCCACACGTCCGTGCCATGCGCCAGTCCCGCAATCCGCACCAAATCCGAAAAATACTGCGGCTTCGTGTCGATCAGCATCTGCATGGCAAACTCGGTGCCGAACTCCGGAATTCCGAGTGATCCCAGTGGCACGCCGCGCATGTCCTCCGGCTTGATGCCGAGCGCGTCCGTGTTCTGAAACAAAGACATGACCTGAGGGTCGTCGAGCGGGATCTGTCTGGCGTTGATCCCGGTCAGATCCTCCAGCATACGGATCATCGTCGGATCATCGTGCCCAAGAATGTCAAGCTTGAGCAGGTTGTGGTCGATCGAGTGATAGTCAAAATGCGTGGTGATGATATCCGTCTCTGTGTCGTTGGCCGGATGCTGCACCGGCGTGAATGAACAGATCTCCTCACCGATCGGCAGCACGATGATCCCGCCCGGGTGCTGTCCGGTCGTGCGTCGCACGCCGACACAGCCCTGCACGATGCGGTCGATCTCGCAGTTTCTCTTGTGCTGTCCATGTTCCTCATAATAGCGCTTCACATAGCCGAACGCTGTCTTGTCTGCCAGCGTGCCGACCGTGCCGGCGCGGAACGTCTGCCCAGCCCCGAAAATTACCTCTGTATACTTGTGTGCCTTACTCTGGTACTCACCGGAGAAGTTCAGGTCGATATCCGGCTCCTTGTTCCCCTTGAAGCCGAGGAAGGTCTCGAACGGGATATCAAAACCCTCTTTCTTCAGCTTCGTCCCACACACCGGACAGTCCTTGTCCGGCATATCGCAGCCAGCCATCCCTGCGAACTTTTTCACCTCGTCTGAATCGAAATCGCTGTAGTGACAATTCGGACAATAATAGTGCGGGCTGAGCGGATTCACCTCCGTAATGCCGGCCATCGTCGCCACGAACGACGAGCCGACCGATCCCCGCGAACCGACCAGATAGCCGTCCGCGTTCGACTTCCACACCAGCTTCTGCGCGATGATGTACATCACGGCAAAGCCGTTCGAGATGATCGAGTTCAACTCCCTCTCCAGCCGCTCCGACACCACCTCGGGCAGCTCCTCCCCGTAGATCTCGTGTGCCTTCTCATAGCAGAGATTTCGCAGGATCTGATCGGAATTCTCGATGATGGGCGGACATTTGTCCGGCCTCACCGGGGAGATCTTCTCGCACATGTCCGCGATCCTGTTCGTGTTCTCGATCACGACCTCATGCGCCTTCTCCTCCCCGAGATACTCAAACTCCTTCAGCATCTCCTCCGTCGTACGCAGATAGAGCGGCGCCTGATTATCCGCATCCTTGAAGCCCTTGCATGACATGATGATGCGGCGATAGACCTCGTCCTTCGGATCGAGGAAATGCACGTCGCAGGTCGCCACGACCGGCTTGCCGTACTGTTCTCCGAGCTCGACGATCCTACGGTTCAGATCCTTTAAGTCCTCCACCGTCTTCCGGTCGGAATAGTCCTCACGCGTCATGAACATATTGTTGCCAAGCGGCTGGATCTCAAGATAATCATAAAAGTTGACCAGCCTCGCGATCTCCGGCTCAGGGGCGCCTCGCACCAACGCCTGATACAGCTCCCCCGCCTCACAGGCGGAGCCGAGGATCAGACCCTCGCGGTACTTCTGCAATATACTCTTCGGAACACGCGGATGCCTGCTGTAATAATTGATATGCGACAGGGACACCAGTCGATAGAGATTTACACGTCCGATATCATTCTTCGCCAGAAGGATCGCGTGATAGGACGGCAGCTTCTTGATCTGTGTATCCGATGAAGCGCCAAGATCATTCAGGCCTGCCAGCGTCTCGATTTCCTGTTTTTTCAGCATCGAGATAAATTTTACAAAAATATTTGCCGTACAGGCCGCGTCGTCCACCGCCCTGTGATGATTGTCAAGCGGCACGCCGACCGCCTTCGCGACCGTGTCCAGCTTGTAGCGGTTCAGCGTCGGCAGCAGCACGCGCGCCATCGCGACCGTGTCCACGATTGTCTTCTCACAGGAAAGCCCCTGGCGCTCACAGTTCTTCTCGATAAAGCTCATGTCAAACGATGCATTGTGCGCGACCATCACACAGCCGTCGCAGAACTCCATAAATTCCGGCAGCACCTTCTCGATTGTCGGCGCGTCGAGCACCATGTTGTCGCTGATGCCGGTCAGCTCCTCGATGCGGAACGGGATCGGCACCTCCGGATTGACGAATGTGCTGAAGCGCTGCGTGATCCTGCCTGACTCAACCTTAACCGCGCCGATCTCGATGATCCGGCACTGATCCGGTGAGAATCCGGTCGTCTCAAGGTCAAATACAACGTATGTATCGTCCAGAGTCTGTCCCTTTTCGTTCACCGCGATCTCCTTCAGGTCATCTACCAGATATGCCTCCACGCCGTAGATCACCTTGAAATCACTGTCCCTGGGCACCGCATGATTCGCGTCCGGAAACGCCTGCACCGCGCCGTGATCCGTGATCGCGATGGCCTTGTGCCCCCAGCCCATCGCCCGCTCTATGATATCCTTGACGTCAGAGACGCCATCCATATCGCTCATCTTCGTGTGGCAATGAAGCTCCACACGCTTCTCAGCAGAGGTATCCAGACGTTTCTCCCGGTAATCCGTGATCTTCTTTATCCCGGATATATTCCCGATCGTGAGCTGGCTGTCAAAACGGTCGATCGTCGTCACGCCAGAGATCAGCAGGAACGCGCCGGTCTTCACTTCCTGCGCGAGCTCCTGTGCCTGTCCCTTGTCCAGAAACATCTTCGCTCCGATGGAATCTGTAAAATCCGTAATACTGAACGTAAAGAGCACCTTCTCATTCCTGAGCTCGCGCTGCTCTACGTTCAATACCTGTCCATGCACGACGATCCGCCCGATCTCCCCTGTAATCTCCTCGATCGGCGTGACCTCGCCGACGATATCGCGCCCGTAAAATACATCCGGATCCGAGGAGCGGTGCATATTCCCGGAGCGCCCGGCCGAACGGTAAAAATCGCCCTTTGCGCCTTTGCGGCCTGCACTATTTTTCTCCTGTCCCCTATGTGGTTCGAATTTCTGTACCACATCCTGCTTCGGCATCGCGGTCATTTTCTGCCCGCCACCAGAGTTAGAGTTTCCTCTGGCTCCGACAGTTCCTGCATCTCCTCTGTCCCCGGCATTTGAACTATCTTTCCCACTTGCCGAGGCCCCGACCGCTGCAGTCCCTCCATCGCCATCCGACACGACAGCGTCTGTAGCGGCCTGCGCCTCTGCGTCGCTTCCATTCTTCACAGACGCATAGTTCCTTGCAATCGCTGCAATTTCCTGCTCCAGCTCCATATCCTGAAGCTTACGTTTTTTATTCTCTTTCGGCTCCACGCGCTTTGCACTGACATGAAAGTCAAGCCCACAACGTTCACAGAAAATCTTCTCGAGAAACTCAAGCAGCTCGCTCTTCTTGTCATCTGAGAGCACATTGTCCGGTATCCCAAGCACGAGCGTATCCTCATTCAAAAACTCGCGCTCTGAGTCGCGAAACAGACTGTAAAGAAGCGCGCTGTACCGCCGGAGCTCCTGCGAGATGCTATCCTCGTAAACCGCCATCAATTTCCGCGGCGTATACTGCTTCGACAGCCGAAACTTCTCGATCACCTTGACTGTCATCATGACATCCGAAAAAAGCTGGTCTTTCATTGCGTCCTCCAGCTCAAAAATAAACTTCTTTTGGATCAGCTTCTCGCTCTCAAGATACACATGCAAAAACGTACGCTCCCGGTTCATAGCCACCCGGCTCACCTGGACAAACTCCAACAAGCTGCGCAGATCGTCGCTCAGCTCAAGTACCGGAAACACCTCAGAAAAAGATTTCAGCATACAACCTGACTCCCAATCCATCCAAAAAATACAATATGCAATCACAGTATACTACTTTTTCAGATGATCAGCAAGTGGGCGCAATCCTGCGCCAGGGTTGTTTCATGAAAATCATGCACAAAATAAGGGAAGCATTTCCATGCCAGGTGCAGTCTTCCAACCCTAAAC
>CANQVT010000090.1 GCA_947627365.1 uncultured Lachnospiraceae bacterium | reverse complement strand
GCAAAAATGGTCAGTTTTTGCGAATTTGCAAGTTTCATGTTTAATACTTGCCCGCGCATATAGATTTCATGTATAATAGACTGCGTATGTGAATCCGAATCTGATTCGGCCAACAGAAAGGAGCTTTTTATGCTGAATTATCTGCTCGTCTTTTTTATCTCTATGGTACCGCTTATCGAGCTGCGCGGTGCGATCCCTGTCGGAGTAGTGCTGCGCGGGTTGCCGCTGGTACAAACATACATCATCGCAATCCTCGGGAACATGATCCCGGTTCCGTTCATCTATCTCTTCGCCCGCACGGTGCTTAACTGGGGCAAGGATAAGCCGGTCATCGGAAAGCTGTTCACATTCTGCCTTGAGAAAGGGGAAAAGGGCGGACGGAAGCTTCAGGCGAGCGCCGGGCGCGGACTCTTCGTCGCGCTCCTGCTCTTCGTCGGCATCCCGCTTCCGGGCACCGGCGCATGGACCGGCACGCTTGCGGCCAGCATCCTGAATATGGATTTCAAGTCCAGCGTCATCGCAGTCATGCTCGGCGTGCTGCTCGCGGGACTGATCATGGGCGCGGCGAGCGCGGGACTGTTCGGCGCATTCGGCGCGATCCTCAGCTGACCGCTCAAGGCGGCTCCGGGAAAACAATAAATTGTCCTGAAAATGAAAGGGTAAGCAATCGACATGAACAATGTGATTTTGATCGGTATGCCGGGCGTTGGCAAGAGCACGATCGGCATCGTGCTCGCCAAGGTGCTCGGCTATGATTTTATCGACTCGGATCTTCTGATCCAGAAATCGGAGGGAAAGCTGCTCTGGCAGATCATGCGCGACGCGGGAAACGACGAGTTCAACCGCATCGAGGAGCGTGTAAACTGCGCGATCACCGCCGAACGCTCTGTCATCGCCACAGGCGGCAGCGTCGTTTACGGCGCGAAAGCGATGGAACACCTGCGCTCCATCGGCACCATCGTCTATCTGGAGGCCGACTGCCCCACCCTCGCGAGGCGCCTCGGCGACCTCACCCGGCGCGGCGTCGTGTTCCGTCCCGGTCAGGGTCTTGCCGGGCTGTACGCGGAGCGCACACCTCTTTATGAGAAATACGCGCAGCTCACGATCCCGGTCGGAAGCCTGAGCGTGCAGGAAGCCGTCGCCGATATCGAGGCCGCGCTGCGTACCTGGATATAAGCATTTAAGCTGTCCCCTGTTGCTGTTTCCCAAGCTTCCGGTACACCGTAAAATACATCGTCGTAAAGCACGCGATGCCGCCGATCACGTTCGAGATCGGTTCGGCCAGGAAGATGCCCGCCACGCTGTCCGTCAGAAAGCGCGGGAGCAGAACCGTCAGCGGCAGCACAATGACCACCTTGCGAAACAGCGAGAAGAAGATCGCCTGCTTCGACTTTCCGAGAGCCGTGAACACAGACTGCCCTGAGAACTGGAACAGCATGAAGACAAAGCCGGCGAAATACAGATGCACGGAGCGCACGCCCTCCTCGATCATCTCACGATTGCCGGTGAAAAGGGATAAAAACGGCTTCGGGAAAAGCACGAGCAATCCCCACGCGGCGACCGTGTACAGTGCTCCCACCACAGACATAAAGCGTATGCCTTTTCGGATCCGGTCGTACTGCTTCGCCCCATAGTTGAATCCGAGCACCGGCTGCGAACCCTGCGTGATCCCCATGACCGGCATGCTTAAGATTTCACGGATCGAATTCAGGACCGTCATGATCCCGATGTACAAGTCGCCCCCGTAGATGCCGAGCATCGCGTTGCACGCAATCTGCGAGACGCAGTTCGTCGCCTGCATGATGAAGCCGGCCGTGCCGAGCGTCGTGATGTCCCGCACCAGCGGCCATTCCAGTCGAAAATATTCTTTTTTGAGCTTCAGGATCGCCTTTTTCCCTGTCAGGAAGCGCAGCACCCACACTGCGGAGATAATCTGTGCCGCCACCGTCGCGATCGCAGCGCCCTCGATCCCCATGCCGAAGCCGAAGATCAGGATCGGGTCGAGGATCAGGTTGATCAGCGCGCCCAGCAGCGTCGTCCCCATCGCAATCCTCGGGAATCCCTGAGAAGTAATGAAATTGTTCATTCCATTGCCCAGCATGAAAAAAACCGTGCCGAGCAGGTAGATCATCAGATAGGTGTTCGCGTAGGGATAGGTGGCGTCGCTTGCGCCCAGCATGTACAGGACGGGGCGTTTCAGCGCGTAGCACAGCGCCATGATCACAAACGACGTAAAAAACAAAAGTGTCGCCGAGTTCCCCATGATCTTCTCCGCCTGCTCCGTCTTCCCGGCGCCACGCGCGATCGAGCACAGCGGCGCGCCGCCCATCCCGTAGAGATTTGTAAACGCGTTGATCAGCGATATGATCGGAAAGACCAGGCCGATCCCGGTCAGCGCGAGGCCATTCGAGCCCGGCAGATGACCGATATAGATCCGGTCCACTATATTGTAGAGAAGCTGCAGGATCTGCGCGATCATCAGCGGCACCGCCTGCATCATGATGTGCCTGCTCACGCTTCCCTTCGAAAAATCATGCTCCAAAAATACCGCCTCCGTCTTATACGTCCAATTTCTATCCTGTCATTCAAACGACAGACTAAAATAGAGTCATCCATCTTCCCAAACTTTAAAATCTGAACTTCCTCCACTGGAACCGCTCCATGTCGACCCGGCCATCCCGAAACTCTACGCCCTCGGCCTCGAGAAGCGCAATCTGCCGGTTCTCCCCGCCGAACGCGAACGCGCTCGACACCTCGCCAAAACGGTTCACCACACGATGGCAGGGAATGTGCGCCGGATCCGGGTTGACATGCAGCGCGTACCCTACGACGCGGGAGAGCCTGCGGTTCCCGACAAGTCCCGCAATCTGCCCGTAAGTCGCCACGTTCCCGCGCGGGATCTGCCGCACGACATCGTAGATCGCGTCGAAAGTATTTCCGCTCTTTTCCGCTGGTTTTTCCTCTTCAAATTCTTCCCACCGCATCTTTCTTTGTTCCCTTTCTTTCCATCCAGGCAGACTGATTCGCCGGTGATCATTGGTATATCCATACTCTGTTCCGGATTTCGTTATCATTATATGGGCGCGCAGGTTGCTTGTCAAGAAATCGACAGTGCAACGATTTAACTTGACACAGTAAAAAAGCAGGCGTAAACTACAGATAATCGTTTTAAATCGCGGCTATCCGGGAGACGTTCCGCCGACTGTCGCGGCATTTTACATTTTAACCAGGGAAGGGGTAATTACAATGGAAAAGAAAAACATTGACTGGGCAAATCTCGGTTTCGGCTATGTGCAGACCGATAAGCGATTTGTCGCAAACTATAAAAACGGGGCGTGGGACGAGGGCGGCCTCACCACCGACGCGACCGTGACGATTACCGAGTGCGCGGGCGTGCTGCAGTACGCGCAGACCTGCTTCGAGGGCATGAAAGCCTACACGACCGAGGACGGCCACATCGTGACCTTCCGCCCGGACCTCAACGCAGAGCGCATGGAGAACTCCTGTAAGCGTCTGGAGATGCCGGTCTATCCGCAGGATAAGTTCGTCGAGGCTGTCGTCCAGACAGTCGCCGCCAACGAAGCCTACGTACCGCCTTACGGCTCGGGAGCCACGCTCTATGTCCGTCCGTACATGTTTGGCAGCGACGCCGTCATCGGCGTGAAGCCGTCCAGCGAATATCAGTTCCGCGTGTTCACGACTCCGGTCGGCCCGTACTTCAAGGGCGGCGTGAAACCTCTGACCATCCGCGTCTGCGATTACGACCGTGCGGCGCCGCACGGCACCGGCCACATCAAGGCGGGCCTGAATTACGCAATGAGTCTCTACGCGATCATGGACGCGCACCGTCAGGGCTTTGATGAGAATATGTACCTCGACGCCGCTACCCGCACGAAGGTAGAGGAGACCGGCGGCGCGAACTTCCTCTTCGTGACAAAGGACAACAAGGTCGTGACGCCGAAATCGAACAGCATCCTGCCGTCCATCACCCGTCGCTCCCTGCTCGTCGTGGCGAAGGAATATCTGGGACTCGAGGTCGAGGAGCGCGAGGTCTTCTTCGATGAGGTCAAGAATTTCGCGGAGTGCGGCCTATGCGGCACCGCAGCCGTCATCTCCCCGGTCGGCAAGATCGTCGATCACGGCAAGGAGATCTGCTTCCCAAGCGGCATGAGCGAGATGGGTCCGACCACAAAGAAGCTGTACGACACCCTGACCGGCATCCAGATGGGCCGCCTCGAGGCGCCGAAGGGCTGGATCAAGGTGATCAAATAGGCTTTTGATTCAGAAAATATTCGTCATGCGCCGCAGGGTGCAGGACAGACAAATACCCGGAAAGGTGGTGCAAAGCCCTTCCGGGTATTCTATTTTGATTTGCCTCTTCTGCGCAAGAAATGTTTTACCTGCCCAGCTTCCGCAGCCTCGCCTCGATCGCCTGTCCGCTCTCCTCGAACAGGAGATCCCGATTGTAGCGATAATAGCGCTCGCACTCGTACTCCTGCAAAAAATGCACGCTGTACGGATCCCGGTTCAGCTCCGTGATAAAGATCACCATCTCCTGTCCCGCGGAGAACGCCGCCTCCAGAAAATCAAACGTGTGCTCCAGCATCGCTCCGGCTTCGGTCATCTCCCGCTCCAACGCGTCCTGCTCCCCGTCAAACCACTCCTTGATCCGGGCAAACGCCGCCCCGCCGTCCTGCATGTTTTCCTTCCGAAGATTACACTGATACTGCTCCAGAAGCTCTGTCACCCGGCGACGCGTCTGCTCTTCCTGCCTTGTCAGAAGTTCCGCCGTCTTCCTGCGCTCGGTCTCCGCCTGAAAATCGGCAAGCGCGGCGCTCAAAATTCCGTCTACTCCTGCCGCTTCGTTGCCGGTTTCTCCGGAAAGTAAGCACATTTTCAGTTTTTTAAGTTCTTCGTAGAGCTGCTCCGCCGCCTGCTCCGCGCGCATCAGCTTTGCGAAGCGGTTCCGGCAACGCCCGAGCAGAAGCCCGACCACACTCAATCTCTCGTCAAACGGCGCATGCGCGGCCTTTTTCAACAGGAGCGGATCGATCCGGCCCTCCAGCACCTCCTCGAGCTGATAATCCATCTGGTACTTGCGATACAGCTCGAGATAGTTCGCGAAATCCTTCGCGATCGCCTCGTGCTGGATGTACTGCACGACTACTTCACGGTCCATCTCCTTGCCAAGCGCATCGTAGACCGTGAGCATCTGCGAGAGATCCTCCCAGCCGCGCGGCGTCGCGAATTTTCTTCCGTCCACCGTCGTCTCCATCTTGTAGAAATGCGCCGTCCGCGTGTTGAGGTACGAAATTACCGCAGGGTGGAGCTGCTGCAGCTGCGCGTACTCCTTCCAAACCGCGAAATCCGGCTCCACCTCGATCTTCTTGACGCGATCCATCGTCACGACGTCGAACTCACGCACCGACTTGTTGTACTCCGGCGGATTGCCTGCCGCCACGATGATCCAGCCCTGCGGGATTTCATGGCTTCCGAAGGTCTTGCACTGCAGAAACTGCAGCATCGCCGGGGCGAGCGTCTCCGACACACAGTTGATCTCATCGATGAACAGAATGCCTTCCGAAAGTCCGGTCTTCTCCATCTTCTCATAGAGCGACGCCACGATCTCGCTCATCGTGTACTCCGTCACCGTATACTCCCGCCCTCCGAAGTTCTGCTTCGAGACGAACGGCAGCCCGATCGCGCTCTGCCTCGTATGGTGCGTGATCGTGTAAGCCACTAGCGCGATCCCGCACTCCTTCGCGATCTGCTCCATGATCTGCGTCTTGCCTATGCCCGGCGCGCCCAGAAGCAGCACCGGCCGCTGCCGGATTTGCGGGATCACATATTCCCCGTATTCATCCTTCAGAAGATACGCCTCGATTGTATCTTTGATCTCCTGTTTCGCACGCTTGATATTCATAGTCTGTCCTCCAGCAGTTCTTCCTCTCCGATGATCAGCTTGATCGCCCAGGGCGGCACGTCCACATCCCGGTAGTCCTCCTTCATAAACACGAACGCCGTCTCATAGGGCGGCTTCTTCACCGGAAACGTCCCATATCCGTCCGTGAA
>CANQVT010000089.1 GCA_947627365.1 uncultured Lachnospiraceae bacterium | reverse complement strand
TGTAATGAAGTATTTAACTTCATTTCTTTTTTCCCCTGAAAAATGGATTGATTGGCATAATCTGGGGGCTGACGAAAACGCAGCCCCCTAGTTTTATCCCTATTTCTTCCATTTTTATTTCAAACTTGCTTTCTCTATCTATTCTTCCACCTGTATCAGATATTTAAACTCATAATCCCGGTTTGCCGGATAGCGGAATTCCTTCGCGGTATCCGGCCCGCAGCTTCCGGTGCCGATCCCCATCTGAAAGGCCTGAATTGTCACATAGGTTCCCGTTGTAATTTCATCCTCGGGGTGCCGCATTTTAGTCAGTTCCCGGTCGCTATACGGCTTGACGCCCAGCTCGAACGGTCTGCCCACCGCACGGAAGGTCACCTTCGTCCTGCCATTGCTGATCGTCACGCTGCTGCAGTCACAGCGGTTTCCGCTCTCTTGCGGTCGGATGTTCGGCTCCGTCATGTCAGATACCTTGCAGGAAACGCGCGAGATCGGAAACTGCTCCTTCATATCCACATAAGATTCTCCGCTCCGGCCCTGATAAGTGACGTCCGAAAATTCCGGATCCAGACGATATGTCATCCCAAATCTCGGGATCTCGCCCGAACCTTTCACGCAATGAATTCGGCTCGTAACCAGGATTCCTTCCGCACAGCTCTCATAGACGTCCATGCAGTTAAAAATCTGCTTCGCGGCGCGAATACGTGTTTCCATGATTCTTTTTCGGTCGCTTTTCCGGATTGACAGGATTTCCTCCTGCTCCTGA
Organism: uncultured Lachnospiraceae bacterium; assembly: GCA_947627365.1. Taxonomy (GTDB): domain Bacteria; phylum Bacillota; class Clostridia; order Lachnospirales; family Lachnospiraceae; genus Choladousia. The sequence goes on along the minus strand of CANQVT010000089.1, from coordinate 5,940 downwards.
TAGTACGGCTCCATGGTATTCTTCATCTGAATATCCGTGTCATTGTCCGTCGCCGCGCGGAACAAAATATGATAAGGACTCCCGCCCGTCATTCGCCCTTCCGGAAGCTCGAGGATAAACCTGCCTTTGCCCAGAGACATATTATTGTAAATTCCGGCCGCTTTTGTCTTCAGAGGTCCCGGCCAGGCCCGTTCCTCCAGACAGATCTGTTCCATCGCGACACGCTTCCCGGTTCTGGTGTCCACAGTATGGATAGACAGCAACAGGCTTCCCTCAAGGCAGAGGCTTTCGTCCGCCTCGCCCTTCTCCGGTACGATTCGGATTGTTTTTCGCCGCATCGGCTTCACATCCGGAATCACCGTCGTCTTTCTTCCGTCGCTCCAGAAGCATTCCAACCGGTAATTTTTTCCGGCGGTGAAACCGGTTGTGTTGAAGATTTCAAACTCATCATTTCCCAGATACGTCACGCGCAGAGGACGATAGGCATGTCGAACGATCCATGCGCCGGTCGACGGCGCACGATCCGGATAAAAAATACCGTCCACGCAGAAATTGCCGTCATGCTCCCACTCGCCGTGGTCGCCGCCGTAGGTATAGCTTCCGTCCGGATGTAGGACCGCGTGATCCACCATTTCCCAGACACAGCCGCCCATCAGATTATCGTAGGAGTAGATTTCTTTCCAATACGCCTCGATATTACCCGGTCCGACGCCCATCGCATGCGCATACTCGCACAGAAAATACGGGCGATCGAGAAGCTGGGGCGTCTTGCAGCTGCCATCGCCGACGGAATGAACCTGCTGTACCGGCGGATACATTTCACTTCCCACATCGTAGGCCTTTTTCTTTGTGTGGATCGCGCTCTCGTAGTGCACCGGAATATCCGTGTGCTCCTTCAGATATTCTGCCTCTTTGTCTGTATTATATGTACCGCCGGACTCATTTCCGAGACTCCAAAGGAACACACTGACATGCAGCTTGTCCCTCTGGTACAGTCTCGCGGCGCGATCGACGAAATGCCTCTCCCACTTCGAATCGTTGCTGATCCGATTATAGCTCGCCGGAAGCTTCTGCGTGAACGCCCCGTGCGTCTCCACATCTGCCTCGTCCACCACGTAAATTCCCAGCTCGTCGCACAGCTCCAGCAAATACGGATCCGGCGGATAATGGGACGTGCGAATCGTATCAATATTGAATTCCTTGCAGAGCCTGACGTCACGCTCGATCTCATCCGGCGTCATCGTGTAGCCGTTCGTACAGCTTGTATCGTGGTGATTCACGCCGTGGAACTTGATCAGTCTGTCATTAAATTTGAACAGATTGCCCTCAATGCTTACGCTTCTGAATCCGACCCGCTCTTTTACGCAGGAATCCTCCGTCTCATAATAGAGGTCATAGAGCTCCGGCGTCTCGGCTGTCCATTCCTGTACTTTCAGATTTTCAAATGTGACCGTCGCTTTTCCATTCTCAGCTTTTGCCTTTTTCGTGAGATTCAGCCCATGTCCGGTCAGCGTGAACGTTATCTCAACGTCCTGCGTACGCCCTGTCCCGCCCTTAACCGGAGTCTCACTCTGTCCCGCCCCACCCTTCGGCGCAGGCCTGCTCTGTCCTGCCTCGTCCTTTGACGCAGTCTCGCTCTTCTCTGCTTCATCCTTCGCCGCAGCTTTGATCAGCACTGCCTCCGCAGTCGCTGTATAGCCTTTCTTCGTCTTTTTCGTCTGAAAATCAATGTCCCAGAAATCCTTCGGCTCGCTGATCCGCAGAAGGACGTCCCGGAAGATTCCGTTGTTGCGGAACATATCCTGGCACTCGAGATAAGTGCCGGTACACCAGCGATGCACGACGGCGAGCAACTCGTTCTCACCCGCCTGAATGAGTCCGGAAATATCAAACTCCGCAATATTATGCGAACCCTCCGAATACCCGACAAATTGCCCGTTCACATACAGATCCAGGCAGCTTGCCACCCCGAGGAAAGACAAAACCGTATTCTTCCCCGCATTCTCAATCTGAAAATGCCGGCGATACACGCCCACGAAATTGTACTCATTCTCCGGCTTCATCCAGCGCGGCCTCGTCCCATGGTCAGCTCCCACCAGGGAGAGTACCTTGCCCACCTTTTCCGTTGTCGGAATTTTCGGCGGATCGTACGGAAACTGATAGCGCGTGTTCACGTAGAAGGGCCTGTCGTACCCGCGAAACTGCCAGCAGGAAGGCACGTCGATTCGGTCGAATTCCACCTGATCTGTGTCAAGATTGTCCGGCAGCTCTGCCGGAATCGGATAAAATTTGAAATCCCACTCTCCGTTCAGGCAGATCACCTTTGGAGAGCCGTAGCGCTTCTCCCTTAGCGTGACCGCATCCGCGGACGCACGGTCCGGGTATGGGATAAAATAGCTTCGCGGCGCAAGCTTGTTCACCTCAATGGTTTCAAACGTATGGTAATTCGTCTTGTTGATCTCGTAGCGCATGTTCCTCATCTCCAATTCTGGGATTCTACAGCTCTCTTTCATTCTATCATATTATTATGGTTTGTCACGCAAAATTCTTGCATTTAATTTCGTTTAATTTATTGTTTTCTACTTGAGTTGGCGCCCAAAATCATATATACTCGTGATTAGCAACGAGCCGTGCAAAGTTGACGGATGACAAAGTGACTGCTTGCAGACAACTTTGTCATGCGGCAACTTTATAGGGCGATGCAATCGCTCTCTGCAAGAGGGCGATGCCGCCCCGGCGAGGGGCCCGCGGCCGAGGAAAGCCGAAGGCTTTTCGAGGTTCGCAGGGCTCGTTGCTGTTTGTGAACTAAACACGAACACACTCCACAAAGAAAGGAAAAACAGCTATGAAATACGGATATTTTGACGACGCAAATCGTGAGTATGTCATCGACCGCCCGGACACCCCGGCGCCGTGGGCGAATTACCTCGGCTCACCGGAGTACGGCGCGATTATCTCCAACAATGCAGGCGGCTACAGTTTCGCCAAATCCGGCGCGAACGGCCGGATCCTGCGCTATGTGTTCAACAACTTCGACCAGCCGGGACGTTACATTTATCTCCGGGACGATGAGTCGAAGGATTTCTGGTCCGCCTCCTGGCAGCCGGTCGGGAAGGATCTGACACAGTACAAGAGCGAATGCCGCCACGGCATGGGCTACACGCGCATGAACGCGGACTACAGCGGGATTCATTCCGAGGCGCTCTACTACGTGCCGCTCGGCAAGACTTATGAGGTCTGGGCGCTCACCGTGAAGAACGATTCCGACCGCCCGCGCAGCCTCACGCTGACCGGATACGCGGAGTTCACCAACCACAGCAACTACGAGCAGGATCTCGTGAACCTGCAGTACTCGCTCTTCATCACCCGCACCATGTTCAAGGACAATTTCATTCTCCAGCAAATCCACGGCAACCTGGCGGATTCTCTCGGCGACGAGCGCGCGGAGGGGGACAACATCATGGAGCGCTTCTTTGGGCTTGCCGGTGTGCCGGTCTCCTCCTACTGCGGGGATAAGGAGCTTTTCCTCGGCCGTTACCACGGCTATGGGAATCCGCAGGGCGTCATCTCAGGCGATCTCGGAAATTCAGACAGCTACAATGAGAATTCCTGCGGCGGCCTCTCCTGCAAGATCACTCTTTCTCCGGGCGAATCGAAGACGATCGCATTCCTGCTCGGGGCGAAAACCGCGTCCGAAGCTGCCAAAATTCTCAGCGCTTACACCGACCCGGCCGGAACGATCTCAAAGGAGCTCTCCGAGCTGAAGACAGACTGGTACACGAAGATGGATCACCTCAAGGTGGACACGCCGAGTCCGGAATTCAACACGATGATCAACACCTGGAATGCATACAACTGCTTCATGACCTTCATCTGGTCGCGCGCGGCCTCGCTCATCTACTGCGGACTGCGCAACGGCTTCGGCTACCGCGATACCGTGCAGGATATCCAAGGCGTCATTCACCTCGAGCCGGAGATGGCGGCGAAGCAGATCCGCTTCATGCTCTCCGCGCAGGTGGACAACGGCGGCGGACTGCCGCTCGTGAAGTACACGCACAATCCGGGACATGAGGACACGCCGGACGACGCCTCCTATGTAAAGGAAACCGGCCATCCGGCCTACCGCGCGGACGACGCGCTCTGGCTCTTCCCGACCGTCTACAAGTATGTCGCTGAGTCCGGGAACCTCGCGTTCCTCGACGAGGTCATCCCCTTCGCCAACCGCGACGAGGGAACAGTCTACGAGCATCTGAAGCGCGCACTGAAGTTCTCCTTCGATCATCTCGGGACGCACGGGATGCCGGCGGGCCTGCACGCGGACTGGAATGACTGCCTGCGCCTCGGCGCGAACGGCGAATCGACCTTCGTCGCGATGCAGTTCTACTACGCGATGACGATCCTGAAGCTCTTTGCCGCACATAAAAATGATAACGAATACATCGCCTTCCTCGACGGAAAGCAAAAGGAACTCGGCGAGAAACTCCAGAGCCTGTGCTGGGACACCGACCGCTTCATCCGGGGCTTCATGGAAGACGGGACGCGCATCGGCGATCCTTCCGACCCGGAAGCCAACATGTGGCTGAACCCCCAAAGCTGGGCCGTCATCAGCGGCGTGGCTACGCCGGAGCAGGCGGATACGTCGCTTGAAAAAGTCCACGAGCGTCTGAACACGCCGTACGGCGCGATCGTCATGGATCCTCCGTATCACGTGCATTCGTTTGACGGCGCGCTCATGGTGATCTTCAATCAGGGCGTCAAGGAGAACGCTGGAATCTTTTCGCAGACGCAAGGCTGGCTGATCCTTGCGGAGGCGCTGCGCGGACACGGCGAGCGCGCGTTTGAGTATTTCATGGAGAACGCCCCGGCCGCGATGAACGACCGCGCGGAAATCCGGCACCTCGAACCCTACTGCTACGGGCAGTTCACCGAGGGCAAGCACAGTCAGCATCCGGGACGCTCGCACGTCCACTGGCTGACCGGCACCGCCTCGACCGTTATGGTCGGCTGTGTCGAGGGTATCCTAGGCCTACGCCCGGATCTCGACGGACTTCGCCTTGCGCCGTCGATTCCAAAGAGCTGGAAACAGTTCGAGATGGAAAAAGACTTCCGCGGTAAACATCTGCATATTCGCGTCGAGAATCCGAACAGCCGCGAAGCAGGCTGCACGCGCCTGACCCTGAACGGGCAGGAGCTTCCGGAGAATTATATCCCGGCGGATCTGCTGCAGGCGGAAAACGAAGTTATATTGACGCTGTAGTTTTAAAAAGGACGGGAGAGGTCTCAGACCTTCTCACCGTCCTTCTTTTCTGCTTCGTATTCATTGTTTCTTTGTCAATCTGCCTCGAGTCTCAGGTCGGTTTCAGGTTAGCCTGATCAAGAATTGAGAATCGGCTTGAGACTGGATGAGACTTTTTGAACGCAAGTCGTCTCAGTGGCAATGCCCTCCGCAGTGCTTGCAGTCGCCGCCGCACTGCAGGGACTTGCCTGCTTTTTTATCCTTTATCATGCTACGGACGGCAAATCCGACAGCCGATAGAACTACCAGAAGTACAATCGCAGTTCCCATATGCGCGCCTCCTTTTTGTAAATTCAGCCTTTCCCTGTCGCTGTGCTCTCCGTCCGGCGTACAAGCCCACTCCATCCGGATTCCAGCTTCATCTATTTTGCCCTTGCCGCGCTTCTCATATTCACCTTCAGTGTCAGGCTCTCCTTGTACGGGCGGAACAGCAGATAGAGGAAGCCGATGACCAGCAGGATTGCCACTGCCGTCCAGATGCCGAAGCCCGCGCCCGTGAAGAGATTGCCAAGCTGGTAGACGCACAGCGAGACAACGTAGGCAAGCAGGCACTGATAGCCGATCGCAAACCAGAACCATTTGATGTTGTTCATCTCACGCTTGATCGCGCCCATCGCCGCGAAGCACGGCGCGCACAGCAGGTT
>CANQVT010000088.1 GCA_947627365.1 uncultured Lachnospiraceae bacterium | reverse complement strand
GTTTAGGGTTGGAAGACTGCACCTGGCATGGAAATGCTTCCCTTATTTTGTGCATGATTTTCATGAAACAACCCTGCACGCCGGCGCGTCAGCCTTGCATCGCATTTGCAGATGGTATATAATATGGGCTGTAAAATGACCGTGCCATCAAGCGTATGTGTGGGCGCCATTTTGGAACGGAATGAATTCTGTACTGTCCGGTGCTGTCCGGGCAGGGAAATGGAGGTCTGTGATGAAGAAGGAAATGCTGGGAAAAAAATTTGCGGCGGTGCTCTGTGCAGCCGGGCTTTGCGTAATTTCAGGTTCAATGCCGGCGAATGTAGCATTAGCGCAGGAGGACGTCACTCTGCCGCTCGACGAGACAGGCGCGGAGGCGATCGCGCTGGCGGACGCAGGTGTAGAGGAAGCTGATGCGGCGCGGCTGCGCACGATGCGTGAGCGCGAGGACGGCGAGGACGTCGTCGAGGTCGAATTTTCCTTTGGAGATAACAGCTATGAATATATGCTGCGGGAGTCCGACGGTATGATTCTGGAGTGGAGTATTGAGGGCCGCGCGGTCGAGGAAGCTGTGGCAGAGCTGACGCTGACAGGAGACGGGGCGGTTTCTGCAGATGGCGCTTCGGCGGACGCGCAGGGGAGCGGTACTACTGCGGAGGCACAGACAGAAGCGAATCCCTCGGGGGAGGGACAGACGGAGGCCGGCACGTCGGACGGGAATGCTGCCGGGGACGGCGCACAGGGCGACAGCATGGCGACCGGGAGTGCGGTCGTCAAGACCACAGTCGACGGCACGGAGCTGATCGGTTATGAGCAGGCGGTTCGGATTGCGCTGGACGATTCCGGCATCGCTGAAGCGGATGCGGAGCTGGCCAAGATCAAGTTCGAATATGACGGACGTTTCTATGACTATGAGCTGGAGCTGCGCGAGGGTCGCGCGGAGTATGAGTACAAGATCGATGCGCAGACCGGGGAGATCGTCGAGGTTGAGAGGGACTGACCGGATCTCCGGGTACAGAGAACGCGGTGCGGTGGAAATTGTCTGAAGGGACGAAGCAGGACAGAGATCATTGAGAGGTAGCTATGAAAATTGTCTACAGGGGCGGCGAGGGCGAGATCGTCGAGAAGAAATCCAGATTTATCGCTACGGTACGGCCGGTGAACAGCGAGGAAGAGGCGCTGGAATTTATCGCTGCGATGAAGAAGAAATATTGGAACGCGACGCACAACTGCTCCGCGTTTATTGTGGGGGAGCACTATGAGATCCAGCGCTGCAGCGACGACGGAGAGCCGCAGGGAACGGCCGGCCATCCGATGCTGGATGTGCTGCTCGGCGAGGAGATCCACAATGCGGCGGTCGTCGTCACGCGGTATTTCGGAGGGACGTTGCTCGGGACGGGCGGTCTTGTGCGCGCGTATTCGAAGGCGGTACAGGAGGGGCTGCGATGCAGCGCCGTGATCGATAAGCGGGAGGGCGCGCTGCTCTCCATCCGCACGGATTACAACGGGATCGGCAAGATCCAGTATCTGCTGGGGCAGAGAGGACTTTCCATTATTGATTCGGAATATACTGACAGTGTAGCCGTGCAGACTCTGGTTCCGCAAGAACAGCTGCAGGAGCTGCGCGACGCGGTCACAGAGGCGACCAGCGGCAGGGCAGAGTTTACAGCGGAGGAAACGGTGCGCTTTGCGTTTCTGGACGGGGAGGCGTTGATCTTCGCGTAAGCAATGAGCCGCCTCATTGATGCATAACGCAACATAGACTCTTTAGGGAGGACAATATAGAGATGGCAGAACAGACAGGGCGCGGGGACTGTGCCGCGCCGATCGGTGTGTTTGATTCCGGCGTGGGCGGACTGACCGTGGCGCGGGAGATCATGCGCAATCTTCCAAATGAGCGTATCGTATATTTCGGGGACACGGCCCGCGTGCCGTACGGGAGCAAATCGCGGGACACGATTTTGCGCTACTCGCGCCAGATCATCCGTTTCCTGCGCACCGAGCAGGTCAAGGCGATTGTCATTGCCTGCAACACAGCCAGCGCGCTGGCGCTTGACGAGGTGGAGAAGGAGCTGGACATCCCGATCATCGGGGTGATCAAATCCGGAGCGCATGTCGCGGCGCATTCGACGGCAAACGGAAAAGTGGGCGTGATCGGTACAGAGAGCACGATCAACAGCGGCATGTACGATCAGCTGATCCGTGCGGAGGATTCGAATATTACGGTATACGGAAAGGCCTGTCCGCTGTTTGTACCGCTCGTGGAGGAAGGGTGGCTGAAGGATCCGGTGACGGAGACAGTGGCGAGGCGGTATCTGCAGGAGCTGCTGGACGAGGGGATCGACAGTCTGATTCTGGGCTGCACGCATTACCCGCTCCTGCGCTCGCTGATCGGTGAGATTGTAGGGCCGGATGTGCGTCTGGTGAACCCGGCCTATGAGACGGCCAGGGAGCTGGAACGTCTGCTGGAAAAGCATGGCATTCTGAATACACAGGCGAAGCCGCCGGGCAACGAGCCGTACAAATTTTATGTCAGCGATGCCGCGGACAAATTCAAACGCTTTGCGAATTCGATCCTTCCCTACGATATTGAGACGACGCAGAAGATCAACATCGAAGAATATTAGGAGGATGCCTGGATGACAGAAGATGTACTGGTCAGCGTGAAGGGACTGCACACACTGGATACTGCGCAGGACGAGGAGATCGAGATTTTTTCCGCCGGGAAATATTTTTTTCGCAACGGGACGCATTACCTGTTTTACGATGAGCAGGTGGAAGATAACGGAGATATTGTCAGCAACCGGATCACGTTGAAGGACGGCGGCATGGAAATTACGAAAAAGGGCGCTGTGAACGTGAAGATGTCTTTCCTGCGTGAAGAAAAGACGGAGTGCTGGTATGAGACTCCGTTTGGGGAGATGCTGGTGGGGCTGGAGGTGACGGATATGAAGACGACAGAAGAGGAGGATCTGCTTGAGATCCATGTCTCATACCGGCTTGAACTCAACTACGAGCATGTTGCGGACTGTCAGATCCGGATCCGCGCGATCGCGAAAGGAAGCCCGTTGTTTCACCTTCGTTGATGTGACGGCAATCTCTGCACGATTTCGCACGGACAGACAGGTCAAAAGAAAACAAAAGAGAGTTAAGAAAACTGCTGGAATCGATTCGTTCCGGCAGTTTTTTGCTTCTATACGGCTCTATACGGCGCAATTTCACAAAAGTCAGGTTTGACTACACAAACGTCAGCCCGTCAAGCCCCAAAGGAGCCCTATATATGATATACTGATAACACATAACATTTATTTTTTAAAAAGGAGAAAAAATCATGAAGAAATTCAGCAATGCAATCTGGTCGGCCATTCTCGCAGTTATCGTTTTTGCCTGCTACTTTTTCGTTCCGAAGCTTCATTTGGATGGATTGGTTTATGCCGGCTGCATCCTGATCGGCGCGTTCGTGGCGTATCTGCAGGATGCGTTGACAAGCAAAGAGCGGAAAAAGAGAATAAGCAACGCAATCTGGACGGCAGTTTTCGCGGTGATCGTATTCGCCTGCTATTTCCTGATTTCGGCGCTCCACTATGACGGAATGATCTACGCCGGCTGCATCCTGGTCGGCGCGTTCGTAGCGTATCTGCAGGATGCGTTGACAGGTGAGAAAGCCTGACAGATCATCATTAACGGAAACGGCGCAGGCACGTTTCAAGCTTTACTTATGTCTACATAGGAATATGGTACAAAATCAGGCGAGGACATTTGTCCTCGCCCAGTTTATTTCTTTCCTTTTTTCCCGCTTGCCTTTTGAAGGTTCTTGTTCTCCTCGTCGAGCTTTTTGGAAAGCCTGGCACGTGTTCGCGCCCAGAAGCCCTTTTTCTTCTGAACGGTTTCGAGCGGTCCGCGTACGCCTTTGACCTCCATGATGTAGATGCCGCTGACGACAGCCTTGACTTCCTTTTTGACAGGAATCGTGTCGAAGATATTAGCGTCGCTGACGAGCGTCATGATCCTCGGCCCGACCTTCGCCTTGACAATTGGAAGCTTGGAGCGACGCATCATCTTGGGCGTCTGGTCGATGACCATCTGAGGCAGCCCGGAATCTTTGATTGGCATTCGCTTTTTGTCGATGATCAACATGGATACCGTCTGCTTGGCAGCCTCCATCTGCTCCTGCTGGGCAACTTGCTTTTTTTGCATCTTGCGCCCGACAAAGTAGAGAACGACAAGCAGAGCGATCAGTACAAGAAGTATGATCAGTAAAACCTTGAGTGCAGTTGACATATGTACCTCCGTGGATTTTTGCTTCTTTTATTCTTCATTTTAGCATTCTAGCATTGTTTGGGAGAAAGTGCAATAATTCTTTGGGTTTTATTAAAATTATATTTGATAGTGCGAAACGGAGTTTCTTGTGTTATAATTTCGGCAGAGATTATTGGTGAGAGGAGACAGGCATTATGAGAAAGAAGAATTTATTCGTTATTCTGGCGTGTTCGCTTTGCCTGACGGTTTCCGGGACGGCGTTTGTCGCCACGGCGGACGAGCCGGAGTCCGGGACGGAAGCGATGACAGACGCAGAGGCGGGTACGGAGGCTGAAGAAGCCGGCGCGGAGGAAAGCACGGATGCCGGGGAGGCTGGTGCGGAGGAGAGCACGGACGCCGGAGAGGCGGCTTCTGAGGAGAGCACCGAGGCCGAGACGGAGTTTAAGGTTCCTGAGAGACCGGACTACAAAGCTTCCGACTATGTAACGCTCGGACAGTACAAGGGATTGACGGTCGTAAAGGAGCCGCTTGAGGTGACAGAAGAGGAGATTGACGAGGAGATTCTGACCGAGCTTCAGTATTCCGACGCGCTTGAGACGATCACCGAGGGCGTTGTGCAGGAGGGCGATATCGCGAACATCGATTATGAGGGAAAAAGAGACGGCGTTGCCTTCGACGGGGGCACTGCCGAGGGCTATGATCTGACGATCGGCTCCCATCAATTCATCGACGGATTCGAGGATGGATTGATCGGCGTGGCGGTTGGCGATACGGTCGAGCTTCCGCTGACCTTTCCGGAGAACTATGGCAATGAGCTTGCAGGAGCAGACGTTGTGTTCACTGTCACGGTCAACGAGATCAAGCGCGTTCCCGAGCTGACCGACGAGGTGGCGGGCAAGGTCACGGACGGGGAGTACAACGATGTGGCCTCCTACCGTGAGAGTGTTCGTGCGCAGCTTGAGGCGACGAGGGAGCAGGAGCAGGAAACCATTGTCATGTCAGATCTCATGACGCAGATTTCGAATACGAGTGAAATCACCGGTTATCCGCAGGAGATGATTGATTACAACGTTGCTTTGATGGAGCAGTACTATCGCAGCATAGCGCAGATGTATTCGATGGAGTTTGAGGATTTTCTTTCTTCCTATTTGGAGATGACTCCGGAGACGTTCCAGAGCGAGGCGGTTCTGGCGTGCCAGGAGATGATGCAGCAGGAGCTTTATCTGAAAGCGATTGCGGAGGCTGAAGGGATCGAGCTTACCGATGAGGAATACACAGCCGGTACAGAGCGGTACGCGCAGCAGTACGGGTACGAGACAGCAGAGGAGTTGATCGCGGCGAATGATGAGAAAGAGATCCGTATCAGCCTGCTTTTGGATAAGGTGTATGATTTCCTGATAGAGAATTCCAATGTTGTGGACGCGGAGCCGGAGACTGAGACGGAGAACATGACGGAGATCACCGCCGCGGAGCTTGCTCAGGAGGAGTCAGAGACAGAGCAGGAAGAAAGCGGACAATAACTTATGAAAGCGAAACTGATCGTGCTCCTCGGGGTATTCGGGGTTTCTTTTTCCGCGATCTTTGTGAAATATACGACCGCTCCGGCGGTCGTGATCGCGTTTTACCGCATGCTTTTTGCGGCGGTGCTATTGCTGCCGCTTGTGGTGAAGGTCTGTCGGGACGAGTGGAAGACGCTGGAGAAAAAGACCGTGCTGATGTGTGCCTTAAGCGGAATATTTCTCGCGTGCCACTTTTCCTTTTATTTTCAGTCGATCGCGTACACCTCGATCGCGTCGAGTACGGTGCTCGTGGACACGGAGGTATTTTTTGTCGCGATCGTGTCAATCCTGTTCTTAAAAGAAGGGATTTCCCGGCCGGGAGCGTTCAGTATTCTGCTGACCTTTGCGGGCAGCGTGGTATTGGCTTTGAGCGATCACGGCGCGGGCAGCAATGCGGTGTACGGGGATCTTCTGGCGGTGACGGGGGCGTTTTTCGTAGCGCTGTACACGCTGATCGGCCGCGTGGAACGCCGGAAAATGTCGACGACGCTCTACACGTTTCTGGTGTACGGTACGGCCGCGCTGACGCTTGCAGTTTTCTGTATGGCGATGCAGATTCCTGTTGTCGGCTATGAGCCGAAAAATTATGCGCTCGGGCTGGGACTGGCTCTGTGTTGTACGCTGCTCGGACACAGCGTTTTCAGCTGGGGGCTGAAATATCTGCCGGCGACGTTCATCTCCACGGCAAAGCTGGGAGAGCCTGTGTTCGCGACGGTGCTCGGCATTTTCCTGTTCGGTCAGATTCCGGCGGCGCAGCAGGTGATCGGGGCTGTGATCATACTGGCGGGATTGTACCTGTATACGACATCACAGGCAGGTGATGCAGGGGAATGAGCTCATAGAGCAGTAGACGGGCGATGCAGAGAATAAGATCATGGATTTGCAGACGAGCATTGCAGGGAAAAGAGCTCATACGAATATTGAGCGGTGAGAAATGAGATAGAATGTGCGGGTCGGAAGCGCGGAGGAAACCGATCCGGAAGAGGTGAAATAAGTTATGAAAAAGGTTGGAATGATCCTGGAGGGCGGAGGCCAGCGCGGTATTTTTACGAGCGGCGTGCTGGACTACTTTATGGAGCGCAGGCTTGTGGTTCCGTATGTGATCGGGGTGTCCGCGGGCGCGTGCAACGCGGTGGACTATGTGTCGGGGCAGATCCTGCGCACGAAGGA
>CANQVT010000087.1 GCA_947627365.1 uncultured Lachnospiraceae bacterium | reverse complement strand
AGAACAACGTGTTTGCGGCGGAACATCCGCAGACAGAGCACGCGTTCGGATTACACTTTAAGTGAACTAAACACGAATACTTTGGGGTATATGATATGGCTGTAATTGACGTAGTGATACCGGTGTACAGGCCAGGGCGGGAGCTGCGGATGCTGCTGGAACGGCTCGCGCGGCAGAGCGTAAAGCCGGAGCGGATCCTTCTGGTGAATACGGAGAAGCGGTTCTTCGATGAGAGTTGCATGGAGGGGATCCCGAATACAGAGGTCGTGCATATCCGGAAGGAAGAATTTGACCACGGCGGGACGCGCCACATGGCGGCAAAGATGCTCACGGGAGACTACCTGCTTTTTATGACGCAGGACGCGCTTCCGGCGGATCAGTATCTGATCGGGAAGCTGCTTGAACCTTTTGCACAGGAGCAGGTCTGCGCGGCTTACGCAAGGCAGCTCCCGGCGGAGGGCTGCAGTGTGCTGGAGCGCTATGCGCGGGGCTTCAATTACGGGCCAGAGAGTCGGGTCAAGACCTTGAGGGATCTGCCGGAGCTTGGGATCAAGACGTACTTCTGCTCCAACGTATGTGCTATGTATAGGAAAAGCGCATACGATGAACAGGGAGGTTTTGTGCGTCATACCATATTCAACGAGGATATGATTTTTGCGGCGAAGCTGATCCAAAATGGAAAGGCGGTTGCCTACTGCGCGGATGCGCGGGTGATCCATTCGCACAATTACAGCAGCGAGCAACAGTTTCACCGAAACTTTGATCTGGGCGTCTCCCAGGCGGAGCACCCTGAGGTGTTTGAAGGACTTAAGTCAGAGGGGGAAGGCGTGCGGATGGTATGCCAGACGGCCGGCTGGCTTTGCAGAAACGGAAAAATCTGGCTGCTCCCGAAGCTAGTGCTCCAGAGCGGGGCCAAGTATCTCGGCTACCGGCTCGGAAAGAATTACCGGAGGCTTCCGGGATGGCTGGTCAGGAAATGTACAATGAATCAGGATTATTGGAGGTAAATGAAGATGTGCGGAATTGTCGGATACACAGGAAAAGAGCAGGCTGCGCCGATCCTTCTGGACGGTCTTGACAAGCTGGAATACCGGGGATACGACTCGGCGGGCGTCGCGGTCTACGACGGTGAGAAGATCCGCTGGATGAAGGCTCGAGGAAGGCTGAAAATCCTGCGGGAGATGACGCATGACGGTCAAATTCTTCCAGGTATGTGCGGGATCGGGCATACGAGATGGGCGACCCACGGAGTTCCGTCGAACGAAAACGCGCATCCGCATTTCAATGAGTCAGGTACGATCGCGGTCGTGCACAACGGGATCATCGAGAATTACCAGAAGCTGCGGAACCGCCTGATAGAGAAGGGCTATACTTTCTCGTCGGACACGGACACAGAGGTTGTCGCGCATCTTCTCGATAATTATTATAGGGAAGAGAAGGACCCGCTTCAGGCGATTATCCGAACGATGAATCGTGTTGAGGGCTCCTATGCGCTCGGGATCATTTTTCAGGATTATCCGGGACAGCTCTACGCGGTGCGCAAGGACAGCCCGTTGATCACGGGAAAGGCGGCGGACGGCAATCTGATCGCGTCTGATGTGCCGGCGATCCTGAAGTATACGAGAGACGTCTATTTTATACAGAATGAAGAGATCGTCTGTATGGACGCGGAGAATCTGCGTTTTTACAATATTGACGGCGAGCAGATTGAGAAGGAGTCCGTGACGATCCAGTGGGATGTGACGGCGGCGGAGAAGGCCGGATATGAGCATTTCATGCTCAAGGAGATCTATGAACAGCCGAAGGCTGTGACGGACACGCTGAACCCGAGAATCCGCGACGGAAGGGTCGAGATCGAGGAGCTTGGCATGACGCATGAGGAGATCCGGGCGCTCAGGAAGATCTGCATTGTGGCTTGCGGCTCTGCGTATCACACGGGAGTCGTGGCAAAGTATGTATTTGAGGAGCTTGCCAGAATACCGACCGAAGTGGATCTCGCATCGGAGTTTCGCTATCGCAATCCGATCCTGGACGAGGGCACGCTTGTGATCGTGGTCAGCCAGTCCGGCGAAACCGCAGATACGCTGGCTGCGCTGCGTGAAGCCAGAAAGCGGGGAGTCAAGGTGCTCGGGATCGTAAACGTGGTCGGGAGCTCGATTGCGAGAGAGGCAGACGATGTCATGTATACCTGGGCCGGTCCGGAGATTGCAGTGGCGACCACGAAAGCATACAGTACGCAGTTGATCGCGGAGTATCTGCTCGCGATTCATTTCGCACAGGTGCGCGGCACGGTGAGTGAGGCGGAGGTTGGCGAGATGCTCACGGAGCTTCGCAGGCTTCCGGAGCACATTGATCTGCTTCTCGGGCACAAAGAAAAGATACAGAGGTTTGCAAACCGTTACATTGCAGCACGAGATGTGTTCTTCATCGGCCGAGGTATCGATTATGCGATTTCGCTTGAAGGTTCTTTGAAGCTGAAGGAGGTTTCCTACATTCATTCCGAGGCGTATGCGGCCGGTGAGCTGAAGCACGGGACGATCTCGCTGATCGAGGACGGCACGCTCGTGGCGGCGGTCCTGACGCAGGAGAACCTCTACAAGAAAACGATCAGCAATATGGTCGAGGTCAAGACGCGCGGCGCGTTTCTGCTTGCGGTGACGAATGTCGGGAACACGGAGGTAGAGAAGATTGCGGATTATGTGGTCTATGTGCCGGAGACCCATAAATATTTTACGGCGTCGCTTGCAGTGATCCCGCTTCAGCTCTTCGCCTACTATGTGGCGATCGGCAAGGGCTGCGATGTAGATAAGCCAAGGAACCTGGCGAAGTCTGTGACGGTGGAGTGACAGAGCGTAGGGCGCGCATATTCTCCCTGGGGAATGCGCTTTCGCTTCGGCACGGATTTTGGCAACGGAACAGGAACAGATAGCTCGGAAACATGAGATAGGATGGGAGTATACCGGTAATATGGAAGATAAGGACAGAAAAGACGAATACGAGAAAATATGTCTCATGTGCAGGCGGCCGGAGAGCAGAGCCGGAAAAATGCTGGAGATGGGAAATGACGTCTGCATCTGTCAGGAGTGCCTGCAGAAGACAGTTGACTCGATGAAATTTTCGGGGGTCTCGTTTGATGACTTTATGAATTACATGCCTGATTTTTCCAAAGGCGGCATGCCGGGAAACGGAGGCAGTTCGTCAGGTGGTGACGGAAAAGACAAAGCGAAGCAGGAGATCGTTGAAGGCGGCTCTTCTTCCGGCGATCCGGAGGATCCGGAAAAGAAGGACGGAAAAGAGAATCAGGGAAGGCGCACGGGAGGAATTCCGACGATCGGCATGATTAATCTGTCGGATATTCTGGGCGGTATGGGGATGGGCGTCCCGAGACAGCAGATCAGGAAGAAGAAGGAAAAAGAGAAAAAGCCTGTGAAGCAGCTCGACATCAATAACATACCCGCGCCGCACAAAATCAAGGCAAGCCTGGATGAGTATGTAGTCGGACAGGAACACGCGAAGAAGGTGATCTCGGTCGCTGTCTACAATCATTACAAGCGGATCGCCTCCGGGACGGACGACGTCGAGATCGAGAAATCGAATATGCTGATGCTCGGGCCGACCGGCTGCGGAAAGACCTATCTGGTCAAGACGATGGCGCGACTTCTGGATGTGCCGCTCGCGATGGCGGACGCAACTTCCCTGACGGAGGCAGGTTATATCGGTGATGATATCGAGAGTGTGATCTCACGGCTTTTGACGGCGGCTGACAACGACGTGGAGCGCGCGGAGCAGGGAATTGTCTTTATCGACGAGATTGACAAGATTGCTAAAAAGCGCAATGCGAACCAGCGCGACGTCAGTGGCGAAGCTGTGCAGCAGGGAATGCTGAAGCTGCTCGAGGGAAGCGAGGTGGAGGTGCCGGTCGGCGCGGCGAGCAAGAACGCGATGGTGCCGATGGTCACGGTGAACACGCAGAATATTCTCTTTATTTGCGGCGGCGCGTTCCCGGGGCTTGAGGACATCATCAAGGAGCGCCTGAACAAGCAGGCTTCCGTCGGTTTTCTTGCGGATCTGAAGGACAAATACGACGACGATCCGAACCTTCTTACAAAGGTGACGGTTGAAGATCTGCGGACCTTCGGCATGATTCCGGAATTCATCGGTCGTCTGCCGATCATTTTTTCGCTGGAGTCACTGACGAAGGAGATGCTGGTGCGGATCCTGAAGGAACCGCGCAACGCGATCATCCGGCAGTACCAGAAGCTGCTCGCGCTCGACGAGGTGCAGCTTGAGGTTGACGACGGCGCGCTGGAGGCGATTGCGGAGAAGGCGCTCGAGAAGAAAACCGGCGCGCGCGCGCTGCGTTCCATCCTTGAGGAGTTTATGCTGGATATCATGTACGAGATCCCGAAGGACGACAACATCGGGAAGGTGACGCTCACGCGGGAGTACATCGAGCACACGGGCGGGCCGGTGATCACGCTGCGTGACTTGGGCTATCGTCTGGGCCAGGGTGAGGCACAAAATTAGTATTTTTCTGACAATATTCGTGCGGACGTTGACAGCGTTTGACAAAAATGATATGTTAAAGAGTACGAAAGCAGCTGTATAAAGGTACGAGATAGTTGCGAAGAGCAAAGATTATGAGGAGAGAGCGTTGATGAATGAAGCACAGGAGCAGTTTTTAAAGATTCTGGAAAATCTGAAAGCGTCGGCCAGGACAAAGAAAAACACCCTGGACTACGATGAGATTCTCAAGGCGTTTGAGGGAGTCGAACTTACGGAAGACAAGATGGATGTGATTTTCGAGTATCTTGAGAAGAACCACATTGACGTCATGCAGGTGAAGTCGGAGGAGGATGCCGCAGATGACCTGCTTCTGGAATCAGAGGAGGACATTCTGCTGTCTGACAATGATGAGATCGAGCTGATCAATGATGTGGATGTCCTTGAGGGAGTCAGCACAGAGGATCCGGTCCGGATGTACCTAAAGGAGATCGGCAATGTGCCTCTGCTCTCCGGCGAAGAGGAGGTCGAGCTCGCGAAGCGCGTGGAGGCGGGCGACGAGGAGGCGAAGAAAGCCCTGACAGAGGCCAATTTGCGTCTGGTGGTCAGCATTGCCAAGAAATATGTCGGCAGGGGTATGCCTTTCCTGGATCTGATCCAGGAGGGCAATATGGGCTTGATGAAAGCCGTCGATAAGTTTGATTATACGAAGGGCTACAAGTTCAGCACGTACGCGACGTGGTGGATCCGTCAGGCGATCACGAGAGGCATCGCGGATACCGGTAGGACAATCCGCGTCCCGGTACATATGGTCGAGACCATTAACAAGACGCTGCGCATGACAAGAACCTTGCTGCAGGAGTTCGGACGTGAGCCGACCCCGGAGGAGGTAGCGGAGCGCCTGGGTGTTCCGGTGAGCCGTGTGCGAGAGGTGCTGAAGATATCCAGAGATCCCGTATCGCTCGACACGCCGATCGGTGAGGAGGACGATTCTCATCTCGGCGATTTCATTGAGGACGATACGGCGCTGTCGCCGGCGGATTCCGCGGCGTTCTCGATGTTGCGCGAGGAGCTTGGCACGGCGCTCGAATCCCTGACGGACCGTGAGCGACAGGTCGTGCAGCTGCGTTTCGGGCTCAAGGACGGTCGCGCGCGGACGCTCGAGGAGGTCGGAAAGGAGTTCAAGGTCACGCGTGAGCGTATCCGTCAGATCGAGGCGAAGGCGCTGAGGAAGCTGCGTCATCCGTCGAGGAGCAAGCGGCTGAAGGATTTCCTTACATAAATGAGACGCAATAGACGGAAAAAGGAATTTTATCAGAGAGTAGAGAACTGAGGCGGTGCCGGATATTTGGCATCGCCTTTTTGGACGCCGCTTAAGAAGGAAGAGAAAACTGCTGAGGTTCTGGTGTACAAACCGGGTCTTTTGGCTTATAATATAAAAATAGTGTGGCAAATGATGGATTACAGGAATAACATTTGCCAGGAGAAACTCAGGAGGTAGGTCATGGATATTGAACTGTTGAGAAAAGATATGGTGGCAGCAATGAAGGCGAAGGACAAGCCGCGTAAGGAGGCGATCTCTTCTCTGATCTCCGCGATCAAAAAGGTCGCGATCGACGAGGGCTGCAGGGACGACATTCCGGAGGAGCTTTGCAATCGCGTGATTCTCAAGGAGATGAAGACGGTCAAGGAGCAGATCGACACCTGCCCGGATTCCAGGACGGATCTGAAAGAGGAATACCAGTTCCGCTACGATGTGGTCTCGGAGTACGCGCCGAAGCTGATGTCTGCGGACGAGGTGAAGGCGTATCTGCAGGAGAAATTCGCCGACCTGATTGCGACGAAGAACAAGGGACAGATCATGAAAGCGGTCATGGCGGAGCTCAAGGGCAAGGCGGACGGCAAAGTGATCAATCAGGTTGTGGCAGAACTGTGCAGTTAAATAGTCATAGATATGTGATATACGAGACAAGAATACAGGAGGGATTGCAGATGCAGGAGACCAGACCATTCGTCCCGTGGGAGATGATGCGGGATTTCATGGAGCAGGTATTTCAGAAGGAGGGAGTGCCGGAGACGGACGCAAAGGTCTGCGCCGAGGTGCTCTTAGAGAGTGATCGCCGCGGCATCGAGAGCCACGGCTGCAACCGCTTCAAGCCAATCTACATTGACCGCATTGACGCCGGTATCCTGAATCCGGTCACGGAATTCGAGGTCGTCCGGGAGACGCCGACCACAGCGGTCGTGGACGGGCACAACGGCATGGGCATGGTCGTCGGGACAAGGTCGATGCAGATGGCGATCGACAAGGCGAAGCAGTATGGCATGGGCATGGTGGCCGTGCGCAATTCTACGCATTACGGGATTGCCGGCTATTACGCGACGATGGCCACGAAGAACAACATGATCGGCATCACGGGCACGAACGCCCGCCCGTCGATCGCGCCGACCTTCGGCGTGGAGAACATGCTGGGGACGAACCCGATCACTTTTGGCATGCCGACGGACGAGGAGTTCCCGTTCGTGCTGGACTGCGCGACTTCGATCTCCCAGAGAGGCAAGATCGAATACTTCGCGCGCGCCGGGCTGCCGACGCCCGCGGGCATGGTGATCGGCCGCGACGGCAAGCCGATGAC
>CANQVT010000086.1 GCA_947627365.1 uncultured Lachnospiraceae bacterium | reverse complement strand
GTGCCGATGTGGCTCAATTGGCAGAGCAGCTGATTTGTAATCAGCAGGTTATCGGTTCGAGTCCGATCATCGGCTTTATGGACCTTTAGCTCAGTTGGTTAGAGCAACCGGCTCATAACCGGTCGGTCCTGGGTTCGAGTCCCCGAAGGTCCATTGCTACTTTGCATCGCACTGCAAGAACACTTAATGAGACTGAGCGTAGCGAAAGTCGAATTTAGTGAGATGCGTGCAGGGACACTTAGAGAAGGCAAGCCGGAGGCGTAGCCTGAACTTAGTGTCAACTGCTGTAGACGACCAAAAGACGGTCGTCAAGTGCTCGTAGCGAGGCCCAGTGGCTCAGTTGGTTAGAGCGCCGCCCTGTCACGGCGGAGGTCGAGAGTTCGAGTCTCTTCTGGGTCGTATGTCTGGGACTGTCGCGTAGGCGGCAGTCCCGAACAATTTAATGACATGCCGGCATGGCGGAATTGGCAGACGCAAGGGACTTAAAATCCCTCGGGGGCAACCTCGTACCGGTTCAAGTCCGGTTGCCGGCAGATGAAAAGCTCCGTATTTACGGGGCTTTTTCTGTTTTGTTCCATGAACGCGATTGATCACGTTACCACTTTAGCATAGTTACGTGTTGACTTGAAATGGGTTCTATATTATAATATGAAAATGCTGAACGAATAAAAGATATCAGAATTTCCGCCGTATGACGAGGCGGAGGAAAAGAGGAGTGAAAATGATCGGTTCTTTGGGATGGATTTTTCTGGCATTTGTATTGTATCTTGCGTTGATGGTCATTGTGGGCGCGATCTACGCGAGGAGGAACTCGAGCGCTGAGGACTATTTCCTCGGAGGGCGCAATCTCGGCGGTTTTGTGGCGGCGCTCTCGGCGCAGGCTTCCGACATGAGCGGCTGGCTGTTGATGGGGTTGCCGGGCTCGGTGTACGCGCTTGGTACGGGGCAGTCATGGACCGCGATCGGTCTGCTTATCGGCACGATCTGCAACTGGCTGTTTATCTCCAAGAGGCTGAGAAACTACACGATCCGCGCGAATAATTCGCTGACATTGCCCGAATATTTTGAGAATCGCTTTCATGACAAGAGCCGTGTGCTGCTGCTCGTGTCTTCGATCGCGATCGTGATCTTCTTCCTGGTGTACACGGCGTCGGCGCTCGCGGCGGGCGGCAAGCTGTTCAACCAGGTGTTTGGGATTGATTACAAGCTGGCGATGACGATCGGCGCGGTGGTTATCCTTGTGTACACGTTTATGGGCGGTTTCCTTGCAGTGTGTACGACGGATTTCATTCAAGGCATGCTGATGCTGGTCGGACTTCTGGCGGTGCCGCTGATCGCGCTTGCGTTTATGGGAACCGGCAATGTCGGGGATCTGCTTGACAAGAGCAACGTCGCCGGAGGGGCGGCCTCCTATATGAATCTTTTCCAGAACGGCGGACAGCCGCACAAGTTCGTTTACATTATCTCACAGTTGGCGTGGGGTCTCGGCTACATGGGAATGCCGCATATTCTGGTGCGCTTCATGGCGGTCCGCGATGAGAGAGAGCTGAAGAAGTCAAAGGGTGTTGCGATCCTCTGGGTTGTTCTCTCGTTGGTCTTTGCTGTGGTCATCGGCGTGGTCGGCAGAGCGTATCTTTATCCGGAGATCCTCGAGGGCGGCGACACGGAGAAGGTGTTCATCAACATGATCATTAAGATGTTTACAGATGATATTAAGCTGCCGATCGTCGGTGGTATCTTCCTGTGCGGTATTCTGGCTGCGATCATGTCCACGGCGGATTCTCAGCTTCTGGTGAGTGCGTCCAGTGTCTCCGAGGACATCTATAAGGGAGTCATGAAGAAGGACGCGGATGATAAAAAAGTGCTGCTTGTCAGCAGGATCACCGTGCTTGTGATTGCGGTGATCGCATATATCATCGCGCTTGATCCGAACAGCTCGATTATGGGCCTTGTGTCTAACGCGTGGGCAGGACTCGGCTCGTCGTTCGGTCCGCTTGTCGTACTTTCCCTTTTCTGGAAACGCACGAACAAACAGGGCGCTGTCGCCGGTATCGTGACCGGCGCGTTGACGGTGATCGTCTGGGATTACATACCACTTGTCGGCGGTCAGACACTCGGCACAGTGACGGGACTGTACTCTCTGCTGCTCGGCTTCGGACTTGGCCTTCTGGCGATTGTGGTGGTCAGCCTGCTGACCCCGGCTCCGTCCGCGGAGATGCTGCAGGAGTTTGAGGACGCGAAGAACGGGAACGTATAGGATATCCGATAATTTTTGGTTGTCGAGTTGCAACGCGAATGTTATAATTGATTTGCATGGTATTTCGAGGAGTGGGCTATCAGATGGAGAGGCTGTCCGGCGCTTTATCTGTCCACTGCCGGGATACGATTTTGAGACGGAGGAAAGGAGGACGGCAGCATGAAAAAGTATGTATGCGGACCTTGCGGTTATGAGTATGACCCGGAGGTGGGCGATCCGGATAACGGCATTGCTCCGGGCACTGCGTTCGAGGATCTGCCGGAGGATTGGGTTTGCCCGGTCTGCGGCGTGAGCAAGGACGAGTTTGAAGAGGCGTAAGAGTCGGGAAAGGACTCGATAAGCGATCGAACATGAGACTCAAACCGCCATTGAACGGTAAGACAAAACACAGAAGGAAAAAGCGGCCTTCAAGGGCCAGAACCATCCGGTGCAGGAAAGATTGCTGGGATGTTCGGTCTGTAGAAGCCGCTTTTGACATGTGTGCAATCTCAGCGGTGAAAACGCGTGAACCACTATAGCTTGTCAATAATCGCCGCCGCCTGCAAAGCGCGGCGGATGATGAGCCGCACCTCGTGGGACATATCCTGAGATACTCCGATCTGATAGGGCCTGCCGTCCAGAAACGAGAGGGACAGGCGATATACATAGTATTCACTGTCGTCCTGTTCCTCTGCAAGGGCGTCGCCCTTGATGCTCATCTCCGTAGTATCGCGGTCTTTGCCGAGACTCATGTCGGACAGAGTTTCCAGCATGATCGCGAAATGCTCGTCGTCCCAGGCGGCCAGATACATGCATTTACATACCCCTTTGTTGAAAAAGGGAAAATCGGAATAGCAGTCCATCAGTTCTTTGAACCGTGTCCGGTGCGCGGAATCATGGAACATTTTTTCTTTATCCAGCGCCGGCAGACAATTCTCTTTCCAATCCATAGCACTACCTCCCTCAGTGAATGAACCGAAATCGATAAATTTAAATGGATTATAGTAGATAAACGGTAAATACACAATAGCATGGAACAGAAATCTAAGGAAAAACGGTTCTTTCTGTATGATTGGATCGCATATATTTTGAACAATTTAAAAGCACCCTACACAAATAAGGACTCGTTTTGTATTCCATATTTGTAAAATATTCAGAAAACAGTTGTAATGAAATTGGATATCTTGTATAATAAATTTATCTATGTTTGAACGGAAATATAGAAAAATCACAAAAAGGAGGAACGAATTTTATGCTGGATCAGTCTTACTACCGGAAAGTGGATGAGATCATCGAATCCTACGGCAGAAAGTCGAGCTCACTGATCCCGATCATGCAGGATATTCAGGAAGAATATCGCTATTTGCCGGGTGAATTGCTGACTTATGTGGCGGGGCAGATCGGAATCACAGAGGCGAAGGCGTTCAGCGTCGCGACATTCTATGAGAACTTTTCCTTTGAGGCGAAGGGAAAGTATGTGATCAAGGTGTGCGACGGGACGGCCTGCCATGTGCGCAAATCTATGCCGGTGCTCGAAGCCTTGTACAAGAAGCTGGGACTTTCCAAGAAGAAAAAGACGACGGACGACATGATGTTCACGGTGGAGACCGTATCCTGTCTGGGCGCGTGCGGACTGGCGCCGACGATGATGGTGAACGAGGACGTCTATCCGCGGATGACGCCTGAGAAGGCGGAGGAAGTGATCGATAAATTGAGAGGAGGTGGCGATGCATGATCCAGACGAAAGAGGCGTTAGCACAGGTTCGTGAAGAGGCGAAGCAGACACTGGGTTCCTATGATTGCAGGATCCTTGTCTGTTCCGGCACCGGATGTATCGCGACCGGTTCCGAGAAGATCTATGAGAAATTCCTGGAGATCACGAAGGACGCTCCGGGTGTGGTGCTTGAATTTGCGCCGCATGAGCAGGGCGCGCATGTCGGCGTGAAGAAGACCGGTTGTCAGGGCATCTGCGAGTTGGGACCGCTGGTCCGCATTCAGAAGGGCGATCAGGCGATCCAGTATACGAAGGTTCAGCCGGAGGACTGTGAGAAGATCTTCAAGTGCAGCGTGCAGGGCGACGAGATCGTGGAGCGCCTGCTTTACAAGCAAAATGATATTTCATATAAGAAGCCGGAGGAGATCCCGTTCATCGCGAAGCAGACGCGCCTTGTGCTCGAGAACTGCGGCAAATTCGACGCGGAGTCTCTCGACGAGTACATAGCGAGCGGCGGCTTCAAGGCGCTCGAGAAGGCAATGTTTGAGATGACTCCGGACGAGATCATCAGCGAGGTGGACAAATCCGGTCTGCGCGGCCGCGGGGGCGGCGGCTTCCCTGCGGGACGCAAGTGGCAGCAGGTGGCGCGCCAGAAGGAAACCGTGCGCTACGTGGTTTGCAACGGCGACGAGGGCGACCCGGGCGCGTTCATGGACGGCTCCGTCATGGAGGGCGATCCGTACCGCCTGATCGAGGGCATGATGATCGCGGCATACGCGGTGAAGGCAAAGGACGGATACATCTACGTGCGCGCGGAGTATCCGATGTCCGTGAAGCGTCTCCGCCATGCGATTGCCGAGCTCGAGGAGAGAGGACTTTTGGGCGACAATATTCTCGGGAGCGATTTCTGCTTCCATATGCATATCAACCGCGGTGCGGGCGCGTTCGTCTGCGGCGAGGGCTCCGCTTTGACGGCGTCCATCGAGGGCAACCGCGGTATGCCGCGCGTGAAGCCGCCCCGCACGGTGGAGAAGGGTCTCTGGGAGAAGCCGACCGTGCTGAACAATGTGGAGACCTACGCGAATGTGCCGAAGATCGTCTTAAACGGCGCCGACTGGTACCGGGGCTACGGCACGGAGGGCAGTCCGGGCACGAAGACCTTCTCCCTGACCGGTTCCATTCAGAACACCGGCCTGATCGAAGTGCCGATGGGGACGACGCTGCGCGAGATCATCTTCGATATCGGCGGCGGACTGAAGGGCGGCGCGAAGTTTAAGGCCGTGCAGATCGGCGGACCATCCGGCGGCTGTCTGACGGAGGAGCATCTGGACGTCCCGCTCGACTTTGACTCGGTGAAGAAGTACGGCGCGATCGTCGGCTCCGGCGGACTGGTCGTCATGGATGAGCACACCTGCATGGTCGAGGTGGCGCGCTTCTTCATGAGCTTTACGCAGAGAGAATCCTGCGGAAAATGCGTGCCGTGCCGCGAGGGCACGAAGCGCATGCTGGAGATCCTGGAGAAGATCGTCGCGGGCAAGGGCGAGCTGGAGGATCTCGACCGCCTGGAGGAGCTGGGCGAGATGGTGAAGAACATGGCGCTGTGCGGCCTCGGGAAGAGCGCGCCGCTGCCGGTGCTCTCCACGCTGCGTCTCTTCCGTCATGAGTACGAGGAGCATATCGTCGACCACAAGTGTCGCGCGAAGGTCTGTCAGGCGATGAAGACCTACGTGATCAATCCGGAGCTGTGCAAGGGCTGCTCGAAGTGCGCGAAGAACTGTCCGGTGGGCGCGATCTCAGGCGAGCTCAAGAAGCCGTTCGTGATCGACCCGAAGAAGTGTATTCACTGTGGTGCATGTAAAGAGAACTGCGCGTTTGGCGCGGTCAGCATCGAGGACTAAGGAGGTGACGATATGGGAGTAATGACTATTGACGGTAGAAAAGTAAGCTTTACCAATGAGAGAAATGTGTTGACGATCATCCGCAAGGCGGGGATTGATATTCCGACACTCTGCTACAATCCGGAGCTCTCCATCGTCGGAGACTGCCGCCTGTGTACCTGCGAGGATGACCGCGGCAGGATGTTTGCCACCTGCTCCGAGGAGCCGCGTGACGGCATGGTGATCTTTACGAATACGGCGCGGCTGAGAAAATACAGGAAGATGATCGTGGAGCTGTTGCTGGCGGCGCATCATCGCGACTGTACGACCTGCGTGCGAAACGGCGAGTGCAGCCTGCAGAAGCTGGCAAAGCGCTTCAGCGTCATGGAGGTCGGCTACGACAATTATAAGGAGATGCATCCGCTGGATATGAGTTCCCCGTCCATCGTGCGCGATCCGAACAAGTGCACGCTCTGCGGCAACTGCGTGCGTGTCTGCTCGGAGCTGCAGGGCGTGGGCGCTCTGGATTTCGCGTACCGCGGAGCGGAAGCGATGGTGATCCCGGCATTCAACAAGCTGCTCGCTGAGACGGACTGCGTGAACTGCGGCCAGTGCCGCGTGCATTGTCCGACCGGCGCGATCAGCATCCATCACAACCGCACCGAGGTCTGGGATGTGCTGTACGATCCGAATGTGCGCGTGGTGGCGCAGGTCGCCCCGGCCGTGCGTGTGGCCATCGGCAAGGAGTTCGGTTTCCCGAACGGCGAGAGCGTGATGGGAAAGATCGTCAACGCGCTGCACCGCATGGGCTTTGATGAAGTTTATGATACGACGTTCAGCGCCGATCTGACGATCATGGAGGAGAGCGCGGAGTTTATCGACCGCATTTCGAAGGGAGAGAAGCTTCCGCTTCTGACCTCCTGCTGTCCGGCATGGGTGAAGTTCGTGAAGGATCAGTATCCGGAATTAATTCCGAACGTTTCCACCTGCCGTTCCCCGCAGGGGATGATGTCGGCGGTCGTGAAGGAATACTACCGCGATCCGGCGCACAATCCGGATGGGCGGAAGACCGTGATGGTGTCGATCATGCCGTGCACGGCGAAGAAGATGGAGGCGAAGCGCCCGAACAGCTTCACCGAGGGCGAGCAGGATACCGATTACGTGCTGACGACGGTCGAGCTGATCGATATGATCCAGACGACGGGCATCGATTTCGCGAACCTGGATCCAGAGTCGGCCGACGTGCCGTTTGGCTTCGGCTCCGGCGGCGGAGTGATCTTCGGCGTGACCGGCGGTGTGACGGAGGCAGTGATCCGCCGTCTGATGCCGGGACATGATAAGCTGACGCTCCAGAACATCGCGGAATGCGGCGTGCGTCAGGATGGCTTCATTCGTGAATTCTCCGTTCCGTACAACGGCATGGATGTGAAGATCTGCGTGGCGAGCGGACTTGCGCACGCGCGCACGATCCTCGACCAGGTCAAGAGCGGGGAGAAGGAGTATCACCTGATCGAGATCATGGCCTGCCGCAAGGGCTGTATCATGGGCGGCGGACAGCCGTACACCTTCGGCGAGGACAGCAAGGATGCCCGGACGGCCGGCATCTACCGCGCGGACAGCGAGGCGGCCATCAAGAAGTGCAACGAGAACCCGATGATCACGGCGCTTTACGACGGCCTGCT
>CANQVT010000085.1 GCA_947627365.1 uncultured Lachnospiraceae bacterium | reverse complement strand
CGATTAAGCGCGAGCGGGAGTCGGAAAGCAACGCGAAGCGTTCTCAAATGCTTTCCGACGATATGCCGCTGAACGAACGTGAGGGGGCGCTTCCGCACGGCCCTGACATTGCAAGCCCTTGCAGGGCGTCCGGGTATCCATTATGAAAAACTGGTAGTGAACTATACACGAATATATCAGTACGAAAGGATTTCAGACATGAAAAAGACGATCATTACGGTAGTTGGGAAGGACACGGTCGGGATCATCGCAAAGGTATGTACCTATCTGGCCGAAAACAATGTGAATATACTGGACATCTCACAGACCATCGTGCAGGGCTTTTTCAATATGATGATGGTTGCGGACGCGACGCAGTCGCCGAAATCCGGCGATCAGATTGCGGAGGAGCTGGCGGCCGTCGGTCAGGAGATCGGCGTCGTCATCCGCTGTCAGCACGAGGATATCTTCAACATGATGCATCGGATCTGAAAAATGCTCCTGGGGACAATTCAGGATCGAAGAATTGAAATCATAGATGAGATATAGGAGTAATTATGATCAATCTGTTTGAAGTGAACGAGACCAACAAAATGATCACGCAGGAGAATCTCGACGTGCGGACGATCACGCTGGGAATCAGCCTGCTGGACTGCATCACAGACGATCTGGAACAGATCAACGAAAATATTTACCGCAAGATCACGACAGTCGCGAGCCGGCTGGTCGAGACAGGAGAAGAGATCGAGAAGGAGTATGGCATCCCGATTGTCAACAAACGAATCTCTGTGACGCCGATCGCGCTGGTCGGCGGCAGTGCCTGCCGCTCATCGGAGGATTTTGTGACGATCGCGCGGACGCTTGACCGGGCAGCGCAGGAGGTGGGCGTCAATTTTCTCGGCGGGTATTCGGCGCTCGTCTCGAAGGGTATGACAAAGGCGGACGAATATCTGATTCGTTCCATTCCAGAGGCGTTGGCGCAGACAGAGCGCGTGTGCAGCTCGGTCAATGTCGGCTCTACAAAGTGCGGAATCGACATGGATGCGGTGCGCCTGCTCGGTGAGGTGATTCGAAAGACCGCGGAGCTCACGAAGGAGAAGGACTCCCTTGGCTGTGCGAAGCTTGTGGTCTTCTGCAACGCGCCAGACGACAATCCGTTCATGGCGGGAGCATTTCATGGCGTGACCGAGGCGGACGCGGTGATTAACGTCGGCGTCAGCGGTCCGGGCGTCGTGAAGCATGCGCTTACCGAGGTGAGAGGCGCGGATTTTGAGACGCTGTGCGAGACGATTAAGAAGACTGCGTTCAAGGTGACGAGAGTCGGGCAGCTGGTCGCACAGGAGGCTTCTGCACGGCTTGGCATCCCGTTCGGGATCATCGATCTGTCGCTTGCCCCGACTCCGGCGATCGGAGACAGCGTGGCAGACATTCTCTGCGAGATCGGGCTGGAGCACGCGGGGGCGCCGGGGACGACGGCGGCGCTGGCGCTTCTGAACGATCAGGTGAAAAAGGGCGGCGTGATGGCGTCCTCCTATGTAGGGGGCTTAAGCGGAGCGTTCATCCCGGTCAGCGAGGATCAGGGCATGATCGACGCGGTGCGCGCAGGAGCGCTCTCCCTGGAGAAGCTGGAGGCGATGACCTGCGTCTGTTCCGTGGGGCTGGACATGATCGCAATCCCGGGCGACACGAAGGCGTCGACGATCTCCGGCATCATTGCGGACGAGATGGCGATCGGCATGGTAAACCAGAAGACGACCGCGGTGCGCGTCATTCCGGTGATCGGAAAGGGCGTGGGAGAGACGGTGGAATTTGGCGGACTGCTCGGCTACGCGCCGATCATGCCGGTAAACTCGTTTTCCTGCGACGCGTTTGTGGGACGGCGGGGGCGGATTCCAGCACCGATCCATAGCTTCAGAAACTGATGCCCAGGCTGGCCGGACATTCTGCGTGGAACAGCGGAAAATGTCATTTTTTGGAAAATATGAAATAAAATAAGTATAAAACATCACAAAATTTATAAAAGAATTAAAATTTTCGTTATACAATTGACAAATTATCCTGGATTTGGTATGCTCTCGGTGTGGTGCAAGAATTTTATGGCGGAAAATCATTGTGTAAATGCCCCGGCTGCGCGTGATGCTTGGGGGATGGATTTGCCTGCAAGATTGAGCGGGCGATCATGGAGGTGATTGTAAATGAGACGTAGAATGACAAAACTTATGGCTTGTCTCCTTGCAACGGGGATTCTGACAGTGAGTGGGACAGCCTATACGGTCGGCGCTGCGGAGCAGAATGCGACAGAGCAGGAGAGCGAGACGGAGAAGCAGACCGAAGCGCAGACAGAAACCGAGGCTGCGAAGAAGAAAAAGAAGAAAAAAGCGGAGACCGAGACGGAGACGAACGTAGATCTGAGCATGAAGGGGCAGATGATTTTTGCTCAGTGTGAGGATCACATCAATATTCGCAAGGGTCCTGGCGTGGACAGTGACGTAGTAGGCAAGATTTACAATGACTGTATGGCTACTGTCCTGAGCAAGGACGGCGAGTGGTTTGAGATACAGTCCGGCAATGCGGTCGGCTTTGCAAAAGCCGAATATTTTGCGACAGGGGAAGAGGCTGAAGCGATTGCAGAGAGGGTTGGCTATCATGTTGCCACAATCTATGCCGACGAGCTGAATATCCGCGCACTTCCGTCCGACGACGCCGAGGTGATCGGCGTAGCTTACAAGGAAGAAGAGCTGGAAGCCGTCGCCTATGAGGATGATTGGATCACGGTTTATCTTGGCGATGACGTGTACGGATACATAAATGCTTACTATGCCGGATATGATACGTATTATCCGGAGGCCGAGACACTTGAGGAGGAGCAGGCAAGGCTCGATGCAGAGGCTGCCGCGGAAGAAGAATACTACGAGGATGAGTATCTCCCAGAGGAGACCTATACCTCTTATACGCCGTCGAGCTCAAGCTCAAGCGGGCAGAGCAGCTGGACACAGCCGCAGACGCAAGCACAGACACAGGCTCAGACACAGCCCCAGACGCAGGCCCAGACTCAAGCACAGACGCAGGCTCAGACTCAGGCACAAACGCAGGCTCAGACGCAGCCGCAGACGCAGGCACAGACCTCTGCTCCGGCGGATGACAGTGATGATGACGATATGTATGTGGACGATGAGGACGCAGACACTTATTATGACGCGGCGACCGGCCAGACACTGAAGTTCTGATCGGTGCATCAGAAGATCAGAACATATGACTTCAGACCATATGATTTTACGTGATGTGCGCGGCGTCCTGCCGCGCCTTCATATAATGAGCGGACTGATTTCGTATTCGCTGCGGAAGACATTGTGAGTTCGCATCACCTGAATACTCCGGTAGAGATGCGACGCGAAAAGATCCTGTTTCCACATATGAATGGAGAAGGCATCTGTGAGGCAGGAAGCATGGGCCGGCTTTGTGAGAAACGGCAAGGAGTTGTTCTCTTTAATCTGATGGAGTACAGGAGCGGCAGATTTGCGTAGACCGAGTACCTTTGCGTAGCGGATCATTTCATCAGGCTGTCCGGTCCGGATGTCGTCGTCGCGGATGTCGAGAATCAAGTGGATCAGAGCACGTCGGATGTGCGCTTCCGTGATCTGACGGCATTTCAGCAGGGAGACGATCTGCCCATATGTTTTTCCGATACAGTCGAAGCGCAGATTTCGGATGCGGTCGGACAGATCGGAGGAAAGATCAAAAATCGAATCAAAGGAATCAAGGGCGAGGAGCTTCTGCGTGAGAAACGGCAGGAGCTCTTCTTGCGTTACGACGCAGCCGGACGCTTCAAGAAAAAGATTGTGACAGTTTTCGGGAATATAGCGCTGAACGTGATCCGTGACATTTCCGGCGCAGAGTCCTTGTCGGATCGAGGCGGCGGAACAGTAAGCACCGTTCGGGACAGTGCTGTGATACGGGCTGCCCTCTCTGCGAATTGGAATGGGGCGGATATGACTCTTCATGTGACGGAGCGCTTTGCAGTATTCCACGCCGAGGATATTGTTCGGCGCGGAAAGAAAATCAGAGAGATTCCGTATATCGGGGAAAGATTCGCCGGCGGAGACAGATGGGCCAGCCTCATTGCCTGCGGCACCGCCGTGGCAAAGACAATAAAGGAGCGCTTCGCTTCGCGCCTGGGGGAAGGTTTTCCCTTGCCGGAGCAGTCTGCGCAAATTTTCGGTGTATTCCGGAGGTTCTGCAGAGAGAATCGCAGCGACCGTATCGAAAAGCTCCGGGACTGCCTGCTCTGCGCCGAAGCAGAGGGTATCTACGACGCCGAGGCGATCAAGAAGCGTCACCGCGCCCAGAGCAAAATACTCTGCGCTTGCGGTGGCATAGCGGACGGGGAGCTCCAGCACCAGATCCGCGCCATTTTGAAGCGCCATGCGGGCGCGGGCGTACTTGTCAAAAACGGCGGGCTCTCCGCGCTGCACGAAATCCGGGCTCATGACGACAATGGCGTAATCTGCCTGCGAGATTTCTTTTGCTTTTTCGATATGATATGCGTGACCCGTATGAAAAGGGTTGTACTCTGCGATGATCCCGACTGTGCGCATTTGGCCTCCCATAATGTTTTTATTTTCGTACATAAGGAATTTTCCCTATTTTATCAGACAAAAAAGCAATCTGCAACGCAAATTTCATCTTGTCCGCTGTTAAAATATGGGGTATAATCGGATTAAAATAAATAAAGCTGCCGGTTCTGGACAGCCGGCGACGAAACATAAGGGAAAGGAGTCCATGAACCATGGCATTTATTGACATTCTCAAAGCAAAGGCAAAAGCAAACAAGAAAACGATCGTGCTTCCGGAGACGGAGGACCGCAGAACGTACGAGGCTGCCGCGAAGATTCTCGCGGAGGGCATTGCGAACATCGTTCTGGTCGGCAGTGAGGAAGCGGTGAAGAAGGGCAGCGAGGGACTGGATATCTCCGGCGCGGCAGTCGTAGATCCGGCGACCAACCCGAAGACGCAGGCCTACATCGACAAGCTCGTCGAGCTGCGTTCCAAGAAGGGCATGACTCCGGAGCAGGCGAAGGAGATCCTTCTGAACCAGTACCTGTACTACGGCGTGATGATGGTGAAGATGGGAGACGCGGACGGCATGGTGTCCGGCGCCTGCCATTCCACGGCAGACACGCTTCGTCCGTGCCTGCAGATCCTGAAGACGAAGCCGGGCACGAAGCTTGTCTCCGCATTCTTCCTGATGATCGTTCCGGACTGCGAGTACGGCGCGAACGGCGCTTTTGTGTTTGCTGATTCCGGTTTGGTGCAGGATCCGACTCCGGAAGAGCTGGCTGCGATCGCGGCGTCCTCCGCAGAGTCCTTTGAGCTTCTGGTAGGCGAGGAGGCGAAGGTTGCGATGCTGTCGCACTCCACGATGGGCAGCGCGAAGCATGCGCTGGTAGACAAGGTTGTGGAGGCTACGAGGATCGCGAAGGAGCAGTACCCGAATCTCAAGCTGGACGGCGAGATGCAGCTTGACGCGGCGATCGTTCCGAGCGTGGGCGCTTCCAAGGCTCCGAACAGCGACGTCGCGGGCAAGGCGAACGTTCTGATCTTCCCGAACCTCGATGCGGGCAACATCGGCTACAAGCTTGTACAGAGACTCGGAAAGGCAGAGGCCTACGGCCCGGTGACCCAGGGCATCGCGGCTCCGGTCAACGACCTCTCCAGAGGCTGCTCCGCGGACGATATCGTCGGCGTAGTGGCAATCACGGCGGTACAGTGCCAGGCGGCGGACAAATAGAAGGACAAAGACGACGGGCTGCGGCTGCGCCTTTGCCGCGACAGACAGAGGCGCGCCGCACGATAATACGACTATAGAAAACGGAGGATTATTTGGTATGAATGTATTGGTTATCAACTGCGGGAGCTCTTCGCTGAAGTATCAGCTGATCAATTCCGAGTCCGAGGCAGTGCTGGCGAAGGGACTGTGCGAGCGTATCGGGATCGACGGAAGGCTCACCTACCAGAAGGCGGGCGGAGACAAGGAAGTAACCGACGCTCCGATGCCGACGCACAAGGAGGCGATCCAGATGGTTCTGGACGCGCTTGTGAATGAGAAGACCGGCGCGATCAAGAGCCTGGCTGACGTCAATGCGGTAGGACACAGAGTCGTGCATGGCGGCGAGAAGTTCGCGAGCTCGGTTGTGATCAACGACGAGGTGATCGCGGCGATCGAAGAGTGCAACGATCTTGCTCCGCTGCACAATCCGGCGAACCTGATCGGCATCCACGCCTGCGCGGAGCTGATGCCGGGCGTGCCGATGGTGGCGGTATTTGACACAGCCTTCCACCAGACGATGCCGGAGAAGGCGTATCTGTACGGACTTCCGTATGAGTATTATGAGAAGTACAAGGTGCGCCGCTACGGCTTCCACGGGACGAGCCACAGCTTTGTGTCGAAGCACATGGTCGAATTCCTCGGTCTGGATAAAGATAATTGCAAAGTGATCGTCGCACATCTGGGCAACGGCGCGTCTATCTCTGCAGTGGTGAACGGCAAGTGCGTGGACACCTCGATGGGACTCACACCGCTCGAGGGTCTTGTGATGGGCACGCGCTCCGGCGACATGGATCCGGCGATCATGGAGTTTATCGCGAAGAAGGAAGGCCTTAACATCGCGGGCGTCATGAACGTTTTGAATAAGAAGTCCGGCGTGCTCGGCATCTCCGGCGGA
Organism: uncultured Lachnospiraceae bacterium; assembly: GCA_947627365.1. Lineage (GTDB taxonomy): Bacteria > Bacillota > Clostridia > Lachnospirales > Lachnospiraceae > Choladousia. Next base: position 969 of record CANQVT010000085.1, on the reverse strand, counting down.
CTCTCCAGCGATTTCCGCGATCTAGAGGAGGGCATGAATTCCGGTAACAAGCTGGCTGAGAACGCGATCGAGGTTTTCAGCTATCGCGTCGCAAAGTACATCGGCTCCTATGTGGCTGCGATGAACGGTGTGGATGCGATCGCCTTTACGGCGGGCATCGGCGAGAACGCTCCGATCGTGCGCAAGAAGGTCGTGGGCTATCTTGGCTATCTCGGCATCACCCTGGACGAGGAGGCGAACGGAAAGCGTGGCGACGACTGCGTGATCTCCACCCCGGATTCGAAGGTGAAGGTGGCCGTGATCCCGACGAACGAAGAGCTGGCGATCTGCCGTGAGACGGTGGCGCTGGTATAAGATTGTAGAAAAAGCTGTTGACAAAACAATATCCGATAGGTATAATTGAAAAGTGCGTTAGGAGGAGTATGCCTTGTTGAACCTGACAGAAGTGCTCACAGACGAGGGGAAGGAAATACAGCGAACGGTTGATCTTGAGCTGGAGAACCTGTCCTATCGTTTCGGTGAGTTTGAGATCGCCCGGAAGGCACCGCTTTCGATTACGGTGGCGAACGACGGGGGACAGAAGCTGCTTTTGAAGGGAGAGACTGAGCTTGAGGTGATGATTCCCTGCGCGCGCTGCCTGGAGCCGGTGGCTGTCAGGCTGGGGATCCGGTTCGACACGGAGACGGAATTGGAGAACCGGGATTATATTGATGGATATAACCTGAATGTGGATCAGCTTGTCCATGACGAAGCGTTGCTGGTCTGGCCGGAGAGAGTGCTCTGCCGGGAGGACTGTCGAGGATTATGCGGCGTTTGCGGACAAAATCTGAATGAGGGTTCGTGCGACTGCGAATCTGCGGATTTGGATCCAAGAATGGCAAAAGTCCTTGATATTTTCAGCAAATTTAAGGAGGTGTGACCGATGGGTGCGATCTGTCCGAAAAACAAATCTTCCAAGTCGAGACGCGA
>CANQVT010000084.1 GCA_947627365.1 uncultured Lachnospiraceae bacterium | reverse complement strand
GAACTGATTTTTGCGGCGTTTGACAATAAGGAGACGGAGCGGGTACCGGTAGGGTTCTGGTTCCATTTCGCCCCGGAAGCACTTTACGATGACAGACCGGATGTGATCAGGAAAAACAAGGAGGGGCATCTGAAATTTTACCGGGAGTTTCAGCCGGATTTTGTGAAGCTGATGAGCGACGGATATTTTACGTATCCAAACCCGGAAATCACAGCTGTCCGGACGGCCGCGGATCTGAAAAAGATCAGGGGCGGGTATGGAGAAGAGTGGATCCAAAAACAGGTGGCGCTGGTGTCGTCGCTGACCGAAAGTTTCGGAAAGGAGGTCGCGACTTTTTATAACATATTTGCTCCGGCCACCTACCTGAAATGGCAGCTGAGGGATCAGGACGTGTCTCTGGGAAAACTGGCGGATGAAGACCCGGAAGCGGTGCGGGATGCGCTGAATGAGATTGCCGGGGACATCGCGAAGCTTGCGCAGGCGGTGATCCGCGACGGCGGCGCGGACGGAATCTATCTGAGTGTGCAGAACCTGCAGGATTCGCAGCTGACCGGGGAGGAGTATCTGAAGTATATCGCGCCGAGCGAGAGAAAGGTGCTGGAGGCGGCGAATGAGCTCAGCGGGAACAACATTCTCCACATCTGCGGCTATAAGGGAGCGCGAAACGACCTGAAGGTATACGCGGGCTATCCGGCGAAGGTCTTCAACTGGGCGGTCGTCGTGGAGGGCGTGAGCCTGGAGGAGGGCAAAAAGCTCTTCGGAGGACGCGCGGTGCTCGGAGGCTTTGCCAACACCGAGGACGATCTGCTTTACCGCGGCACGGAGGGCGAGATCAAGACCTACACGACAGGGCTGCTCGCGAATGCGGGGACGACCGGCGTGATCCTTGGCGCGGACTGCACCGTTCCGAGCGACATTCCTTTCGAGCGCCTGCAGTGGGTGCGTGAGGCGGCGGCAGATTTTTCCGCGCGGAAAGCGCATTGACCGGAGATTTCCGGATAATCCGGAACTAATTTATATCCTTTTGCCGCAGACTCCGCTTTTTGACGGCTGAGGGCATAAGGACAGGAAGCAGTGAAAAAATATTAAGATTGTATCCCGGAATGAGAGACGGGAGGAAAAGGAGATTATTATGAAAAAGAGAATGACAAAGAAGCTTGCAGCAGTTTTGGCGATCGTGACAGTGGCAGGAAACGTACCGGTCAGCCCGGTAAGCGCGGAGGAGAGCGGCGAGGTGAAGACCGCATTGTTTGCCTATGACCAGGCGTATTATCCGTACGACTATACGACGGAGGACGGAGGAGACGACGGCTATGAGATCGCCGTCCTGAAGGCAGTGGATGAGCTGCTTCCGGACTGGGAGTTCGAGTATGCGGGCACGACGAACGACGACCTGCTTCTCGGCGTGGAGTCCGGCAATTACACCGGCGGCGTCAAAGGAATCTGGTGGACCGCTGACCGCGAGGAAACGTATCTGTTCCCGGAACATTACATCGGCGCGTCAGTCACCGGGATCACGTTCCGCGCGGAACAGGCGGATGAGATCACGGATTTTGAATCCTTTGCGTCGGTGAGCGGAAAGCTTGCGCCTCTTTCCCCGAACAACGCGCAGTACACGATCGTGGAAAACTATAATAAGAACCACCCGGACAATCCGGTAGATCTGATCGCGTCGGAATCCTGGACGACGGCGGAGGCGTATACCTGGGTGCTGGAGGGGCGCTATGACGCGAAATTTGATATCCGGACCAGCTATGAGGAGAACGTCGTGGCGGAGGACGGCGAGTACCATGAATACGCGGATCAGCTCGCGTATGTACCGTACGAGGCGATCCCGATCTGGGTGCTGTTTAACCGTGACCAGCAGGAGCTGGTCGATGCCTTTGACGGGGCGTTTGAACAGCTTGAGGAGGACGGGGTCATCGACGACCTTCAGCAGGAATACTTTGGATACAGCCTGTTTGACCTTGTGCCGGAGGGATATCAGAAGGGCGACGAGCTGTAATTAAAAAAGGGGGGGGCAAAGCGGTATGCGGCCTTTTAAACCAGAATATATTTTGGAGGTACTGCCTCAGATTTTTCCCTACACGGCGGTGACGCTTGGGATCATGGCAGGTACGGTGCTCTTTGGAGGACTTCTGGGATTTCTGCTTGCATGTGCCAAGATCCGCGGCGGAAGAGTGGGAAACGGCGTTGCCAATGTCTATATTTATATCACTCGTTGCGTCCCTTCCATTGTGATGCTGTTCATTGTGTATTATGGACTCCCGGAATTCCTGAGAGGGATCGGGATACAGACGGACAGCAGGAACCACGGGCTGTTCGTGATCATTACGTTCAGCATTCTGTTCGGAGCAGTCATGGCAGAGGTTTTCCGCTCCGCGTATGAGTCGATTGACAAGGGCCAGCGGGAGGCGGGGCTCTGCGTGGGGCTCAGCGGTTTCCAGACCTTTCGCCGGATCGTGCTGCCGCAGTGTACCGTAGTGATCCTCCCAAATTTTACGAATGCCCTGGTGAATCTGATGAAGGAAGGCTCTTTAGCCTACACGATCGGGCTGATGGATCTGATGGGGAGGGGGCAGTGGATCATCGGCATGAACAATGGCTCCTATTCGCTGGAGGTTTACCTTGCCCTGTTTCTGGTCTACTGGGTTCTCACGATCCTGATCGAGTATGTTTTCCGGCAGATCGAGCGCCGGCTTTCCAGAGGGAAGAAGATTGTCGTCTGAGGAGGGAGAGAAAGTGACACTGAATTTACAGTTTATGAAGGAAACCCTGGTTTCCACCGCGGCAGGAATCCCGACCACGCTGGGACTGACCTGCGTCGCGCTTCTGATCTCCCTCCCGGCCGGATTTTTCATGGCGCTTGGGAAGCTGGGAAATCGGAAAACCGCGAAGCGTTTGATCTCATTTTATGTGTCGTTTGTGCGGGGGACGCCGATCGTCCTGCAGATCCTGTTTGTGTACAGTCTGCTGCCCAGTCTGCTGAACCACATCGTAAAAAATGTGCTGGGAATGTCCTGGAATGTGTTCAATATCAACCCGATCTTTTACGCATTCTTTGTGTTTTCCTTTAATACCGCGGCCGTGCTCAGCGAGACCTTCCGCTCTGCCCTGCTGACAGTCAGCCATGGGCAGATGGAGGCGGCCCTGTCTGTCGGGCTGAGCCGGACGCAGGCTTATGTCCGCATCATTATCCCTCAGGCGCTGGTAGCCGCGCTGCCCAACCTGTGCAACGCTACGGTGAATCTGCTGAAAAGCACATCCCTGGCCTACATGATGACGGTCAAGGATATCACGGCGATCGCTAAGCTGAATGCGGCCAGAGGCTACAATTATATCGAGGCTTACCTTGTGATCTTCATAATCTATATTTTGCTGTGTACGACGGTACAGCTACTCTTTTACGCGACAGAAAGCGTACTTTCCGGATACAAAAGGCGCATTACCATTTAAAAAGAAGGGGGATACTCCATGCTGCAGGTAAAAAATGTTCATAAGTCTTTCGGAAGCAATGAAATCCTGAAAGGTGTAAGTCTGGAGGTTAAAAAAGGGGACATTGTTGTGATCCTGGGCCCGAGCGGTTCCGGCAAGACGACGCTGCTGCGCTGCATCGATTTTCTGGAGCGCGCGGATCAGGGGAGCATCCTGTTTGACGGTATCGAGACCGATATGCACAGCGCGTCGAAAGCCAATATTGCGAGATTGCGGAAAAAGATGGGATTTGTTTTTCAGAACTATAACCTGTTTGCAAACAGGACGGCGTTTGGCAATGTGATGGAAGGGCTCGCGATAGCGCGAAAAATCCCGAAAGCGGAGGCGGAAGCGCGCGCCCGGGAGGTGCTGGACCAGGTAGGACTTTCCGACCGCCGCGACTATTATCCCTCCCAGCTTTCAGGCGGCCAGCAGCAGAGGGTAGGGATCGCCCGCGCCATCGCGCCGAGGCCGGATGTGATCCTTTTTGACGAGCCGACGTCGGCTCTGGATCCGGAGCTGGTGGGCGAGGTTCTCAATGTGATGAAATCTCTGGCCCGAAGCGGTTCTACGATGGTAGTAGTCACACATGAGATGCAGTTTGCGCGGGATGTCGCCACAAAGGTCATCTTTATGGATGGTGGAGTCGTCGTGGAGGAGGGAACCCCGAAAGAGGTCTTCAGCCATCCGAAAGAGGCGCGAACGGTACAGTTCCTGCGGAATATCATGCCCGGGGAATTTGATTATTCTATCTGATTATTTTATCTGAACACTTCAGGAATGTGCAGAACGGAGAAAACATAGTAGCAGGGCGGGTAAGTGATTATCCGTCCTTATTTGCGTTTGCGCGGATGTTTACTTTTTTCATGTTTTATCCGCAGTACCGCAAATTACTCAAAATATCAAGACAGTCAAAACACATTCTGCTATACTGAGGCTGCGATCGATCGGGTTTATGGAGCATAAGGAGCAGAGAGTATGGACAATCTGGAGATATTAGCTAATGCATTGGAATATATGGAGCAGCACCTGGAGACGGATATCCGCACAGAGGAGATCGCCAGGGCCTGTTACTGCTCAAAGTCCACTCTCGAAAAGCTTTTCCGCTTTGTCAACCATATTTCCGTGCGGGACTATCTGATCCGGAGGAGAATGACGAAGGCGGCAAGGCTTCTGGTGGAATGTCCTGAGCCCGGTATCTTGGAAGTGGCGCTGAAATTCGGCTATTCCAGCCACGAGGCGTTTACACGGGCGTTCCGGCAGGTTTGGAACTGTTCACCCTCCGAGTACCGGATGAAGAGCCGGGCTTCGGAACTTTTCCCGAGGCTTTATACGCCCTTGGAGTCAGGAGATGTGTATATGAGAGAACGAAGAAATTTTGATATCAGTGAATTGTATGACCTTTTTCAGAGCAGAAGGAACTGCTGTTTTGTGTGCTGCGATATTAAAAACCTGATCCCGATCAACGAGATTTCCCATGGGGCGGGAGACTTGGCGATCCTCGAAACCATGCGGCGGATGGAAAATGCCGCCGGGGAGGATGATTTTGTATTTCGCATCGGCGGCGATGAGTTTGCGATGCTCACTGCGAGCGAGGATGAGGAGCACGCGGGGAAAATTGCCCGGGAAATCCTTGCACACAACGGCGAGTGCGTGGACTACGAGGGTCAAAAGATCCCGCTCAGCCTTTATTGCACTGTGTTTCGCTCAGGGGAAAAGATCGTGCGCTACAGCGAGCTGTTCACCGGCCTTCAGACCGCGCTGCGGGACGCGAAGGTGTAGCAGCGGAATAAGAGTTACGGGTATCTGAAAATTCCACAGAAATTCCACATGGATTCCTAAATGTTTCCCCAATACCGGTTTATCATAGGATTATCACAAGCGGAGGAACACTCCGGGAAAGGAAGGATCTTATGAAAAACAAAAAGCTTTTGGGGATCACGGCGGCATTGGTGGTAACAGCACTGACAGGAGGATCGTTGGCAATATTTGCGGCAGAAACAGTAACTCCGGATGCGGAGGTAGTCGAGGCAGAGCCGGAGACAGCAGCGCCGGTCGTGGAAGAGACCGAGGCAGCGCCGGCAGTTTCGGACGCGGAAGCAGACGACGCGGATTACAGCTACCATGTCGGGCAGCAGAGCAGCAGTGCCAGAAACGATGCTTACGCGGCGTTGCCGGAAGGCGGCACCAAGGAAGAAGCGGAAGAATTTTATGAGACTTATGAAGTCGGCGGAGGCGCCTGGGCGGACGGAGCGTATGACGAATCCCTGAAGTCCGGCTATGGCTACGCGGAGGGACAGCAGAGAGCGGCTCAGTATGCGCAGGACGGCGATGACGACGAGGAGTACAAAGCGGGTTATAGCTACAGCGTGGGCCGGCAGAATTATATGGATAACTATCCGAATTACACAAAGTAAATGAAAACATGGCATTCGGGCGGGTAAGCGATTATCCGCCTTTGCTTGCATTTGTGAGGGCATTTGAGGTAAAATTATCTGGGGTGATAAAGAATGCCAAAAATACTGATTGTTGACGATGAAGAAGAGATCGTCCGCCTGATCGGGCGCTATGCGCGGCGCGAGGGCTATGAGACGGCAGAGGCGCATGACGGCAGCGAGGCTGTCGAGCTGTGCAGGAAGTACGATTTCGACATGATCATCATGGATGTGATGATGCGGGACATGGACGGTTATACGGCGGTGAAAAAGATACGCTCGGAAAAGGACATTCCCGTTTTGATGCTGTCTGCACGGGGAACAGAGTACGACAAGCTGTTTGGCTTTGAGGTGGGTGTGGACGATTACGTCACCAAACCATTTTCGCCGAAGGAACTGATGGCGAGGGTAAATGTGATCCTCAAAAGACGGTCAAAAAACAGCGCCGTGAATGCTGCCGATACAAACAAAACGGAGAGACTGGTCTTTGGCGGCCTTGAGATTGATATGGCTGGCCGCAGCGTTTCCATCGATGGGGAAAAGGCGGAGCTGACTTTGAAGGAATACGATCTTCTGACTTATCTTGCGCGAAACTGCGGGATTGCGCTGAGCCGCGACCAGATTCTGGACGGCGTATGGGGATATGACAGCTTCGGCGATGACCGGACAGTAGATTGGCAGATTAAGCTTCTTAGGGGCAAGCTGGGAAAATACTGCGATCATATCCGCACGGTGAGAGGAGTTGGGTACAAGTTTGAAACGTAAGGTCAGACCATTCAAAACAAAGCTTTGTATGTATTTTCTGATAGATACGGCGGTGATATTCGCGCTCCTCTGGCTGCTGCAGACAGTCTTTCTGCAGGGGACATACAACCGCATGCTGATCCGCAATACCAGAGCCGCGGCGGAGGAGATCGCCGCCGGTGCTTTTGGTACGGGTGATTCTGCCGCGAATGATCCTGACAGGGACGACTCTGCCGCGAACAGTCTTGACACGGACCGGATCGACGCGATCGCGCTGGAGAATTCGCTTCTTGTCTATGTGACTGACCGCGAAGGCGCGATCATCTACAGTACGGATTCCTATAAAGGCAATTACGCGCATGACGGACAGGGCGATCATGATGGAAGCGCGAATCCGTATCTGCAGGATGAGGAACTGGATTATCAGCAGGCGGCGTACCGGAGTCTTCCGGACGGGTACGACGCGTTCCTCCAGGAGCTTGCCGAAGGCGGCGGTACGCTGGAAAAGAAGTCCGATACGCAGTATGTGTACGGCAAGTATTTAGATGATGGCAAAGTGCTCTATGTCGGTGTGACGCTCGATCCGGTCGGCGCGGCGGCAAGGATCATCCGGGTGCAGCTTCTGATCGTGACAGGCCTCTCTCTGGCGCTTGCCGTGCTGTTTGCGTTTTTGATCGCCAGACGCTTTGCGAAACCGATCACCTTTTTGTCCGCACAGGCGGCCCGGCTTGGCGACGACGATTATCACGCAGGCGGCCGGGACAGTTTCTGCGCGGAGACAGACCGGCTCGGTGAGATCCTTGACCGCACAGACGAGAAGCTTCGCGAGGCAAAGAGCTATCAGCGCGACCTGCTCGCGAATATCTCGCACGATCTGCGGACGCCGCTGACGATGATCCGGGGCTACGCGGAGAGCATCCGGGATTTCGGCGGCGAGGAGGAGCAGCGGACGGAGGACGCCGACATTATCATTCAGGAATCCGACCGACTGAGCGCGCTCGTAAACGAGATACTGGAATACTCGGAGCTACAGGCAAACGGCGGCGAGATGGAAACGGAAACGGTAGATATGTCGGAGCTCGTGACGAAGGTCGTCGCGCAGTTCGAACCGCTTTTCCGGGCGAACGGCGGGACTGTGCGCAAAGAGATCGCCACTGGTCTGACGGTAAAAGGAAACACCGGAAGACTGCAGCGCGCCGTATACAACCTGCTCGACAACGCGATACGGCATACAAAGGAGAGCGAGGGAATACGAGTCGCGCTCTGCCAAAAGGATGACCGTGTGAGATTTGAAGTCAGCGACCACGGCGGCGGCATCCCGGCCGAACAG
>CANQVT010000083.1 GCA_947627365.1 uncultured Lachnospiraceae bacterium | reverse complement strand
TAGTCCTCCTTCATAAACACGAACGCCGTCTCATAGGGCGGCTTCTTCACCGGAAACGTCCCATATCCGTCCGTGAAATAGATCAGCCCGCGCAGCTTCGTGAAGCAGCGCCGCCGCAACAACTCCTGCACCCGCGCGAACGCCGGCCGAAAATCCGTCCCTCCAAAGCCGCGCACCGTGAAATGCTCCAGGTAATCCTGCATCTCCTCGCGGCTCGTCACCAGCACATCCTCCTGCACCCTGTCGTCGCACTGCAGGATGTGCACATGGATCTTTCGGAAAAAGCCCTCCGACTCGCTCAGCACACTGTACGTCTCCTCCAGAAAGCGCCGGATCAGCTCGCCCCTGCACGACATCGACGTGTCCACGACAATCACGAAATCCTCGACCTTCTGAACCTCCCTCGTTTCCAGCGGCTCGATCAGAGGCATATTCCCATACAACTCCATACCGTAATTGTAGAAGATATAGTCGAACGAATCCAGATCGACCTGCATTTCTTCCTTCAGCACGGAAAATTTCCGCAGGAACTCCCGGTAATCGTAGCGCTTCCGATTCGCGGCGCTCAGCTGCTCCTCCAGACTCCTCGTATCGCCCGAAGCCTCCTTCGAGAAGGTCTCAAGCTCCGTCTGCATCCGGTCGCGGATATCGTCCCACTTCTGCCGCTGCGGGCTCGGGCTCTTCTTCGGATCGTCCTGCTCCCAATAGCGATGGTCGTCCGTCAGGAACTCTCTCTTCCACGCGTCGAGCTGCGCCTGCATCGGATGCATCTGGCAGAGAAAGCGATAGACGCGCTCTGCTGTGACGACTGCATGCTCTCCACTTTCCAGCATCCGGTACAGCTCCCGCCGCAGCCCGGATTTTGGTCGGTGCACCGCCTTCACATACAGTCCGTCAATCACATACTCCGCCGCAACGTCACAGGCCAGATTCCAGTACTCGGCGTCGCGCTCCCCGCGGTTCCACAGATGCGAGAACAGGCAGTGCACGATGCTGTGCAGATACTGCCGGTTCATCGCCTGCCGCCCTTTCCGGAACAGCGTCACAAGCGCGTCCGGCTGAAAGTACAGGATGCTTCCGTCCGTCCCTGTCTCTGCAATCTGCGCGTCCGGCAAAAAAGAAAGCGACGACAGCGCCACGTCCAGAAACCGCATGTTCAGATACAGCTCGTTTCTGGCGCTGCGCAGAATGTCTGTCGCTGTGTCGATAAAGTCGAGCGCCTGCATTCTCTCTTCATAAATCGGATTCATACAGCCCCCTGAAGATTAAAATTTCTTTCTTCAACTTTATCTTTTTCCTGAAAAGATTGGGCAATCGCTTGTACTACGTATTGATTCAAAGTCATTTTTTGTTCCGCAGCCGCTAACGCTGCTTTTTTGTGCAACTCTGCCGGTATCCTGACATTAAAAGTTCCTTTAAATTCCTTATCGGGACTTTTTCCCGCTTTTTTGCATAATTCTAAGTAATTATCAATACTTTGCTCAAACATATCTTTTAGTTCTTCTACCGTAGTCCCATGAAAATTCAGGGAATCCGTAATACCAAACACTTCACCCACAAATATATTATCTTCTGCATCATATTCAATAGAAGCATGATAACCTTTGTATTCCAGCATAGATTTCATCATACCACCCCTTATCCGCTTAATCCAATTCTCCTATATCTTTCAAAAACTGTTTTGTTTTCTCAATCTGTATATCATCCATCTCATTTCTTTTCAAGCATTATTTTCGAATCGTTCGCGCACAGCTCCCCGTCACGGAACCAGACAGAGTATATCCCCTCCGCCGTCAGAGCGTTCGCTTCCTCCTCGCGGAATTCATCCGTGATATAAACGGGAATCATCGACAGCAGCACCTCCGCGCAGCTCTTCTCCTGCGAGTATGAAACAAGGTTGTCGAGCGAGCTTCTGCACAGTCCGTCCGCGATATCGACATAGGACGTGCGCCTCTCCCCATCGGCGAATTCATAGTAGTGCTGGATATCGAGATCGTTCATCCTGTAATCGCGCAGATAGACGATGCTGCGCGCGTCGCTGTAATGCATCACAGCCGCCATGTACGGTCCCTGCTCCCGCCAGTCGTAGAGGTTGAACGAATACTCCGTACCGCCGCCGTCCAGCGCCCGCACAAAGCCGTCGTAGCTGGAAATGGAGCCCTTCGTGTACCCGTTCGCGATCATGGTCTCCGCAAGATAGTCCGTGATAAAAGCATTCTTCATCCAGAAAAAGTCGATGAATCGGTCGAGTCCGTCCTCCTCGGCAAACTTCAGATACTCGTCCGAGACCTTCAAACAGACCCGATTCTCCCCGAGGAGCCGCAGTTCGATGGCTTCGGGATCATTCGCATACGAGGCGATCTGCGCAAACTCCGCGCGTATGTCATCATTCTGCCGCGGGTCGTAATACGCCGCTTCCGCATCGTCGTTACAGTAAAACATGTCGTCGTAGAGCGTGTAGAGCGGCCCCAGGTAGATGCAGCGATTTCCATACTCCTCCAACAGCGAAAACGCCCGGTACAGCGCCTCGTCAATCTCGATCTCCTCGTTCGGGTGACTGTTGAGCGTGCGGACGTTTGCCACACCGTCAAACTCCAGATCGCTGTTGAAGATCTGATACGCCTTCCCGGAGGCCTCCGAGTATAGCTGCGTCAGCGCGCGGTTCTCCGTCCTCGCGGACAAACCAGACGCCCCGAGATCATACAGAAAGGCAAACTCCCCGCCGCAGTTCTCCTTCGTCGCGCTCGCCTCAATCTCCCTCCAGCCGGGATCGCCCGAGAGAAAGCTCATAAAAGCATAGATCAGCGCAGCCACGCCAAAAGCCAGCAGAAAAACTGCGGCTGCGAACTTTCGCCTGGCGTGTCGTTCGGACAGCTCCACCTTTTCTACCGGCTTTACATTTGGTCTCTTATCTCTTGCGTAACGGTTCAACTTAAATCACCACCAGCAGCAGAAGGATCAGGAAAATCAGCAGGATCACGCCCAGCGTGACAAAGCCGTAGATCGTCCCCTTCTTGCATGCCTTATAGTTCCGCACATGGTTGAAATGCTTGAATACCAAGGCCGCGATCAACCCCAGCACCGGCAGGAAAAACGAAAGGATCGTGTACCAGAGGCTTCCGGTATCATGGATCGGCGCCTTCAAAAATTCCTGCTCCGCAGCCTGAAACGCTTCCTCCTCCGCGGCATTGTTGAGCTCTTCCTCTGTGTCGGCAATCTTGATCGTCTTCAGGCGCTCGCCCTTTTCCCGGAGCGCGCGATACTCCTCGATCTCCTTCTTGTTACCATAGACATAATGGTCGTGGCCGATGCACACGAACTCCGGCTTGTCCTCGCTGTAGTCGTGCACGGACGGATCGTAAGTGAACAGCACCTTTCGCTTCTCCAGCTGCGGATCCGGGATCGGCACCGCGGAGATCAGCGACCTCGTGTAGGGATGCAGCGGATAATCAAACAGCTCCACCGCGTCCGCCACCTCGACGATGCGCCCCTTGTAGATAACGCCGATGCGGTCCGAAATAAAACGGACGATCGAGAGGTCATGCGCGATAAACAGGTAGGTGATGTCCTTCTCCTTCTGGAATTTCTTCATCAGGTTCAGCACCTGCGCGCGGATCGACACGTCGAGCGCGGAGATCGGCTCGTCCGCGACCACCAGCTCCGGCTCCATCACCATCGCGCGCGCGAGGCCGATGCGCTGACGCTGACCGCCGGAAAACTCGTGTGGATAGCGCGTCAGATGCTCCGGCAGAAGCCCGACTTCATTGATAATGTTCTCAACCTTGCGGACACGGTCCGCCTCGTTCTCAAAGAGATGGAAATTGTACAATCCCTCCGAGACGATATAATCTACCGTGGCGCGCTCGTTCAGGGAAGCCGCCGGATCCTGGAACACCATCTGGATGTTGCGGATCACCTCGCGATCCAGCGAATGCGGGATCTTCCCGGAAATCCGCACGCCCTTGTACTGGATCTCACCGGCCGAGAGCGGGTTCACGCGGATCACGGCGCGCCCGATCGTCGTCTTGCCGGAGCCGGACTCGCCCACCAGGGAGAAGGTCTCGCCCTTGTATATATCGAAGGACGCGTCCTGCACGGCCTTCACCGCCGCGTCTCCCTTGCCAAACGTGATATCTACATTTTTCAGTGACAGCAGGATCTCTCTGCCGTGCTCATCGACAGGGCCGTGCTCCGGAAACGCGGAGGCACGGACACTGCCTTTCTTCTCTTGGTTTTGTTTCGACACGTTCTGAATCTCCTATATGTTATAAAGTAGCATAAAGTAACCAGAAAAAAGCCCTTCCCCTTCCACGGCGCCCGAAAACAGCTCAAATCTGTCTTCCGGACTCCCTGAGCTTATATATTGAAAGCATGAACCAGCTTTTCATGGATATTCCGGATGCCCTCCGGCTTCTCGATCTTCGGGGAGCGCTCATCCAGCAGCCATGTCTTGGCGTAGTGCGTATCGCTGACCTTGAACATCGGAGGCTCAAGCAGCGTATCGATCTTCAGGCAATACGGATTGCGCGGAGCAAATGAGTCGCCGACGATATTGTTGTACAGAGACGGCGGCGTGCCGGTGATCGAGTAGAGCGTGGTGTTCTTCTCCGCCAGCTGCGGCAGGGAGGAAAGCAGCGCCCAGGTGTACGGGTGGCGCGGGTCGTAGAAAACCTCCTCCACCGTCCCGAGCTCCACGATCTGGCCCGCGTACATCACCGCGACGCGCTCCGCGATGTTGGCTACCACGCCAAGGTCGTGCGTGATAAAGACCGTCGTGTAGTTGAATTCCTTCTGCAGATCCTTGATCAGCCGCAGGATCTGCGCCTGAATCGTCACGTCCAGGGCCGTGGTCGGCTCGTCGCAGATCAGGATCTTCGGCTGGCACGACAGGGCAATCGCGATAACGATCCTCTGGCGCATACCGCCGGAATACTGGAACGGATAATCGTCAAAGCGGGCCTCCGGGTTGGGGATGCCCACCTTGTGCATCAGCTCCAGCGCCCGCCTGCGGGCCTCCACATCGGTGCAATCCTGATGCTTCTTGATGATCGAGGTGATCTGCTTGCCGATCGTGATGATCGGATTCAGCGAGGTCATCGGATCCTGGAACACCGTGGCGATCCGTCTGCCGCGGATCTTCTCCCAGTCTCTCGGATATTTGATGTTCGCGAGATTGATCACGCAGGTGCCGTGCAGGCTGTCCGCCGTCTCATCCAGATAGCGTACGCGGAACGTGACATTGTCGAACACCGCGTTGCGCTCCGCCTCATCCGACAGATCCACGCCGAGCTGCATCGCCTTCTTCAGCGCCTCGAGCAGCTCCGCGATCGCCTTGCGCCTGCGGCGGAAGCTGTATCTCCCGACGGAGAGATAGACCTCCTTCGCCAGGATCTCGTTTCTCTTCACGGTCTCCGGGGAAATCTCCCCTTTGATCTCTTTCTCATACTGCGCCTTGAGCGCAGACATCTGCTCCTCATACTGCTTCAGATATGTGCTGTCATGCTCCGCGGCGGCTTTCTTCTCTTTCGCGCGCTGCTCATTGCGCTTCTGCAGCTCCCTGATCTGCGCGTCCAGCTCCTTGATCTGCTTCGCGGCCTGGCGAATCTTCTCCTTCTCCTTTGAGGGATCGTAGGTCTGCTTCTCGTTGAACAGGTCTGTCCGCTTCGCGACGAGCTCTTTCACCTCCGCCTCGGCCTGCGCTTCCTCTTCCGGACTCAGGCCGCTGCGCGCACGCTTTTCCTCTTCCAGCTTAAGAATCTTCTGGTAGGTGGCTGAGCCGGATTCCAGCTTCGAATACTCGTTCAGCTTTGTCTGCATATCCGCGATCGCGCGCTTCGCCTGCGCGTCGAGCGCGACATGCGTGTCCGCCAGCTCCTCGTCGTCGAACAGAAGCTGCCCTTCGCTGATGAAGCCGTTGGAGTCCAGCATGCCGGCGAAGGTCTTCGTGAACACCGATTTTCCGGAACCTGATTCGCCGACGATCGCGATTGACTCGTTTTCATATATATCCAGGGAAATACCTCGTATCGCGGTCAGAATGCGCCCGCGGACACGGAATTTCACGGATAGATTTTTGACTGATAACAATACTTTTCTGTCTTCCATATTCGTTCCTCGTATTTTTCTACATGTGTGTTCTCGGATCCGACGCGTCGCCGAGGTTTTGTCCTACCACGTACAGAACGACGGTGATGATCGAAGCGATCGCCACCGGACTCCAGAACTCGAACTGCCAGCCGGGCGTCACCATCGCGCTCTCCGCCTCGAAAATCAGGCGGCCCAGCGACATCTCCGAGAGTCCCATGCCGATGTAGGCCAGGAACACCTCATAGGAAATATAGGAAGGGATCTCCGTCGCCAGCAGCGTCACGATCACGGACGTCATGAACGGCAGGATATTCTTCATCGCAATTTTAAAGGTGGAAGTCCCGAGACACTTCGACGCCAGATTGTACTCGCGGTCACGGATGATGACCACCTGCGTGCGGATGAAGTAGGCGATCGCCACCCAGCCCGTCGCCGTCAGCGCCAGCACCATCGTCCAGAAGCTCGCGGAAAACAGCATCACCATCACGGCGATGAACACCAGATACGGGATATTCGTGAGGATGTTGTAGACCTCGTTCATCACCATGTCGACCTTCTTGGAAAAGCCCCAGATCGAGCCGACGATCACGCCGATCGTCATGTTGATCGCCGCACAGATAAAGGCCAGCGAGATGGAGATCCGGGAACCGTTCCAGATCGCGTCAAACGTGGACTGTCCGGCCGCCCCGGAGCCCAGGATCCAGTGGATGTTGAAGCCCATCTGCTTGATCGCCTTGGCCGGAGACAGATGCTTGGCCGTCGAATCCAGCAGGTTCGCGAAGCGCTCATACTCCGTGATCGACGGATAAATGTAAGCGAACGCGATCACGAACAGCAGGATCGCCAGGATCACGATATTCAGTTTCTTTCGGAAAAACACGCGGAACACAGACTGCCAGTAGGAATACCTCGGCGCGGTGATCTTCTCGGAATCCAGTGCGGAATGGTCCACGCGGGAAAACAGCTCCTCTTCGGAAATGCCCAGTTTTGCGATTTCTTGTTCCATATGATCACCTGTCTTTCGTTGAGAATGAGATCCGCGGGTCCACCATCGCCATCAGCACGTCGCCCAGGACGATGGACACCACCGTCAGCACCGCGTAGAATAAGGTCACGCCGACGATGACGCCGTTGTCATACTTGTTGATCGCCTCGGTCAGCAGATTTCCAGCGCCGGGTACGACGTACACGCGCTCGGTGATGATCGCGCCGGTCAGAGCGAACAGCACACTCGAAGGAATTCCGTGTACGATCGGGATCACCGCGTTCTTCATAATATGCTTCGTGAAGATCTCGGACTCCGAATAACCGCCGGAGCGCGCGAACTTCACATAGTCTGAGTTCATCTGATCGATCATGTAGCGCCGCATCCATTTCATCAGATCCGCGATGGACGGCAGCGCCAGCGAGACGATCGGCAGGACGAACATCAGCTTGCTCGTGGATTCCATATCAAAGGTCGTCGGGAGCCCCAGTTCTCCGCCGATCGCCTTAAACAGGAAAATGTAGGCCAGCGACGGCACCGCGATGATAAATACGATATAAATCGTGCCGAGCTTGTCGACCAGCCTGTCCTTCTTTCTCGCCATGAGAATGCCAAGCGGCACGCCGAGCAGGTATGCGATGATGACAGAGATCAGGCCGATCACAAACGAATAGCCCACTTTGGAGAAACCTCCCTTTACCGTGTCCACGTTTGTGTAATCATCCACAAAACGATCCGCGTACACGACGCTGGAACCAAGAGAATTCGGAAGATAGGTCGCACTGTGCAGGTCATCCGCGCTCTCCTCCGTGAGTCCGGAGGGATAGGTGATCGTGGAGCGCACGTAAGAGCCCTGCGTCCTCGTCATCGTCGTGAACACATCGATGCCCGTGTTGACGGAGTAGGATGTGCCAAGGTTCAGCGTGGCTATATTCTGATGAATAAAGGGGAAATCAGAATCGCAGTAAAGCAGATATTTGTGCTTCGTGCCGTTCCCCAAGATCGCCGGCGAAAATTTCTTTCCGCCGTAGACGGGGTCATATAACGTAAAGGAGATTCCCCGCTCTCCGATGTCTTCTTTTACATAGCTTGTCTTGTCGATCGTGATCAGCCCCGTGAAATATCTCCACAGACGGCCGAGCAGCGGAACGTCCCGGTAGGCAAACAGCTGCGGCTGTCCCCCGTCCGCGATCCGTCGTCCTGCGCGCGTGACGGCCTCCAGCCTCGTGACCGTATAGCCCT
>CANQVT010000082.1 GCA_947627365.1 uncultured Lachnospiraceae bacterium | reverse complement strand
ATTTTCAGCAAATTTAAGGAGGTGTGACCGATGGGTGCGATCTGTCCGAAAAACAAATCTTCCAAGTCGAGACGCGATAAGAGAAGAGCGAACTGGAAAATGTCTGTTCCGACGCTTGTAAAGTGCAGCAAATGTGGCGAGCTGATGCTTCCTCACAGGGTTTGCAAGGCCTGCGGAACCTACAACAAAAAAGAGATTATTGCAATGGATAACTAAATGCAATGCAGGTAGGCATCTTTTTCAAGATGCCTATTTTTCTGTGTTTTTTCCTGTTGATTTTTAGAATAATGTCTAGTATATTATGTATCAAGGTATAAAATGTACCTCACAGGAGGATACAAATGAGTGAGACAGTTCGGGTCGTGGTCGACGCGATGGGCGGAGACAACGCCCCAGAGGAAATCGTAAAGGGCGCGGTGCAGGCGGTGAATGATCATGAGAACATTCACGTGATCCTGACCGGTATCCGGGAGGCGGTGGAGCGCGAGCTGAAGAAATACACGTATCCTGCCGACCGGATCGAGCTGGTGCACACGAGCGAGGTGATTGAGACTGCGGAGCCGCCGGTTGCGGCGATTCGGTCGAAGAAGGATTCCTCTATCGTCGTCGGCATGATGATGGTGAAGCGCGGCGAGGCAGACGCCTTCGTCTCGGCCGGGAGCTCCGGGGCCGTGCTGGTAGGCGGCCAGGGCATCGTCGGGAGAATCAAGGGCATTGAGCGTCCGGCGCTGGCTCCGCTGATTCCGACGAAGGACGGGGTGTCGCTCCTGATTGACTGCGGCGCGAATGTGGATGCGAGATCTTCCCATCTTGTCCAATTTGCCAGGATGGGTTCCATTTACATGGAGAATGTGCTTGGCGTCAGGAATCCGAAGGTCGGCATCGTCAACATCGGTGCGGAGGAGGAGAAGGGCAACGCCTTGGTGAAGGAGACGTTCCCGCTGCTGAAGGAGTGCAAAGACATCAATTTTATCGGCAGTGTGG
Source organism: uncultured Lachnospiraceae bacterium (assembly GCA_947627365.1). Lineage (GTDB taxonomy): Bacteria > Bacillota > Clostridia > Lachnospirales > Lachnospiraceae > Choladousia. Next base: position 7,518 of record CANQVT010000082.1, on the reverse strand, counting down.
AGGCGAGGGAGATTCCCGCTGGCGTCTGTGATGTAGTTGTCTGCGAGGCCTTTACCGGAAATGTGATCCTGAAGCTGTACGAAGGTCTCGGCGGAACTCTGATCAGCATGATTAAGGGAAGCATGATGAGCAGCCTGAAGACGAAGATCGGCGCGCTTCTGGTCAAGCCTGCGCTGAAGAGTACGCTCAAGTCGTTTGACCTCAGCGAGTATGGGGGCGCCCCGCTGCTCGGGTTGAAGGGGCTCGTCGTGAAGACACATGGCAGCTCGACGGCGAAGGAAGTGGAGAATTCCATTTACCAGTGTGTGCAGTTCAAGGAACAGCAGATCAATGAGAAAATTAAAGAGCATATCGTTGTAGTGAACGAGGATCCGAATTAGTCACGAGTATATATCAGTTTATAGAAGATCAAGAAGGAGTGAATGATAGCTATGGAATTTGAAAAGCTGCAGGGAATCATTGCGGAGGTACTGAATGTAGACGCGGATGAGATCAGTCCGGAGACGACGTTTGTCGATGATCTTGGCGCGGATTCGCTCGATATTTTCCAGATTATCATGGGGATCGAGGAAGAGTTTGACATTGAGATTCCGAATGAGAAGGCGGAGAAGATCGTCTCTGTGGGAGACGCGGCGGAAGCGATCAAAAACGCGATCAACTGATAGCAGGAGGGGACTGTTACAGAAGGGATCGGGGAGAGACTGAGCGCAATTTGGGCTCTTCGACGATTTTCTGTGCAGGCCCTGTTTTTATTTTTATCTCACTGTTGCTTTCGAGATCGCGCTTGGCGCGAGGATATGCCAGTGGCATATTCTATATTTGGAGTGTGCAGAATGACAGATTTAAATGTGAAAGAATTGGAACAGAGGACAGGTTATGTGTTCCGCAATAAGGAGATGCTCAGGCAGGCAATGTGCCACAGCTCCTATGCGAATGAGCACAGGATGGGACAGATGCACGACAATGAGCGTTTGGAGTTTCTGGGCGACGCCGTGCTTGAGGTGGTGAGCAGTGATTTCCTCTACCATCATTATCCGAAGATGGCGGAAGGAGAGCTCACGAAGCTTCGGGCGAGCATTGTCTGTGAGCCGACGCTTGCACTTTGCGCGAAGGAGATCGACCTCGGCAGTTATCTTCTTCTCGGAAAGGGTGAGGAGCAGACCGGCGGACGACTGCGCAATTCCATCATATCCGACGCGATGGAGGCGCTGATCGGCGCGATCTATCTGGATGGAGGCTTTGTGAACGCGAAGAATTTCATTGAGCGCTTTGTCCTGACGGATATTGAGCACAAGAAGCTTTTCTATGACAGTAAGACGGTTCTGCAGGAGATTGTGCAGAGAGATCACCGCTCGGATGAGATCAGCTATGTGATCGTCGGCGAAGAAGGGCCGGATCACGCGAAGGTCTTTCTGGTGGAGGTTCGAATCGGCGGCGTCGTGGAGGGCAAGGGCCGGGGCAGTACAAAGAAGGCGGCGGAGCAGGAGGCTGCGTACCGTGCGATCGTCGCGCTGAAAGGGAAAATGTCGGATGTATCTGAAAAGCATTGAAGTACATGGGTTTAAATCATTTGCAAATAAGATTCTGTTTCAGTTCCACAATGGGATCACGGCGATCGTAGGCCCGAACGGGAGCGGCAAGAGCAATGTTGCGGACGCGGTGCGCTGGGTGCTCGGCGAACAGAGCGCGAAGCAGCTGCGCGGAGCGAGCATGCAGGACGTCATTTTTTCCGGCACAGAGACGCGCAAGCCTCTGGGCTATGCCGCGGTGTCGATCACGCTGGATAATTCGGATCATAAGCTCTTGGTCTCCTATGATGAGGTGACGGTGACCCGTCGCGTATATCGGTCCGGGGAGAGTGAGTATCTGCTCAATGGGACGCAGGTGCGCCTGAGAGACATCAACGAGATGTTCTACGATACCGGTATCGGCAAGGAAGGCTATTCGATCATCGGGCAGGGCCAGATTGACAAGATCTTAAGCGGTAAGCCGGAGGAGCGCAGGGAGCTTTTTGACGAGGCGGCGGGCATTGTCAAATTCAAGCGCAGGAAGAGTGCGGCGCAGAAAAAGCTCGAGGCGGAGCGTCAGAATTTAGTCCGCGTCAACGATATTCTTGCGGAGCTGACGAGACAGCTCGGGCCGCTGCAGAAGCAGGCAGAGACCGCAAAGATTTATCTGCAGAAACGTGATGAGCTGAAGACCTGCGACGTCGGACTGTTTCTGCTGGAATACGACCGGATCAGGAAAGAGCTCGAGGAGCTGGGCGAAAAGCAGAAGCAGGCGGAGACGCAGCTTGAGGAGACGCGCGCGGAATACGAGCGGACGAGAGAGGACTACGAAAAACAAGAACAGGAGCTGGAGCAGCTTGACGCGGCGCTTGTAGAGAAGCGCGAGGTGATTTCCCAGGGACAGCTTCGCAGGCAGCAGTTCCGCAACCAGATCGAGCTTTTGCGTGAGCAGATCAACACAGCGCGCACGAGCGATGAGCATCTGCAGACGCGCATTGCCGCTATCGAGCAGCAGACGGAGGGATATACCGTCGAGGAGCAAAAGGCCGAGGATGAGCTTAAGAAGCTTCAGGCGGAGCTTTCGGCGGTCCGCGAGGAGGAGCAGAGATCAGAGGCCGCCGTGCAGGCATTGCAGGATGAGACAACAATCCTGGAGCAGCAGATTGAGCAGGGTAAGAGCGACATCATCAATCTTTTGAATCAGCGGGCGTCAGTGAAGGCGCGGATCCAGCGCTATGACACGATGCTGGAGCAGACCCAGATCCGCAGGGCGCAGCTTACGCAGGAGGCATTGCGGCTGCAGACGGAGAAGGCGGAGCATGACGAGCTGCGTCAGGATGTCGCGCAGGAATATGAAGAGATCGAGCTGCGGATCCAGGAGCTGACGGCGAAGAGTGAGGAGGCAAACGAGCGTCTCTCTGTCTTCCAGCAGCAGCTTCAGGAGTACAACCGGCAGATCGAGGTGGAGCAGACGGAATTCCACAGGGAGTCCTCCCGTCTGGAATCGCTGAAGAATATTGCGGAGCGTTACGACGGCTACGGGAACAGTATCCGCCGCGTGATGGAGCAGAAGGACAAAAACGCCGGTATTCTCGGCGTAGTCGCAGATCTCATTAAGGTGGAGAAGACATACGAGGTCGCGATCGAGACGGCTCTGGGCGGCAATATCCAGAATATCGTGACGGATACGGAGGAGACGGCCAAGCAGCAGATCGAATATCTGAAGAAAAATAAGTTCGGACGGGCGACATTTCTGCCGCTTTCCGGCATTACGGCGAAAAACGACTTTTCCACGCCGCAGGCTCTAAAGGAGAAGGGCGTGGTCGGGCTGGCGTCCGCGCTGGTGAAGGCGGACGGAAAATACGAGGAGCTCATCCGCTATCTGCTCGGACGAACGGTTGTCGTGGACCACATCGACCAGGCGATCGCTCTTGCGCGGAAGTACAGGCATTCTCTGCGCATCGTGACGTTGGACGGAGAGCTTCTGAATCCAGGCGGCTCCATGTCCGGCGGAGCGTTTAAGAATTCCAGCAACCTGCTTGGAAGAAGGCGCGAGATCGAGGATCTGGAAAAGCAGGTGCAAAGGCGTCAGGAGATGCTTTTGGAGCTTCAGTCCCAGATCGACGAAAGCCGGGCGGCGCGCAATGAGCTGCGCGATGAGCTTGTACGTCTGCGGGACGCGCTTCAGGAGGAATATCTCGCTCAGAACACGGCGAAGCTGAAGCTTGACGAGCTCGACGAAAAGGGCGGCGCGACCATGCAGGATTATGAGCGGATCCAGGGAGAATCCGGGGAGATCGACCTGCAGGCACAGGAGATTCGGGACAGCAGCGCGAAGGAGAAACAGGAGCTGGCCGAGTCGGAGCAGACTGAGAAAGACACGGGGGAAAAGATCGAGAAGTGGCAGGAGGAGCTGGAGCGTAAGCGCGCAGAGCACAAGGAGGCGCTTGCCGCGAAAGAGGAGGTACATCTGAGGTTGTCGCAGATCGCGCAGCAGGAATCCTTCGTAGAGCAGAATGTTGCCCGCATCCGGGGACAGAAGGAACAGCTGGCCGAAGAGCGCGCCAGATATGAGAAAGAGATCGGCGACGCCGCAAGAAGCGTCGAGGATAAAGAGTCACAGATCAGGGAGATCGAAGAGAGCCTTGCACAGTCGGATACCTCGGAGCAGGAGCTGCAGGAGGAGATCGTCCGGCTGACGACGGAGAAGGACGAGAAGAATAAGCTCCACAAAAAGTTCTTTGAGACGCGCGAGGAGCAGTCTGAACGCATGAATCTTCTGGACCGTGAGAATTTCCGCCTGAATGCGCAGATCGAGAAGGCGCAGGGACAGAAGGAGACGCAGATCAACTACATGTGGGAGGAGTACGGGCTGACCTACGGAGCCGCGAAGGAGCTCGGGCTGCCGGAGCAGACAGGCGCGTCGGCTTTGAAGAAGAGTATCTCGGCACTTAAGAGCGAGATCAAGGCGCTCGGCAACGTCAATGTCAATGCGATCGAAGATTTCAAGGAGCTCTCCGAGCGCCATACCTTCCTCTCGACCCAGCATGAGGATTTGCTGAAGGCAGAGGAGGCGCTGCTCAAGATCATCGAGGAGCTGGACAGTGGGATGCGCGCCCAGTTCAAGGAGCAGTTTGCGAAGATTCAGACAGAGTTTGACAAGGCGTTCAAGGAGCTGTTCGGCGGGGGCCGCGGCACGCTGGAGCTGGTCGAGGACGAGGACGTTCTGGAGGCCGGCATCCGCATCATCGCGCAGCCGCCAGGGAAAAAGCTGCAGAATATGATGCAGCTTTCGGGAGGCGAAAAATCGCTGACTGCGATCGCGCTGCTCTTTGCGATCCAGAATCTGAAACCGTCGCCGTTTTGTCTGCTGGACGAGATTGAGGCGGCGCTCGACGAGAACAACGTGGAGCGATATGCGCGCTACCTGCATAAGTTGACAAAGAATACACAATTTATTATTATTACTCACAGGAGGGGCACGATGACCGCGGCGGATCGTCTGTATGGCATTACGATGCAGGAGAAGGGAGTCTCCGCGTTGGTGTCCGTCAACCTTGTGGAAAATGATCTGGATAATTAGACCGCATTTCTGTGATGGAATTCGGCAGTTCAGAGGAGGTGTGATGACATGGAAGAAAAAAAGGGTTTTTTTAAGCGTCTGGTAGAAGGACTTGCGAAGACAAGAGATAATATCGTGTCGGGGATTGACGCGATCTTCAGCGGATTTTCCAGCATTGACGACGATTTCTATGACGAGATTGAAGAGATCCTTGTCATGGGCGATATCGGAATCAACGCGACGACTTCCATTATCGATGACCTCAAACAAAAGGTAAAGGAACAGAACATCAAGGAGCCGTCCGAGTGCAAGCAGCTTTTGATCGACAGCATCAGGAGCCAGATGAATGTCGGAGAGACGGCGTATGAGTTTGAGAACCGGAAGTCCGTTGTGCTTGTGATCGGCGTCAACGGCGTCGGCAAGACGACGAGCGTCGGAAAGCTTGCCGGAAAGCTGAAGGATCAGGGAAAGAAGGTCGTGCTGGCGGCGGCGGATACGTTCCGCGCGGCGGCCGGGGAGCAGCTGAAGGAATGGGCGCAGCGCGCGGATGTGGAGATTATCAGCGGGCAGGAGGGCTCTGACCCGGCTTCTGTGGTATACGACGCGATCGCCGCGGCGAAGGCGAGAAATGCCGATGTCCTGCTCTGCGACACGGCGGGAAGGCTGCACAATAAGAAGAATCTGATGAGCGAGCTCGGGAAGATCAACCGCATCATCGAGCGCGAATATCCGGAGGCGTTCCGGGAGACGCTTGTGGTGCTGGACGGCACGACCGGGCAGAACGCGCTCGCTCAGGCGCGTGAGTTCAAGGAGGTGGCCGATATCACGGGTATCATTTTGACAAAGCTCGACGGGACGGCCAAGGGCGGCATCGCCGTCGCGATTCACGCGGAGCTCGGCATTCCGGTAAAATATATCGGCGTCGGCGAGTCGATCGACGATCTGCAGAAGTTTGACGCGGATACATTCGTGAACGCACTGTTCAGCCAGACAGAGAAATAGAAATGAAAAGAGGACATTTATATGCTTACATTGGATACATTTGAGGAAGCTTCGGAGTGCGTCAGACGCGTGATCCAGGAGACGAAGCTTATATACAGTGAATATTTCAGCGCGCAGACGGGCAACAAGGTCTACCTGAAGGCCGAGAATATGCAGGTGACGGGAGCGTACAAGATCCGCGGCGCCTATTATAAGATCAGTACGCTGACGGACGAGGAGCGCGCGAAGGGTCTGATCACGGCTTCCGCAGGAAACCATGCGCAGGGCGTCGCCTATGCGGCGAAGGCATACGGCTGCAAGGCAGTTATCGTGATGCCCGCGACGACGCCGCTCATGAAGGTGAACCGGACGAAAAACTACGGCGCGGAGGTTGTTCTGCACGGAGACGTCTACGACGAGGCCTACGAGCATGCTTGCAAGCTTGCGGAAGAGAACGGCTATACTTTTATCCATCCGTTTGACGATCCGGCGGTAGCGACCGGACAGGGCACGATCGCGATGGAGATCGTCAAGGAGCTTCCGCTTGTGGATTATATCCTGGTGCCGATCGGCGGCGGCGGACTGGCAACCGGCGTCTCGACGCTGGCCAAGCTGCTGAACCCGAAGATCAAGGTGATCGGCGTGGAGCCTGCAGGCGCCGCGTGCATGAAAGCGTCGCTGGAGGCCGGCAAGGTAGTGACGCTTCCGGGCGTCAACACGATCGCGGACGGTACGGCGGTCAAGACCCCGGGCACGAATATTTTTCCCTATATTCAGCAGAACATCGACGATATCATCACAGTGAGCGACGATGAGTTGATCGTGTCGTTTTTAGACATGGTCGAGAACCACAAGATGGTCGTTGAGAATTCCGGACTGCTCACAGTAGCGGCGCTCAAGCATCTGGACGTACAGAACAAGAAGGTGGTCGCGGTGCTCTCCGGAGGGAACATGGACGTGATCACGATGGCATCCGTCGTCCAGCACGGGCTGATCCAGCGCGACAGGATTTTCACGATCTCCGTGCGGCTCCCGGATCGACCGGGCGAGCTGGTGCGCGTGGCGACGATCATCGCGCAGGAGCAGGGCAACGTCATCAAGCTTGACCACAACCAGTTTGTCAGCACAAACCGCAATGCGGCCGTGGAGCTGACGATCACGATGGAGGCATTCGGCACCGAGCACAAGGAGCGCATCATCGGGGCGCTGCGCGAGCACGGGTATGAGCCGACCTTTAAGGTGGCGAATCTGTAAGCCTACGTGTATAGTTCACTTAAAGTGTAATGCGAACGCGTGCTCTGTCTGCGGATGTTCCGCCGCAAACACGTTGTTCTCCTAGATTCGCTGCGCCGCCTATGGACAGCTGTCTACGCAAACTCGCTTCGCTCAAACATGCTACGACAGCTGTCGCTATGCTCGCGAATCCTGCGTCGAACTGCCTATCGTTTGCGCGCGGAACACCGACAG
>CANQVT010000081.1 GCA_947627365.1 uncultured Lachnospiraceae bacterium | reverse complement strand
TTTGCGGAGACAGCTGTCCATAGGCGGCGCAGCGAATCTAGGAGAACAACGTGTTTGCGGCGGAACATCCGCAGACATAGCACGCGTCCGGATTACACTTTAAGTGAATTAAACACGAAAAGGGATATCTTCCGATATCCCTTAGTATAGCCGCCGCTTTCTCATTTTATTCCCTTGGGCCGAGCATCTGAATGAAGTATTCCTTCTGACACTCGATATGCCGAGCCGTCATCTGAGCTGCGAGCGCTTCGTCCCTGCTCTCGAGCGCCTGCAGAATTCCATCGTGCTCTTCGATCAGATTCCTGTGTGATTTGCGGTCCTTCAGGTACTCCATACGGTAGCGGTACATCTGCTCCCGCAGATTGTTGAGAATCTGCACCAGACGGCCATTTCCGGTGGCCTCATAGATCGCATCGTGAAATCTCATGTCCGCCTGCGCGCAGGCCGCGACGTCGTCGCCGGACAATGTATTCTTAAATTCCTCCGCCAGCCGCCGGATCTCTGCGAGCTGCCCGGGCGTGACGCTGTGGCAGGCATGCTTGACCGCAAGCTCCTCGAGCGCCATGCGCACTTCCAACACATCCTCCAGATCGGAGACTGTGATCTCCGCGACGACCGCACCTCTGCGCGGTATCATCAGCACCAAGCCCTCCAGCTCCAGCTTCCGAATCGCCTCGCGCACCGGCGTACGGCTGACGCCGAGCTGCTGCGCCAGATGAATCTCCATCAGGCGCTCTCCCGGCTTCAGCTCACCGCGAAGAATTGCCTGCCGAAGCGTCTGAAACACGACATCGCGCAGCGGAAGATATTCATTCATTTGCAACTGAAATGTCTCTACCATGGTTTCCTCCTAAGGCTGCCTTCGGACAGCCTCCTTTTCTCTTTTCCGACCGTGAAAAAAACGTGTAAGAAAAACATTCTTCGCCAGGCTGCCCCGACTCAGCTTTTCATAGCATTCCCTCGCCTTCGCCTCGCTGTCAAAAAGCCCAAACACCGACGGCCCGCTGCCGCTCATCATTGCGTTCAGCGCTCCGTCGTGCATCATCTGGACCTTGATCTCGGCGACCACCGGGCAAGCCGGTATCGTCACAGTCTCCAGCACATTCCCCATCAGCTCTGCCATACGGTACGCGTCGCCGTCCCGGATCGCCTGCACCTGCGCGTCGATATCCGGATGAACCGTAAGCGCATCGGCTTTCAGATTGCCGTAAACAAAGCCTGTAGACACATGCACCGCCGGCTTCGCCAGAACCACTTGCAAATCCGGCGCATCCGGAAGCGGAGTGAGGAGCTCACCAATCCCCTCGGCCAGCGCGGTTCCGCGCAGCACACAGTAAGGAACATCCGCTCCAATCCTGACTGCGCGTGCCATCAGCTCTTCCTGCGAGAGCCCGAGCTCAAACATGCGGTTGACACCCACCAGCACCGCAGCGGCATCCGAGCTGCCTCCGGCAAGACCGGCCGCTACCGGGATATGCTTGTTAAGTCCGATCTTCAGACCTGCATTGACTGAAAACTCATCCATCAGCAGCTTCGCCGCGCGGTAGACGAGATTGTCTTCATTCACCGGCAAATAGCTTAAGTTCGTCTGTACAGATATGCCCGGTGAATCCGACCGCTCCAGAGTGATCTGATCATACAGATACACCGTCTGCATAATCATTCTCAGATCGTGGTAGCCGTCCTCCCTCCGACGCAGCACATCCAGTCCAAGATTGACCTTCGCCATAGCCTTCAGCTTCAGCTCTTTCATCCTTTGCACCTCTATGCATTTTGTATACAATCTTGTTCCATTTTACATATTTTAGCGTAGCCTGTCAACACACCCGCACACTTTTCATCAAAATAAGCCGGTCTCCTTTTTTTAGCTTTTCAGACTCAAGACCATTCATCTCCATGATCTGCGCCGGTGTCAGATAGTATTGCTTCGCGATATCCCAGAGCGTCTCTTTGCCCTGCACAATATACCCGGTGATGCCGGGCACCGCCTCGAGCTGTGCCGGCTCGTAATCTTTCTCCTGGATCTCATGGATGCACTGTTGACTCCGGGGACGCGCCACGAAGATATCCAGGCCTACCGATGCCTTCACCTCGATCTCCTCGCTGTCCGCCATCGTCGCCAAAAGCTGGTCCATGCTTGTCAGAATCGTATATCGGCAGCTCGCGTCGATCCCCGGCACACGCGCCAGATGTGAAAATGGCACGAGCCCCTCGAGCACCGCAAACGGCATCGCGTCGTCCGATGAAATGTAGAGAATCGACACCGGGATCACCCCTTCGATCTGTATGCCCTCGTCTACAATCTGCGTATTGTCGATCTTGACGCTCCCGTTGCTGTTGCAAATCTGCAATATTCTGGGCTTTGCACTCTGAATTCTTATCTTGCCTGCACACCTGCATTTCGACTCGTTTTTCATGACAAGACTCTCGTATATCTCCTCGCTCGTCACCAGCTTTAGATCCTTCTCCGGCGAGTAGATATCTTCGAGGATCTCGATCTCCTCAGTCCCGTACAGGCGGATCTCCAGCTCCAGCACCCCTTCTATATGGAAAAGCCTCAGCTCACCATCGTTGTCCTCCTTCGCGGTCAGCTCTGCCTGCGACAGAGAGACGCCGATATCCGGGATCAGCTCCTGCGTACATCCGCCGCAGCGAATCTCTCCCTCAAACGGAAGCGTCTGTTCCATCCACTGCACCGTCTGCGCATCGTCCTGCGCGCGATACAATACAAACAGGAAAAGAGTTCCCTGCGCGTAGAGGCTGCCGTCCCGCAGCGAGATCCGACAGTTTCGAAGCTGAATATTATCCCACAATAGCTCCTCGATGTTCGGCTTGTTGGAAGGCAGCTGCACTTCCTCCTTCAGCCTCAGGATATCCTTGTTCTGCACCTCGAGCTGCATCAGCTCCAGCTTCCGGCGACGCTCGCACAGCTCGATCTCAGACTGTGTCTCCACCGCTGCCGACATATCGTAGATCTCATCAACTGAGGCAGTGAAGCTTAAGAGACTGCGAATTGCCAGTTTTCTCGAATTGATCAAAGTAACGCTCAGATCCTCCGTCTCATGGCGCACGCGCACATTGTCCCCGGCCTCCAACCCTTCCATGCTGATCGCTTCGTCGAAGGAGAGCTTCGTATCCAGTCTGTGAATCTGCCGTTCCTTCGTGTCGTCCATGTAGAGCACACCGACCTCCAGATATCCGTCGAGGAACAGGCGCCCGGCCTCAGCCCGCGTGTGCTCGAGCACCACATGCTCCCTGCTCTGAATGATCGCCTCTACATCCGGCTTCACATCCGGGACATTCAGATCCTCATCCAGCGTGATCTGCGTCTCCACATGCTTCGCCTGTCTGCACATATGTATGTTTTTCATTAAAAGTTCCATTGTCCTGCCACCTTTCCTTTCATTGTCTTCATGCTCGGTTTTCAGTTAGCCCTCCTCAATACACCCCGCACATTCCATATGCGTCCAGGCTCTGTTCCCGGTCTTTGCACCGCTTTGCCGACGCCAGAGCGCGCAATCGCCTATTGGATCATGACCTCCTTGTCGCGCGCCTCGATCTTGACAACCAGACAGGGATAAGACGGGTCCCTGGAGAGCCCCTCTTCCTCTGGCGGTCCGAGCAGTCGGGTGTCCAGAAAAATCGTTGTCTCGTCCTCCGTACATTCCGCGACCGCAATACTGTATCCCCCTGTCTTCTGTTCTCCGTATCCCCGGACCAGATACATGTCCTCCCCGTCTATGTATGTCATCCGTATCTCTTTTTTCTTATTTTCTTCAATCACACGAGACAATTCTTCGGGGAGCTTTCCGAGCTCCGCAACCGTGTAGTCGATTTCCCTGCGATCCGCCTTCGCGCTTTCATCTGACGACGCGCATCCAACAGTCACCACAACCGTCAGCAGGAGCAGGAACGCCAAAATTCCAAGTCTCTTCACGCACAACACCAGCTCATCGTTTTATACTATTGTTATTTCGGCAATCCGCAAAATATGCCTTGTCATCACCTTCGCAATTCGCTATAATTATGAAAAATGTGTACAATTCGCAAAACTCGGGCGCCCAATCGGGCCATGCGGAATGATACACGAATTTTTCAGAAGCGAGGCACATCACTATGAACAATGTACAGATTATGGAGGAAGCAAAGGCAGCGGAGGAGACGAAGAAGCGCGAACGCGTTTCCGGTATCCTGGTGCATCCGACTTCCTTTCCTTCCCCGTACGGGATCGGCGATCTCGGTCCCGGCGCATACGATTTTATTGATTTTCTCGCGGGCGCAGACCAGCATCTGTGGCAGGTTCTGCCACTCGGGCCGACCGGCTTCGGCGATTCGCCCTATCAGGGTTTTTCCGCGTTCGCAGGTCAGCCGCTGCTTGTCAGCCCGGATAAGCTGATCGAGTTGAAGCTGCTCACAAAGGAGGATCTCGGCGACATGCCGGACTGGGATCCGACAAAAGTAGACTACGGCCCTGCGATCGAATACAAGACTTCCCTGCTGAAGAAGGCGTGGAGAGCCTTTTATCACACACCGGACAAGACGCTGCTCGAGGAATTCGAGCTTTTCTGCGAGGAGGAAAAGGACTGGCTCGACGACTATACCCTGTTCATGGCATGCAAGGACTACCATGAAGGAAAGTGCTGGTTGGAATGGGAGGAGGAAATTCTGAATCCGACTGCCGAAGTCAAGGCGCTCTGGCGTGAAAAGCTCGCGGAGAGCATCCACTATTACAGCTTCGTACAGTTTATGTTCCAGAAGCAATGGATTGAGCTGCGCGATTACGCGCACGAGAAGGATGTGGAGATCATCGGGGACATCCCGATCTTTGTGGCGCTCGACAGCGCCGACGTGTGGGGGAACAAAAATCTGTTCCAGCTCGACTCGACAGGCCATCCGACCAGCGTGGCCGGCGTACCGCCGGACTATTTCAGCGCAACCGGACAGCTCTGGGGCAATCCGCTCTACGACTGGGACTATCACGCGGAGACCTCCTATGAGTGGTGGATCGCGCGTATCCGCAGACAGCTCACACTGACCGACTACCTGCGCATCGACCATTTCCGCGGCTTTGAGGCCTACTGGGCCGTCCCCGCCGACGAGGAGACCGCAATCAATGGCAAATGGGTCAAGGGCCCCTGCGAGGAGCTGTTCGTGGCAATCGCCAAAGAGCTCGGCGACGATCTGCCGATCCTGGCGGAGGATCTCGGTATCATCACCCCTGAGGTAGAGCACCTGCGCGATACCTTCGGCTTCCCGGGCATGAAGGTGCTGCAGTTCGGTTTCGGAGACATGGACGACCACAATTACATACCGCATTTCTATACGACGACAAACTGCGTCTGCTACACCGGGACGCACGACAACGACACAACGCTCGGCTGGTACCAGACGCAGCCGGAGGAGATCCGCGACCGCATCCGCCGCTACGGGAACACGGACGGCAACTGCGTGAGCCTCGACTTCATCCGCTTCTGCATGGCAAGCGTCGCGAAATTCGCGATCTTCCCGATTCAGGACCTGCTGCAGCTCGGCAGCGAAGCGCGCATGAACACGCCGGGCGTCGCCATGGCGAACTGGGCCTTCCGCTACCGCGCGGAGGATCTCGCCCCATGGCGTCAGGAATGGCTGCTGAAGACCACACAGCTCTTCGGAAGGTAGAAAGGATATATCCGCCATGATACGTTTTATTCTGATCGTAATCTTTGTCGTTTCCTTCCTGATCCTTTCCATCCCGGTCTTTCTGATCGAGTGGATTATCGGGAAGTTTCGCCCCGAATGGCGCGACAAAAGCTCCCTGCGCATCGTACAGGGAGCCTTCAAATGTGTGATCTTGATCTCGGGCGTGAAGCTGACTGTCATCGGGGAGGAACATGTCCCAAAGGATACGGCCGTACTCTACATCGGCAACCACCGCAGTTATTTCGACATCGTGCTGACCTACGTGCGCTGTCCCGGCCTTACCGGCTACATCGCGAAGAAGGAGATGCTGAAAATCCCGCTGCTCTCGCGCTGGATGAAGTTTCTTTACTGCCTGTTTCTGGACCGCTCAGACATCCGCGAAGGGTTAAAGACGATCCTTGCAGCGGTCGATCACATCAAAAACGGGATCTCCGTCATGATCTTCCCGGAGGGCACTCGGGGCGAATCCCCAAGCGAGCTTACTATGCTCCCGTTTCACGAGGGCTCCTTCAAGATCGCTTCAAAGACCGGCTGTCCGATTATCCCGGTCTCCATCCACAATTCCTCCGCGCTCTTCGAGGATCATCTGCCCCGCATAAAGCCGGTTCCGGTCACGATCGAATACGGCGAGCCGATCTATCTGAAGGAGCTGCCAAAGGAAATCCAGAAATTCCCCGGAAGCTACGTGCAGGAGGTCATTCTGGAGACGCTAAAAAAGAATCAGACGCAAAATGATTCTCACTGACGCCCCATTCATCAAGCGGACTGCTTTTTGGCAGCTCCGCTCTTTTTTATATCCATATACATCCAAAAATACAACAGCAGTATCGCAAATACCATCGCAACAAACAGTACACGCGCAATCTTTACCGAACACCACGGCCCTTCATACTCGTTGTAGACCTGCAGGAACAAATCGCTTCTATGCCGCTCTCCGTTGACCGTAAGTACGCCGTCATAGATGTCCAGATATTTGTTGGTCCGACAGCGGAAATACATCTCTCCCTGACAATCGTCACTTTTCGTGATATTTATCACGAACCTTTCTCTTCCCCTCGGAGTAATTTTTCCTGTCTCTATTGTCAAATAGCCTTTCCCTTCAAGTTCTTTTGCCTCTATTGTCCGTTCAAATACAGTCTGTCCGCTTGCATCGCAAATCGTAAGTTGGGCGCTGTCTCCGGCTTTTATAGCCGCTTTATCCACCTTTCCCGCAAGGGTAATATGGTTGAACGGCTTCGATGCATAGATTTCCTGCGCCAGTTCCAACTCCTTTCCATCCGGAAAAATAGTACCTATGGAAGTCTCCATTTTGCCGTTTAGCGTCCAGTCCTGCAAAGTCACATTGGAATTGACGATACCGTTGTAAAACCAAACACATATTCCCATTGCACACATAAAGCTGGTCAATGCGGCATAGCATCCTTTTCCGCGAAGCCTGTCCTGCATATCCGGCACAGACTGTACGAGCGCATCCGCCCCCTGCGCCGCAATCAACAACATAATATAGACAAACGGAAGACTGTAAGTCGCCTTGACCTCCCAGAAACAGTAAAACAGAATACCCCCGAACAGAGACAGCAAAAATACAAACTGGGCCGAATCAATTTCTTTTTTTCCGCTCAGATTCCATATCGCAACCAGGATCAAAAAAATCGTTGCAATACGAAACGCATAGCAGTATTCCCGAAACAGGTCGGACTGGCTGCCGATCAGCCAGGAATATAGCTCTGTCATCTTATTATCCTGTGACACTTTGCTTAAAAGGTCTCCCCCATCCCCAAAGCTCCATGTCGTGAGTAGCTTTTCATACATAAAGGACGCCAATCCGGTCGCTGTCATGCTCTTATAATTTTCAATTGTCTTTCGCAGCGCCGCCGCCGACTTTTCCTGCACCGTTTCAAACTGCATCGTATAGTTCACATCTTTTATGTTGTGCTTCCCGTTGCCATGGGATGCCATCATAATCCAATGGGTGATCGGAAATCTTCCGTCAGAGACCTCTGAGAAATGCCAGTCGTTCACCTTAGCTACCGCATGAAAGAGGACCAAACTCACGACCGCGCAAAGAACAGCACATTTCAGCACGCGAAGCATTCTCCTCTTTTTCCCCCGCAACCCCCACAGGAACGCACAAATGGCAACCGCAACGATCGGAATCATAGAGGTCGCACGAATATAATATCCGAAAACTGCCACGATCGCTGTCAAGACGCAGAATACTCCTCTGCTGTGAGCGCTCTTCGCTCTATAAACGCGGAGACTAAAATAAATCCCCGCTATTGTAAACGGAATACTCAGCACGTTCGTGTATACCCAGAGCACCAGCAGGTAATACAGCGGGTTCAGCACACAGAGCGCCAGAATTTTGGCGCCCCTTCGTACGCCGCCGAGCAAAACTCCCGTCAAATACATAAAAACTACAGAGGTCATCAGCGCTGCAAATGATAAAAGAATCAACGGCCAATACATATCCTGAATTCCAAGAATAAGACACAGCTTAAAATAACAGCGAAGTATTACGACCAGGAAATAGTTGTTTGCATATCTAGCAAAATACTCTCCATGCGGGGAATGCAACGTAATCGGAACCTTACCGGTTTTCGCCAAAAACAAGGCGGTATCCTGAACATTCAGGGCATCTGTAGTCGGAACCACCCGGAAATTCATAAAAATAATCAAAAATATACCCAGCATCACACAAAGCATGATAACTGACACAGCAATCAGCTGTCTTTGTCCAAGCCGATCCAGTACACGATAAAGCAGCACCAGAAATACGCAGATAGCGACCGCAAGCAATAAAGGGAAAAACAAGCGAAGCGACGACGAGAGCACCTGGGTAAACACCCTGTCCTGCGCATATATCACGGCTCCCGCCCCGATGAAAATGCAAAGTAGCGTCATAACCGCAAGCAATATCCGATATGCTGTATTTCCACACTTTTTTCCCATCCTGCTTCTCCCTTTCTCAACGTTTCTTGTAATTATCTTTCAATATTTTGATAACTTTATGCAATTTAATATATTAAAATATAGCAAAAAATATCGGACAGGTCAACTGTTGTGACCTGTCCGATATTTCATTCATTCAGAGATCATTTTATGCTTCTTCTGGTGATTCGGCCGCCGCCCTCTCGTACTCGTCGAGAATGATCTGCTGGATCTTCTCTCTCGTCTCTGAGTTAATCGGATGGGCGATATCTCTGTATTCCCCATCCGCCGCCTTGCGGCTCGGCATCGCTATGAAAAGACCTTTCTCTCCCTCAATCACCTTGATGTCATGTACTACGAATTCGTCGTCAAGCGTTATGGAAACGACAGCCTTCATCTTGCCGTCCTTTGCCACTTTTCTCACTCTTACATCTGTTATCACCATAATATTTACCCCCATGGTCTCCTTAGATTTTTCGTTTGACAACATCATTCGGAAGCAATTCGGGGGGCTGTACCCCGTATATTATGTCTTACAGGACGTAGCGTTCGTTTGATTCGACCACAATCTTAATCCCATCCTCACCGGTGTAACGCGAATTTGCCCGAATGGT
>CANQVT010000080.1 GCA_947627365.1 uncultured Lachnospiraceae bacterium | reverse complement strand
TTGCGGGCAGGGCGTCAAATCCGTTGTTCGTCCAGTGTGAATTAAACACGAATTCTTCCATCCTACCCCTGCAGCGCCCGCACCTTCCGAAAGAAGGTCGACCGGCTGATCCCAAGCTGCTTCGCCGCCTCCTCCGCGGAGATCTGCTTTCTCTTATATGCCTGATACGCCTGGTCGAACTCCGAGAAAGACACCGAGACAGGCTTCCTTCCCCGATACTTGCCTGCGCGCTTAGCCTTCTCTATGCCGGCCTTCTGCTGTTCTCTGAGATAGGTGGCCTCCTTCTCGTACAAGCGATGCAACAGCTCATAACAGCTCTTCCGATTGTTGTCATCGATGGAAAACCCCTCATATTGTATATTGCTCCCCTTGCAGATATAAGCGAGGATCCTGCGAAGCCGGTCCGCGGAGCGCTTCGTTCCTGCAAGCTCCTGATCAATGCAGATCAAATCCGCTTCGCTGTCCCCGGCTGCCTTCACATAGAGTGGATCCCCGGAATACTTCAGATCTGTCCGGATCAGCCATTCCAGCTGATTCAGGTAGTCCATGCCGCACTCCTCCAACAGTTCCCAGAGATTTTCCCGGTTTGGACCCGGACTGCGCTCCGAGATGAAGACCGGCACCCGGTTCCTGCGCACGTACTCTTCCTTATGCAAATCCAGATTCAGCCCCGGAATCCCCTGAAACAAGGGCGGACCAAGCAGCTCGATCACCGGGTAATTCGGCCGGAAGCGGTACTCGAATTCCTCGTTCTCCCACAGACGATAGTCGATTTCGCAGAGCTGATATTCGATTCCAAGCTCATCCTTCACACAGATGATTCCCTGTGTCAACAATTCCTTCATGTCAGATCCTTTCCATCAGGGCATCGTAGGACGCCCTGATTATTTTGTGATACCGCTGCGTAATCATATGATGATAAAATTTCTTCTGCATATCTGAAATAAGTTCCGTAGCGTCGATCAGCGCCTCGATCTCCAAAAGATCGATGCGGTTGTATACCGTGACCAGCGCGCGGTTGCACTCCGAATATTCCAGGCTGCTGATCACATCGTAGTAAGAGCTTTTCCTGTTGTGCAGGCGGATCTGGGAAGTCGGGAATGTATAGATTCTCTTATCCGTCTCCTCTTCCGATGCAATGATCCGCTCCATCTCATCCTCGTCCGTCAGATTTGGGAACAGACAGGATCCGTTGTCAAACACCGGCGCGAGGATATATTGGTCATTCTGCTTGAGAAATCCCCAGTTCGAACCATGTCGGTCAAAATTCCCAATCAACGCATCTACAATATAAAGTTCCCAGAAGGCTGAAATTGTTGCATTCACGTTCGTCAGCTTTGAGTTGTCCCGCAGCATACGCATGATGTCATCGTAGGAATACTGATACGTCTCCTTGTCCTGGTCTAACGTGCTCTCTCCGACCTCATTAAACGGGACAAACTGCTCTCCCGGCCGCACAAAATTCCTGCAGGCGACTACCTGCTCTCCCTTATAAAAGCCAAGTCTGGTCTCCTGTACCGAATATCCCAGAAGTCCGAAAATGTGGGAGCCCAGATATTCCGAGATATGATTGTTTCTGACACCAAAGGGCGTCTTCTTCTGAAATTTAATCATGTATTCATTTCCGTCTATGAGAAGGCCGATCTTCTTCTCGCTTCCCCCGTAGTATTCCCCACTGGCCGGATACCTCGAAAAGTCCATGTACAGATCTCCTTTTCTGCTGCTTTTTCATAGTGTATTACTTTTTTTTATTTGTGTCAATAGATTATTTCTATCTATTTTGATACTTATTAGTATCATAATTATATTTTATATTCTATTGATACTTTTAAAAAGACCGCTGCGGTTATTTCCGCAACGGTCCTCTTCCAGGCACACACAATATCCTGTTCGCGACTGAATCCTGTTTTCCTGCACTCTGCTGCCCCAAATCCATCTCATATCGGTGCATATCCTCAACGACAGGCAGCTTTTGTGATCCTTGCAGGCAGCGCCTCAGTGGCAATGTCCTCCGCAGTGCTTGCAGTCGCCGCCGCACTGCAGGGATTTGCCTGCCTTTTTATCCTTTACCATGCTGCGGACTGCCAGCCCAACCGCCGATAAAACCGCCAGAAGTACGATCGCAGTTCCCATATGCGCGCCTCCTTTTCCTACGCATTCTTTCCTTTATCGCTGTATTTTCCGCCCGGTTTGCATGCCCGCGCCGTTTGGATTCCAGCTATACTTATTTTGCCCTTGCCACGCCTTTTACATTCATTTTTAACGTCGTGCTCTCCTTGTACGGGCGGAACAGCAGGTAGAGGAAGCCGATCACCAGCAGTATCGCCACTGCCGTCCAGATGCCGAAACCCGCGCCCGTGAAGAGATTTCCAAGCTGATAGACGCACAGCGAGACGACGTAGGCGAGCAGGCACTGGTAGCCGATCGCGAACCAGAACCATTTGATGTTGTTCATCTCACGCTTGATCGCGCCCATCGCCGCGAAGCACGGCGCGCACAGCAGGTTAAACACGAGGAACGAATACGCCGCGACCGCAGTCATGCTGCCGGCCAGAGCGCCCCAGATCTCCTGTCCGTCCTCTGCCACCTCGGCGAAGCCAAAGAGGATGCCGAAGGTGCCGACCACGTTCTCCTTTGCGATCAGGCCGGTAACCGCCGCGACGGCCATCTTCCAGTCGCCCCAGCCGAGCGGGATGAAGAGCCACGCGATCGCGTTGCCGATCGTCGCCAGAATGCTGCTGTCAAGCTGCTCCGCCTCGAGCATGCAGAACTTTCCGTCCACCCAGCCGAAGCCCTGCAGGAACCAGAGCACGATCGTGGAGAGCAGGATAATTGTACCAGCTTTTTTGATAAATGACCAGCCCCTTTCCCACATGCTTCTCAGGACATTGCCGACCGTCGGCATATGGTAGGCCGGAAGCTCCATGACGAACGGAGCCGGATCGCCTGCGAACATTTTTGTCTTCTTCAGAATGATGCCGGAACAGATGATCGCCGCAATTCCCACGAAGTACGCGCTCGGGGATACCCACCATGCGCCGCCGAAGAGCGCGCCCGCTATCAGCGCGATGATCGGAAGCTTTGCTCCGCAAGGAATGAAGGTTGTCGTCATGATCGTCATCTTGCGGTCTCTGTCATTTTCAATCGTACGAGACGCCATGACGCCCGGGACGCCGCAGCCCGTACCGATCAGCATCGGAATGAAGGACTTGCCGGACAGACCGAACTTGCGGAAGATACGGTCCATGATGAACGCGACGCGCGCCATGTAGCCGCAGGACTCCAGAAACGCCAGAAACAGAAACAGCACCAGCATCTGCGGCACGAAGCCGAGCACCGCTCCGACGCCCGCCACGATACCGTCAAGAATCAGTGATTGCAGCCAACCCGCGCAGTGAATGCTCACAAGGAAACTCTCAATCGCCGGCGGGATGATCTCGCCAAAGAGCACGTCGTTCGTCCAGTCGGTCACGATCGTCCCGACCGTAGTCACAGACACATAGTACACAATGAACATAACCACTGCGAAGATCGGCAGAGCCAGCCAGCGGTTCGTCACGATCCGGTCAATCTTATCCGAGGTCGTCATCGCTCCCTTCCTACCCTTTTTCAAGCAATCGCCGATGATCGACGATATGTATACATAGCGCTCGTTCGTGATGATGCTCTCGGTGTCGTCGTCGAATTTCTCCTCGAGCGCGTCGATCTGCGCGCTCACATCCGGTATCCTGCTCATCATTGCGCCGATCTTGTCGTCTTTCTCAAGCAGCTTGATCGCGAAGAATCGCTTCTGCTCTTCCGGAATATCAGAGCCGAGCT
This sequence comes from uncultured Lachnospiraceae bacterium, assembly GCA_947627365.1. Lineage (GTDB taxonomy): Bacteria > Bacillota > Clostridia > Lachnospirales > Lachnospiraceae > Choladousia. Next base: position 5,938 of record CANQVT010000080.1, on the reverse strand, counting down.
CAGCCTCAACTTCTCGGATCGCGTTCTCTACCTCCTCCGCGAACCCATGCACCGGAGCAGCCGCCTGCCCTCGGTTCGCGAGCGCCACGGCCTTCTCCGCCGCCTGCAGCACGCCCGTGCCTTTCAGCGCGGAGATCTCCACAACCTCGCAGCCAAGTTTCTGGCTGAGCTTCCCAATGTTGATCTTGTCGCCGCTCTTCGCCACAACGTCCATCATGTTCACCGCCATGACGACCGGAATTCCAAGCTCCATGAGCTGCGTCGTCAGGTAAAGGTTGCGCTCGATGTTCGTGCCGTCCACGATATTCAGGATTGCGTCCGGACGCTCCCCGATCAGATAATTCCGGGCGACCACTTCCTCCAGCGTGTACGGGGAAAGCGAATAGATGCCCGGAAGATCCATGACCGTGACGTCCTTGTGTCCCTTCAGCTTTCCCTCCTTTTTCTCCACCGTCACGCCCGGCCAGTTTCCGACGAACTGGTTGGAACCGGTCAGCGCGTTGAACAGCGTCGTCTTGCCGCTGTTCGGATTTCCCGCAAGTGCGATTTTCACTGACATTTCTTTGTCTCCTCCTGTTTCGGCGCCCGTGTTGTCGCCGTTTTTCTTTTCTATCCTTTGGCCCTGCTACCTGTTTCCGATCGATGGCCTGTGTTTGTCACAACTTATTTGTATTAGTTGCAACTAATTCATGCGCAAAAAAATATTTTCTCACTCGACCGCAATCATCTCAGCGTCCGCCTTGCGCAGCGACAGCTCGTATCCCCTGACCGTCACTTCGACCGGGTCGCCGAGCGGCGCAACCTTGCGCACAAATATCTCTACGCCCTTCGTGATTCCCATGTCCATAATCCTTCTCTTCACGGGCCCGTCCCCGGTCAGCTTCGCAACCTTCACGGTCTGTCCGCAGGCCACTTCTCTCAATGTTTTCATGATCTCCTCCATTCTTTTCCGAATATCGACGGTGGTCAGACCACGATCTTGTTCGCCATGTCCTTCCCGATCGCCACACGCGAATCCTTCACGTTGACAATCAGATTGCCGCCTGTCTCTGAGACGACGGTCACCGTCCCGCCTGTGACAAAGCCGAGATTTTCAAGAAATTTTCTTGTCTCCTCCTTGCCTCCTACTTTTTTTATTACGTTCGGTTTCCCCGCACTCGCCATAGATAGTGGCATATCATCGACCTCCTCCGCAAAGCATCCGTTCGCATATCCGGAAATATTGTATTTCTTCATTGGTTAGTATATTCTAACAAGTATTAGTTGTCAAGAACATTTTTAAGCTGCTTCTAACTTCTTTTCCATGCACAAGCTTGCTGTTCATGACAGTTTTCAGATTTTTGCTTTGCGATTTTGAAATTATATGGTATACTATTTTAAATCATTTTACGGGCGCATCGTGCCGTCTGCAAACGCTCCAACAAAAAATATTCAGCGAGGTGATATCATGGCGATCAACGAATCTGCGGAAAACTATCTGGAAACAATTCTTATCCTGAGCCAGCGGCTTCCTGTCGTGCGCTCCGTGGACATCGCGACCGAGCTTGGTTACAAGAAGTCCAGCGTCAGCATCGCGATGAAGAACCTGCGCGGGAAGAGCCATATCACCGTGTCGGATTCCGGTTATATCTACCTCACTGATTCCGGACGCGCGATCGCGGAGGAAATCTACGAGCGTCACCAGCTTCTTTCCTCCTGGCTGACCGCTCTCGGCGTGGACCCGCAGATCGCGGCCGAGGACGCATGCAAGATGGAGCATGTCATCAGCCGCGAGAGCTTTGACGCGATCAAAAGGCATGTGAGAGGATTTTAGCTCCGATATAAGCTATCCTCAGGAGTGGCTCGTATGTAATATGCTTCTTTTCCCTGTCGCTGATACATAAAATATAGAAAATTCGCCTTTCTATCACGGAGTTTTTATGTGCGACAAACTTTTTGCCACTCAAATCCCCGACGTTTCCCCTATCCTCTCGGAGGATTATTCCGATATCATCTTCCGCTACCAGACTGCGCCCGACTCTTTGCTCGAAGAGCTGGCATCGTATTCGCCACAGCTTGTCGATATCCAGTACAGCATTCTTCACGCACCGCTTTCCGATCGTCTCGCCACAGTCGAGGAGCTCGGCTATTCTAGCGTCCCAAAACTTTTTACGCCTGTGGACACGGTCAGCCTGGAGACTTCCGGCATACTTTCCGCGCAAATCCAGCCGTATCTGAATCTGTCGGGCAGGGGCGTCCTCATCGGTTTTCTCGATTCCGGCATCGACTATACGCATCCCGCCTTTCGCAACACGGACGGCACGACACGGATCAGACGTATCTGGGATCAGACCGACCAGTCCGGGACGCCGCCGGAAAATCTTTCCTATGGAACAGAATATACGGATGATATGCTGAATCAGGCGCTGTTCTCTGACAATCCGCTCTCTTTTGTCCCGGAGCGCGACGCGTCCGGACACGGAACCTCTGTTGCCGGAATCGCCTGCGGTAGCGTTGACGCGGAGGCTGATTTCATCGGAGCCGCTCCGGAAGCGCAGATTGTCTTTGTCCGTCTCAAACCGGCAAAGCAGTATCTGCGCGATTATTTTCTGATTCCCGAGGACGCGGTCGCTTACCAGGAAACAGATCTGATGCTCGGCGTACGCTACATGGTCGACATATCCCGTGAACTGCGCATGCCACTTGTCATCTGCATCTCGGTCGGTACAAATCAGGGCAGCCACACGGGCGCGACTCCGCTCGAGGATGTCCTGACCTCCGCGCAATTCAATACCGGGGTCTGCGTCGTCGCCGGAACCGGAAACGAGACCGGAAGAGGACATCATCTTCAGGGACAACTCTCACAGGCGGAAGATTTTATGGAAGCAGAGCTCCTCGTAAATCAGGAAACGCGCGGTTTTGCAGTAGAATTCTGGGCGGACGCTCCCGAGCTGTACAGCATCGGCTTCACATCCCCTCTCGGCGAGACGATCCAGCCGGTACAGCCGCGCAATGGGACGACACGGGAATTCAATTTTCTGCTGGAATACAGCCAGATCGTCCTGACCTACACGATCGTCGAGATGCTGAGCGGCGCGCAGCTCGCCCTGATCCGCTTTCTGGATCCCACCCCCGGCATCTGGCGCATCCGCATTGTCAACAAAACCTTCGTAAATGGGAACTTCCACCTATGGCTTCCCAGCACAGGACTCGTAGATCCGGATATTCGCTTCTACTCGCCCAGTTCCGACGTCACGCTCGTCATCCCGTCCTGCGCCTCCTCCGTGATCACGGTCGGCACCTACAACGCATACAACAACAGTCTGTTTATCAACTCCGGACGAGGTTACACGAGAAACAATCTGATCAAGCCGAATTTTGCTTCCCCGGGCGTTGATCTGTCTGCACCGGCTCCCGACGGTCGTTATACGACGCTCACTGGCTCTTGTGCCTCCTCTGCGCTCACCGCAGGCGCCACAGCGCTTCTCGTGGAGGCCGGGCTGCGGCAGGAACGCCCACGCTATTTCACGACACAGGAAATTTTGAGCCTTTTCCTGCGCGGCGCCGAGCGCAACAGCTACTACTCCTACCCGAATCGTGAGTGGGGTTACGGCACGATGAATGTGTATGGAATTTTTGAGTCGTTCCTGCGCTCGTAGTTTTTTTGTAACGCTTGTGTTCTCACTGCATATGATACAGTGTAAATGAAAAAATTCGGAGGGTACAAAATGAGCGATTTAGCAGCAACAAACTGTGGATGTGAGGGCACGAATTCCTGTTCTCTGATCTGGATCATTCTCCTGCTCAACTGCTTCTGCGGTGGAAACAACGGCACTTCCCTGCTGAGCAACAACGGCGGATGCGGGTGCGGAAACGACAGTTGCCTGATCATCCTCCTGCTTCTGCTCTGCGGATGCGGCTGCGGAAACAATGGCAACAACGGCTCTTTCTTTAACAACGGAAACGGCTGCGGATGCGGGTGCTAATCTCCCAGGAATTTGGGGCAAGGCTTACAGCCTCGCCCCGAATTTTTTATATTCTTTCGTATCTCTGTGTCAGCTCATTCCTCTTTCTGACCCCTTCGTATTTTTGTGCTGCAGCATTCCTGTGTCCTGCACTCACGGCGCTCCCTTTTCTGTTGTTCCTTTCGCCGCAGCATACACTCCTCATCTATCTCATAAAACGCGTTTCCCTCGATCACGATTCGCGATGCCATCTGTCCCTTCCCCTTTCTGTAAGCAAATATGGATAGCCATCGGCCATCCTGTTATAAAATATTCATCCGGCATATTTCTGTTGCAATTTTCATACACATAAATAAAAAAGGTGCGGAGACATCTATGCTGACTGCGTTGGATCAGGTTGCAAACCGGAATCATCTCCAGCTGCTCAAGGCCCTTCTCCCTTACATTCAGCCAGGCCGTCAGAAAATGTTGTCCGTCTGTATCAAGATGATGGAGATGCAGAACATTCTCCGATTCTACGACCATGGAGACTGCTGCGTGAGCGCCTGCTCCCTGTCGGGGAATCCGCCGGAAATGCTTGACATCCTCGCAGATATCCGCAACTACTGCGATCCCGAAGAGCAGCAAATGATCGACCAGTGCATTCAGCTCATGTCCGCAATGGAGCTTTACTCCATGTTTTCTGAAGACAGCAGCGACGATGACGCCCTCCGCACCACTGGAAAAGAGATGAATTATGATGAATGATAATTCCTGGATGAACAATCCTGCCCTCGGAGGAATCGATCCGGCCAAATTAAAAATGCTCTCCTCCCTGGCCGAACAGGCACAAGGCAAAAGCCAGAGCGAGCTTCTGGCATTCCTGATGGCCACCATGTCACAGTCCCAGGCCGGCAATATGTCGTTCAGCCCCGCGGAGACCGAAGCTATCATCAATGTCATGAAAATTGGAAAAACGCCACGGCAGATCCAGAAGATCGATCGAATGTGCGCGATGATCCGGCAAGCGAGGAAATAGAGGGTTGCACCTTCACCGTCTTACGATCCGTGCGAACTCGAGAAACGCTTCGCATTTCTCTCGTGCGCGGGCTGTCGCCCTATGAATCTAGAAAAGGGATCCGGCAGACAGAAAAATCTGTCTCCGAATCCCTTTTTATCTTCGCACGGCTCGTAGCTTATCGCGACTATTTTAACGTTACCTTTGCGCCTTCTGCCTCGAGCTTTGTCTTCAGCTCCTCGGCCTCTGCCTTGGATGCGCCCTCCTTAACCACCTTCGGAGCGCTGTCTACGACTTCCTTCGCTTCCTTCAGGCCAAGACCTGTCGCCTCGCGGACAACCTTGATCACCTTAACCTTGTTCGGGCCTACATCGGTCAGCTCTACGTCGAACTCATCCTTCTCCTCAGCTGCCTCTGCCGGAGCTCCGCCTGCTGCCGCAACGACTACGCCCGCTGCTGCGGATACACCAAACTCTTCCTCACATGCCTTTACGAGCTCATTCAGCTCAAGAACAGATAACTCTTTGATCGCATCGATAAACTCAGCTGTCGTCAACTTTGCCATTTTCATTTTCCTCCTGATCTTTATTTGTTTTTATTATTTCGTTGTTTGTCCTTTTTCTCGGCGGTCTCTGTCTCCAGTGAACCGCCCAACTACATCGCCGTTCTAAATCCGGCCGCCTGTCACTCTGCCTTCTCAGCAATCTGATTAAGCACACGCGCGAAATTCGAGATCGGGGACTTCATGCTGCCAAGCAGTCTGCCGAGCAGTACTTCTCTCGACGGGATATCCGCCAGAGCTGCCATCGCCTTCTCGTCGTAATAACCTCCCTCAACGATACCGGCCAGCATCTTCAGCGTCGGAACCTTCTTCGTGTACTTTGAAAGTATCCGCGCGGAAGCCGTCGCGTCCGTCTTGGAGATCGCGATCGCGTTCGGGCCTTCCAGATGCTTCGTCAGCGGCTCGCAGTCCGTGCCCTGGAACGCAAAGTTCATC
>CANQVT010000079.1 GCA_947627365.1 uncultured Lachnospiraceae bacterium | reverse complement strand
TGCCCGATTAAGCGCGAGCGGGTCTGCTCTGACATTGCAAGCCCGTGCAGGGCGTCCGGGTAGCCAATATGTGAATTATACACGAATACATCTAAATGAATTTGATACGAAAAAAGGCAAGCCATCCCCGGGGAGCGCTTAGCCGCCCGGAAATGTTCTTGCCCTCAAAAAATTCATAAAACTTACTTTACCGCTTCCTTCTTCACTCCCACGCGGGTCTTCAGCACATACCACAGACCGCCCGTGACACAGACGGAGGAATAGCCGCCGGCCACCACGCCGACGATCAGCGGAAGCGCGAACTCCTTGATCGTCGCCACGCCGAGCACGTACAGCACCGCGATCGTGAGGAACGTTGTCACGGAGGTGTAAATGCTTCGCGTCAATGTCTGCGTGATACTCGCGTTCACGATCTCCGCCAGAGACGACTTCTTCATCAGCTTCAGGTTCTCTCTGATACGGTCGAAGATAACGATCGTCGCGTTGATCGAATAACCTACGATCGTCAGCATACAGGCGATGAACGTATTACCCACGGAGATGCGTACCAGCGCATAGCAGGCAAACACAACCAACACATCGTGCAGCAGCGCAAGCACCGCGCTCCCCGCGAAGCGGATATCCTTGAAACGGAACCAGATGTATACCAGCATGCACAGGGCGGCCACGATCACCGCGATCACGGCGTCCTCGCGCATCTCGTTACTCACGACAGAGGAGATCGTCTCAAAGTTGATCGCCTTCTCCTCGACTCCGTACGCCTCCTGGATCGCCGCGGAAACCTTCTCGCGCTCATCCACGGTGAGCACACGTGTCTTGATGTTGACCTCGTTGGAACCAGCCACCTTCTGGGTCTGGATCTCAGCGTCGCCGATGATATCACGAATGATCGGCTTCACGTCCGCGTCGATCTGGTCGATGGAGAGGTCTTCATTGAACAGAACGCTCGTAGCCGTACCACCGCGGAAGTCCATGCTCAGGTTCAGCGCGCCCTTGCCCGCCGCGGAATTGATCAGCATCATCGCCGGGCCGACCAGGATCAGCACAATGGAGATGATGAAGAACATTTTTCTTCTGCCCACGAAATCGATCGGCTTGACCTCTTTCGCTCTTCCGTAATATTTCTCATCCTTAAAGCCCAGCTCGTAAAGCGCGTTCACCAGCAGTCTGGAAACCACCAGCGCTGTGAACATCGACAGGACGATACCAAGCGCCAGCGTCTGGGCGAAGCCCTTCACACTGCCGGTGCCGAGCAGGTTCAGCACGAACGCCGCGATCAGCGTCGTAATGTTGCCGTCCAGGATCGCGGAAAGCGCCTTCTGGAAACCGGTCTTGATCGACGGCTTCACGGCCTTGCCCTCGGCGATCTCCTCACGGATACGCGCATAGATGATGACGTTCGCGTCGACCGCCATACCGATCGTCAGTATGATACCTGCGATACCCGGCAGGGTCAGCGTCAGGTCAAGCGCATTCAGGGAAACCAGCATCAGTCCTACGTAGATCAGCAGGGAGATGCCCGCCACAACGCCCGGAAGCGCATATACGATGATCATGAAGATAATGACGAGCGCCAGACCGATCGCGCCCGCGATCAGGCTCGTGCGGATCGCATCCTGACCGAGCTGCGCGCCCACCACCGTGGAGCGGATCTCCTCAAGCTCCAAAGACAGGGAACCGATACGGATCGAGGAAGCCAGGTTCTGTGCCGACTCCGCCGTGAAGCTGCCGGAGATGATAGCCCTGCCGTCCGTGATCGCCTCGTTGACGACCGGAGCGCTGATGGTCTCCCCGTCGTACACAATGTTGATCACCTTTCCGACATTGGCCGAAGTAGCGTCCGCAAACGCCTTCGTGCCCTCGCTGTCGAGGTCAAGCTGTACCACATACTCGCGGTTGCCCATGTTGTCCTGCTGCTGCGCCGCCTGCGCATTCTCCACCTGCGAGCCGTTCAGAACGACCGTACCGTCCGAAAGCTGGAACTCCAGCGAACCAGGCTTGCCGAGCTCCTCCAGGATCGCATTCGCGTCGCTCACGCCCGGGATCTCGATGTTGATCCGGTTCGAGCCTTCCTGATAAACCTGAGCCTCGGTGCTGTAACCGTCGACACGCTGCTGCAGCTTGTAGCGCGTATCGCTCATATCCTCAGCGGAAGGATTGTCGTCCACCGCCTGGTACGTGATACTCACGCCTCCGGAGAGGTCGAGGCCCAGAATGATATTCTTCGCCGCGCCCGTCCCGGTCTTGCCGATGCCGAACACCGATACATACACCAGAAGCACCAGCGCCACCAGCAAACCGGCAAGTGTCCATGTTGCTTTTTTCTTGTTCATGATCGTTTTCTCCTTTATTTCTTTGCGGCAGCCGCATGCAGTCGCCGCATTTTATTACAGATTGTTTATTCTGCCAGTGCCGCCTTGATCATGATCGCGCACTCCACACGCTTGCGCTGAAGCTCACAGCCAATGTCGTAGGCGTCCTGGATCGTCCCATGAAAGTTGTAGGAATTCGCCGCACAGCCGCCGCTGCAGTAGAACTTCGCGAAGCAGCTGCGGCACTTCTCCTTGGTGTAGACATTGCAGCACTTGAACTCGTCCACAATCTCCGGCTTCGTAATGCCCTCGTCTACATTTCCCATCAGGTACTTGTCGATCCCGACAAACTGGTGGCAGGGGTAGAGATCGCCCCAAGGCGTCACTGCAAGATACTCCGTCCCTGAACCGCAGCCGGACAGCCGCTTGTAGACGCACGGACCTCCGCTCAGATCGATCATATAGTGGAAGAATGTAAAGCCGCGCCCTTCCTTCTCGCGCTTCACCATCTCAGCCGCAAGTTTGTCATACTCAGCAAAGATCGTCGGAAGATCCTCCTCGCGAAGCGCGTAATCCTCCGTGGCCGAAGCCACGACAGGCTCGACGGAAATCTGATCGAAGCCCTCGTCCGCCAAGTGCAGAACGTCGTTCGCGAAATCCAGATTATAATGGGTGAACGTGCCGCGGACATAATATTTCTGCTGTCCTCTGCTGTCCGCGAAGCGTTTGAATTTCGGAAGGATCAGATCGTAGCTGCCCTTGCCTCCGCGAAACGGCCGCATGCGGTCGTGGACTTCCTTTCGCCCGTCCACCGAGAGCACCACATTTGCCATCTCCCGGTTGCAGAATTCCATGATCTCGTCATTTAAGAGCACGCCGTTCGTCGTCAGCGTGAAACGGAAATTCTTGCCGTGCAGCTTCTCCTGCTCCCTGCCGTACGCGACCAGATCCTTCACGACCTGCCAGTTCATCAACGGCTCTCCGCCGAAAAAATCCACCTCGAGATTCCGGCGATCCCCGGAATTCGCGATCAGGAAATCCAGCGCTTTTTTTCCGACCTCAAAGCTCATCAGCGCGCGTCTGCCGTGATACTCGCCCTCCTCCGCAAAGCAGTATTTGCAGGCGAGATTACAGTCGTGCGCAATGTGCAGGCACAAAGCCTTGACTACAGTCTTGCGCGCCTTATAATCGGTGATCGCATTCTCGTATACATCCTCCGTGAACAGCACGCCAGCGTCCGCGAGCATCCTGCACTCCTGCAGCGCCTCGCCGATCTCATCGGCCGGATACTTCGTGATCAGCTCCTCCATGATCTCTGTCAGGAGATTCGTTCCAGGCAGCGCTCCCGAACCATCCTGAGCCTTTTCTTTCGCTTCGACGACCGCTTGCCCCGGTTCATCCGCACATGCTCCGCCCTGTTCCTCTGTATCGCTGCGTCCTTCCACTTCCTGAACGATCCTGCGCATCGTCTGCGCGATCTTGCGCTCCGGACACTTCCTCAGCAAAAGCCCGATCACCTCGTACACAAGCTCGTCCACTACATGCACGGAGCCGCTGTTCACATCCAGCACGATGTTATATCCGTTGTTCTTGTATTGATGGATCAATGACAGGCTCCTCTCCTGTCAGACCTCAGATCGCCGCAGAGCCATGAAATAATGCCTGCAACAGACAAGCAGCGAAGCTGATCCGCTGCCTGTGGTCTGACGCGTATTTTATTTATCGTTGGTCTGACACGTACCCTATTTGCTCTGTTCGCACGTCTGATTGCCTACCGTGCAGGAAGTCTTGCACGCAGACTGGCAGGAAGTCTGGCACTCTCCGCAGCCGCCCTTCTTCAGTGTGCTCTGTAACGGTTTTGTATTCAGCGTCTTGATATGCTTCATATCCGTATTCTCCTTATCCTCATGATATTCAGCGGCCAAAAATTCCCTTCGGCCAACCCTGTTTCGTATTGTAACACAGAACTTCCGAAAATAAAAGACTTTTTCTCAAAAGATTAGGATATATAATCTTTTCATGGAGGAAATCGTTCATGAATATCCTGTTTCTCGGCGGCAGCACCACTGACTGCGGTCATTGCTTCACCCCTGACAATCTCGGAAACGGCTACGTAAAGAAGCTCTCGCTTCTGCCCGGCATCACAGCCACAAACGGAGGCACAGACGGCTTTACTTTCCCGGACGTGCTCCGCAAGTGGAGACTGATGTACGCGCAGAACTCCTACGACTGTGTGGTCGTCACCTGCGGCATCAACGATATCGGCGTGATCGCCGACCTCGAGGAAGCCGGCAGACACGATGCCGCCGTCGCGTTTCTGGAGGATTCCATGGCTGCGCTGCAGACGCTGCTGGACGAGTTGGCCGGTATGGCCGGCAGGATTTTACTGCTGGAACCGTTTCTCTTCCCGATTCCTCAGGCCCGTATCCTCTGGCTGCCGATTCTGCAGGAGGTACGGGAACGCATTCAAGAGGCGATCACAAGCTTTCCTATCGCTCATAGCTCTATTTCAAAACAGGCATCGAGCCTTGATACAGAAAACCCGGGAAAATATAGCGTTCTTCCAGAAACAAAGTCTGCTTATGCCAAAAGTATTCCCTGCGCCCGATATGTCCCTACACAGGCCGCTCTGGAAAGTCTTGCCGGGCAGATCGGTCTGTCTGCTGTCACTACAGACGGCATCCACCTGACGGACAAAGGCCACGAGTGTCTCGCAAAACTCGTGGCCAATACGCTTGAAATATTTTACAATCAATAAACATGTTGTTTCACAGAAACATCGCCATATAGACAGGCAGGTGTACTACATCCTCCTTCATCAGGATATCTTTCGTATAAAGAATATAGGGCTGTCCGATCTTCCCGCCGAATCGTTTTCTGAATTTGTCCAGGGAAGAATGCCTGCGATAGGCTCCCGACTTCACTTCCACCGGACAAATCTTTCTTTTTCTCCGAATCAGGAAATCTATCTCCATACGGTTATCCCGATTGACCGGATCCGACCGGGAATAAAAATAAAGCTTATGTCCATGCGATCGAAGCTCCTGTGCCACAACATTCTCCAGAAGCATCCCTTCATTCACATGCAGGCGATCAAGCAGTATTTCCCGGTACAACTCATTATCGGTGAATTTGTCGTCCATAAAGGAATGTGTCACCAACAGTCCTGTGTCTGCCATATAGCATTTTCTGGTCGTGTGCTCCCTGCTCATGGAGAGACCGACGGTTGGTTCTGTGGCATTATAGCAATCATTCACGATCATTGCCTCCGCCAGCCACAGGAACGCATTCTCATACTCCCTGAGTCTGGCGTTTTTATCAATATCTGCCAGTTTGTATTTCTTCTCTGTCTTTGCAAGCTGCGATGGCATTTCGTCGAAGATCGAGAGAACCTTCGCCTCATACCCTTTCGCAAATTTCGTGACATCCTCACGGTACAATGTCAAAATGCGTTTCTTGATTCTATCGGTATCTTCAAAGCTTTTCGTGTTGACATAAGTCTCTACTGCCTGCGGCATACCTCCTGCCAGAATATATTGCCGAAAATCATTCATGACTCTTCGGTGCATCGCCTGTCCAAGCGGCTTCAAATTTTCAAAGCAGTCCTTCAAAAACGGAACCGTCGTCTCATCGCCCATAGCCCACAGGAATTCTTCAAAATCCATCGGAAACATTTCAACATGTTCTTCTTCAGAAGGAATCACAATGTTCTCGACATTCGTCCGAAGCGAGATCAGCGAACCTGTCTCCAGATAATCGTACCGTCCGTCCGCCACCAGATATTTAATCAACTCTCTCGCCGCCGGATATCTCTGCACCTCGTCAAAAATGATAAGGGAGTCCCTCCGATAAAGCGTTTTTCGATAATAAGCGGCCAGCTTGCTGAAAAAGAGGTCAAAATCATTGATGTCATTCTCAAACATAGCTCTGACCTCTTGCGGCAAACGTGCAAAATCAATGACAATATAGCTTTTGTATTCATTCCGTCCAAACTGCTCCGCAATGTAGCTTTTACCGACACGCCTCGCCCCGTCAAGCAACAAGGCACAGCTTCCCTTATCCCTGTTCTTCCATTCCAGCAAACGATCATAAATTTTTCGCCTCACGCTGACTCCTCCTTTCTCCTTAAATATATTATCACGAAATGACACTTTTATTCAAGTCATTTTCTCACGAAATGACACTTTCTAAAATTAATATTGCCAACGAAATGTCATTTTTATCAAATCACCTGACGGACAAAGGCCACGAGTGTCTCGCGAAACTCGTGGCCGATGCGCTTGAAATATCCAACTAGATTCATATAATACTTGCCTGAATAGCCGTCCTCCTGAGGATAATTTCCCGCAAGGGCAAGCTTTTTCAACGTACCGTTACTTTACATGTATATTTCTTGTTGCCAATTACAGCAGTAATCTTAGCAGATCCTTTCTTTTTGGCTGTGACCTTGCCCTTACTGCTAACCGTAGCAACTTTTTTGTTGCTGCTGGTCCACCGGGCTTTTTTACTGGTACCTTTAATCTTGAGCGTTTCCGATTTCCCTTTGACAAGCTTTAGACTGGTTTTGTTAAGACTAATCTTTTTACTTTTTGAGGATGCCGGAGCTATCATTCCCGTCGGGTCGCTGATCTTTGCTTTCTTTGATATCCCCTTTATAGCATTGCTTCCCACCGAGTTCAGTACCTTTGTCTTTACTACAATGCTGGCTAATTTCTCATCTCCGTAAAATGCTTTCTTTCCAATTGTCTTTACTTTCCCGGGAATGACAATGGATTTCATTTTCTTACAGGATTGAAATGCACTGTCGCCAATTGTCACAAGCTGAGAGTTTAATCGCACAGAGGTCAATGCACTGCATCCCTGAAACGCCTGTTTCCCTATTGTTTTAACATATTTTCCTAAAACTACTTTCTTCAGCTTATGATTATTGCAGAAGGCCTTTTTTGAGATCCCTGTCACCTTAAAGCTATATCCGTTCGATTTCACTGTGTCCGGGATCACAACCTGCGCTTTTTTAACCTTGGGTTTTGTCAAAGTAACTTCTCCTGTTTTCCCTGACAGTTTTGTCACTTTGTAATTGATCCCGCCACTTATAATCGAGCTGTTTACTTTCGGCGGCTTCTTTGTCTCATTCTCCTTATCTTTTGAACCTTCTTTGTCCTGAGAAGGATCTGGAGAAGTGTCTGGAACTATTATCCTAACCGGGGCAAAGCGATTGGTATCTGTTCCGTCACCCAAATGCCCAGCCCCATTATTGCCCCACATCCACAGCGTCCCATCTTTCTTCAATGCCGCCGTAGAATTATCTTCAAGACAGACCAGCGCCACATCCCCCATTATTTTTACCGGAGCAGAGAAATTCTCATCGCTGCTTCCGTTACAGCCCACCTGTCCAAACTCATTGTCACCCCACACCCACAGACTTCCATCCGTTTTGACAGCAGCGCTGTGGTGAGTTCCAAGACTCACCTGGGTCACATCGTCCATAACTTTAACCGGATTTCTGGCGCTTGCCCCATAAGTATAATCATCATTGGACGATAGATCGACTCCTAGCTCCCCATACGCGTTTGCAGTGCCTCCTCCGTATCCCCACATCCAGAGACTCCCATCAGTTTTTATTACTGCACAATGATCCCTTCCCACCGCCACATGGGCAATATCATCCATCGTTTTTCGAAATTCTATTTCTCCTCCGCGTTCCAACAGCCAGTCTATCCAAAGACTTCCGTCCGTTTTAACAGCCGCACAAGTTATGCCTCTTCCCCAGGTAACCTCTTTCACATCACTCATAACTTTTTGAGGACTATCTATACCTATCACATTTCCCCAAATCCAAAGGCTACCATCCGTCCTAATTGCAGCACAAGTTGCCCCATCTGTCGCAATCTGCGCCACATTTGTCATAATTTTCCGCGGTTTCATCCATGCTTCTACAGTATTCTCAGTGGCACCGTCCTCTCCCCAGGTCCAAAGAGTTTCATCCGTCTTCAGCACATATGTACAAGCCGAGCAACATTCTACCTGCTTTACATTGTCCATAATCTTCTTGGGAGTATACACAGGGTCAAAAACACTTCCTGTTCCTAATTGTCCACTATTATTAGATCCCCACATCCACAAAGTCCCGTCGCTCTTTATCACTGCACCGTTGGATGTTCCCATAGCCACCTGGCAAATCGTAGCAGCCTGCACTTTGACCGGCAGAATCATTAGCACTGCCAGCAAGATCAATGTCTTTGCATGTCTGATTAAATTCGCATTTCTTTCCATTTTCCCATCCTCTTCTATCATTCTTATACCTCTTATACTTCTACTGCAATCATTCTACCCGGATTAACTCACATACTTTTTACGATTGGCCGCACTGTTTTTTATCATGGAAGCCCTCGCTGAACCAGAAAATTTCTCCAGATATTTTCCAGATAATGTCAGGCCCTCCCATTGGGAAAAATATGTCTTAAATCCAACCGTCTTGTTCTTTTTATCAAACCTTATCGTATCAAGATTCGATTTCTTCGTCACATATCCGCCGACGAGCACTGCCTTGCCGCCTGAATATTTCCAGAGAAGAACATGATAATGATTTTTCAGACTGGTGACACTGTGGGAATGTTTCCCATCTGCTGCGGCCAACTCAGGCACCCCGTCTTTATCTACATCATAAAGAAAGAATAAAGTAGGCGTAAATGTCTGCTTTTTATCCTTGCACTTGAACGAAGTCCCGGAGACAAGAATTTTCTGATATGCCTTTTTCGCGTTTTTCGCCGATTTATCCCGTGCGCTCACTTTTGGATCAAAGTATTTATATGGATCTACCGGCTTATTAAATTTTCCGTTCACATACAATGTGACATGCAGATGAGGGCCCGTGGATCTGCCTGTTCCACCCGAATATCCCAAAATATCCCCTACAGAAACTTTGACTGTCCCACACAGCACTTCTTTGTCTGAGCTTTTCCAGCTTGCCTGAGATAATGTACTGTCGTGCTTTTTCCAGTAATCTACAGCATTGATCGCGTTGGATACCTTGAATTTCACATTTGTAAACTTGGACATATGGCAGATGTTGATTCTCGTTTTTTTGTCCTTTGACGTAACTACCACATAATTGCCATAGCTGACCAAAACCTTCTTTCCCTTGATCACGCGATATCTCTGATAATATTTTGCGGTGCCATCAACCGGACTGTATAACACCGATCCAGAGCTGGCCTTAATATCCATCCCATTATGGCCCTTATACAGAGAAAAACCGCCCTTGTATTTATTTTTCGTCAGCGTAGGCCAGGGTAATTTTGCAGCATACGCCGTCGACGGCATTACAAGTGCAAGAGCAACGACAGCCAGAATTATGGTTTTTATCTTTTTCATAGACTCATTCCCCCTTTTTTCAAATTATACCCCCCCCCAGATTGTCCGAAAATCTTTGTCTTCCATGGCCCAAAGTCATTTTAGAGCATGAAAAAATCAGGT
>CANQVT010000078.1 GCA_947627365.1 uncultured Lachnospiraceae bacterium | reverse complement strand
GGGACAGTCTGTAGTCGTATTTTACGATCCCGGGGATCCCGACAGCTATTATGTGGAAGAGGAGAACTGGGGCAAGCTGCTCAAAATCTTTGGCGTTCTGGGAGTACTCCTCATCATAGCCGGAGCTGCGGCTTTCTTTTTGATCCGGAGATTTACCTGATTTTTGCTAAATTGTAAAATGAGCGGAAAAAATCCAGATACAAATTGAGTTGAGAGAATTCAGATATAAAATAAGCTAAGAAAATTTAGGCACTATTTGTGAAGACACCGAAATCTTGTGCAAACACCGAAATCTTGTGCATACACTGAAATCTTGAGCATACACTGAAATCTTGAGCAGACAGGGGGATGGCATCGGTGATGTGGGCTTTTATCTTTCTGGGAATGGGAATTTTGACGTTGGCCGTCCTGGTTTATCTGGTGAGCCGATTCTGTAAGTTTGCGTTTGTGCGGAGGTTGGCCGGAGGGAGGAAGCCGCTGCGGATTTTGATCGCCGCATTGTTCACGGCGGGAATAGCGGCCGGATGCTGGATCTTCATCGACATGATCAACATGGCGATCATATTGGTGCATCTGGGTGCGATCTGGCTGATTTGTGATGGGATCGGACGTTTGTCAGGACTCAGGGAGAGAAGGAGGAATTCGGGGCTCTGTGCCCTGCTGATCTCAGCCGTATATCTCAGCTGCGGCTGGTATCTGGCGCACCATGTCTGGGAGAAGGACTACAGGATCACGACAGAGAAGGAAGTTGGAAATTTGCGCATTGTTCAGTTTGCGGATTCGCATGTGGGGACGACGTTTCATGCGGAGGGGTTCGCGGAGCAGGTGGCGCGGATGCAGGAGACGAACCCGGATGTAGTCGTGGTCACGGGTGATTATGTGGACGACGACACTACGCGGGAGGATATGATCGCGGCTTGTGAGGCGCTGGGGTCGCTGAAGACGACCTATGGCGTATATTTCGCGTTCGGCAATCACGACAAGGGTTATTACGGCGACATGTACCGCGGATATAGCGGAGCGGATCTGGTGGCGGAGCTGGAGAAGAACGGCGTGCATGTCCTGCAGGATGAGGTGGTTTCTCTGGATGATCGATTTTACCTCATAGGTAGGAAGGATCGCTCCGAGGAGCAGATGGGCGCATCGCGTCTGACGATGGAGGAGCTGACACGCGGGCTGGATCCGGAACGCTTTTCGATTGTGCTGGATCATCAGCCGCACGACTATGCAGCCCAGGAGGAGACGAAGGTGGATCTGGTACTCTCGGGGCATACGCATGGCGGACAGCTTTTCCCGATCAATTATCTCGGAGAGTGGACCGGAGAAAACGAGAAGACCTATGGCCTTGAGAAACGGGGCAGTACAAATTTTATCGTGACATCAGGAATCTCGGATTGGGCGATCAAGTTCAAGACCGGATGCAAGTCGGAATTTGTGGTAATCGACATTGGAGAAAATCATGAAAGTTTTTGAAGGCTATGTCCGGCAGAATTATTTCTGTAGGTTTGTCCTGCAGGATTATTTCCAACTTGTATAATCCACGTGGTTCTGCTATAATTTCATAGGACTGTACAGACTGGGAATCACCATGGCTGTGATTCCCTTTTTTTAGAAACGGAAAGGAATATTGACTTATGAAGAAAAGACTGATCCTTTTATTCTCCTGCCTGACGGCCGCAGCGCTGCTTGCGGGCTGCTCGTCCGGGAAATCTGATGGCGGAAAAGCTAAGCTGGACCCCGACAATCCGACGAACATCACGGTATGGCATTACTATAATGGCACGCAGCAGGCGGCTTTTGACCAGCTGGTGGAGGAGTTCAACCGCACGGTCGGCAAGGAGAAAGGCGTCTATGTGGAGGCTCACAGCCAGGGCAACGTAAGCGACTTGGAGACCAGCGTGCTGGCCGCTTTCAACAAAGAAGTAGGGAGCAGCGAGCCGCCGGATATTTTCTCATCTTATGCAGATACCGCCTATACGATTGAGCAGATGGGCGTGCTGGTAGATCTGGAGGATTACATGTCCGAGGAGGATATGGAGCAGTACGTGGATTCCTTCCTGGAGGAGGGCCGCATTGGCGCGGACGGGGAGCTTCGGATCTTCCCGACGGCCAAGTCGAGCGAGGTCTTCATGATGAGCCAGACCGACTGGGAGCCGTTCGCCGAGGCGACGGGCGCTTCCATTGACGACCTGGCTACCATGGAGGGCGTGGCCGAGACAGCCAAGGCTTACTATGAGTGGACGGACGCGCAGACTCCGGATGTGCCGAATGACGGGCAGGCGTTCTACGGCCGCGATGCGATGGCGAATTTGTTTATCATCGGTTCCATGCAGCTGGGGACGGAGCTTTTCCAGGTGGATGGGGACAAGGTGACCTTCCAGGTGAAGGAAGATGTGATGAAGAAGATCTGGGACAGCTATTATGTTCCGTTTGTGAAGGGGTACTTTGCCGCTACCGGACGTTTCCGTTCAGACGATGTGACGACCGGGGATCTGATCGCCTACACAGGCTCCACGACCTCGGCGAACTATTTCCCGAGTACGGTGGAGAGCGATGAGGGCAGCAAGGAGATTGAATATCTGGTCCTTCCGGCTCCGATCTTTGAGGGCGGAGAGAACTATGCCGTCCAGCAGGGTGCCGGCATGGTTGTCACGAAAAGCACTCCGGAGCGGGAATACGCGTCCGTACTTTTTCTGGAGTGGTTTACGCAGACGGAGAACAATCTGCTCTTCAGCTGTACTTCCGGTTACATGCCGGTCAAGAAGGACGCCTTCTCGAAAGAGAAGATGGATGCAGTGATCGAGGAGAATGATCTCGAGATCGATCCCAAGACTTATGATACCATGACGATCTGTTTTGACATGATGAAGGATTCGAAGCTGTACACCAACAAGGCGTTCGAGAACGGAGCCGCGGCCCGGAAGGTGCTGGAGTACAATCTTGCTGACAAGGCTGTTGCGGATCGTGCAGCAGTGGAAGAGCAGCTCGCGCAGGGCGTCGATCTGGAAGAGGCTGCCGCTCCCTATGTGGATGAGGAGGCATTCCAGAGCTGGTTTGAGGAATTCAAGACGTCATTGGAACAGTCGGTAGAGTCGGCAGAGTGAGAAGCGAAACATATTATTTTAATCAGAAAGTAAGAATCCGTCATATATAAATTTACAGAAGGAGGTGGGCGAAATGGAGCAAAAACAGAGCCGGGGTCGGCGTATCTTCTGGCTTGTGCTGATTCCGCTTCTCCTTCTGGTGATCATGCAGGCCGCCCTCTCCTTTGGGACGGTCATTCGCGGCGGGACGTTTTCCACGCTCCGGAGCTACGCGGCGAATCGGCTGAGCCAGGTGACGGAGACTCGTCAGATCATTCTGGAGGGCCAGATGGTCCGGCAGTGGTCCGAGATGGACGAGGAGTACGCGACGGCGAACCAGATGCTGTCCGAGCTGCTGAATGATAGAGGAGTCAGCCTGCAAGAGTTTCTCGCCGATGAGGAATTGCAGGAAGCATATCTGGAGTCCATGCTGCCCACCTGGAGTTATATGATGCGGAAAAATTCCGTTACTGGCGCTTTTCTGGTGCTGGCAAAGGAGGAGATCGCGAGGCAAGGCGGGACATTGAGCGCACTCTATCTGCGGGATGGAGATCCGGATACGCATCCGGCCGACTATTCCGATCTGATGTTGACGATCGGTCCCTCCGCGGTATCCCAGACCTATCAAATTCCACTGGACATTGACTGGAAGACTCGCCTGAGTCTGGAGCCGCAGGGAAGCCGGGAGGCGGACCAGTTTTTCTACGCGCCGTATCTTGCCGGAACCGAGTATCCGCAGCAGGACGCGGCCGATCTGTGTTTCTGGAGCCACCCGTTCTGTCTGGAGGACAATTCCAACGATCCCTATCAGATGATCACCTGCTCGATTCCCCTGACTACGGACGCAGGGAAGGTCTGGGGCGTGATGGGCGTCGAGATTTCTCTGACGCATCTGAGCGAGAGTCTGCCTTACCAGGAGGTGGATTCCGGCCAGCGAGGCGGGTATCTGCTGCTGGAGCGCTCCGGCGAGGAGAGCTATCGCCTGATCCACGCGGTCGGTTCGGTGGCCGGACAGCTGGCTTTGGACATGGAAGAGATTTCTCCGGTTTCCGCGGGAGTAGAGGATCTGTTTTCGGTCGCGCACGGCGATCACCAGGATTATCTGGTATTGCAGTCTCTGCGCTTGTACAATACGAACACACCGTTTTATGAGCAGGGCTGGTATCTGGCCGGCGTGGAGTCCCGCGAGGCCCTTTTCGGCATCAGCGACACGCTTTCCAGAGTGTTTGTCATCGCCACGTTGCTTTCTCTGGCGGTGGCTGCCGTTCTGGCGTTTTTTGTGGTACGGCACGTGACCGGGCCGATCCGGCGGCTGTCCTCTTGCATTCAGAACAGCTCTGAAAATGAACTGGGAGAATTTCCGCCCAGCCGCATCGCTGAGGTGGATGAGCTGTACGGCACGATTCGTCATCTTACCGACCGCCAGAAACAGACGGAGTACGATCTCCTGGAGGAAAAAGAGCGTTATCGCATGGCTCTTCAGAGCAGCTCCGATATCCTGATCTCTCACGATCTGGATCACGACAAGGCGGTATTCTACAACCTGGACGGGAGCGGCCGGGAAGAGCTGAGGGAAGGCCTGTTAAAGAAAGCTCATACGCACGATTACATTCACCCGGACGACAGGCGTATTCTGTTGGCGCGGCTGGCCGAGGCCGGAGACGAGCTCTCTGTTTCCTTCCGGGTCGATTTCTCCGGACAGGCGAAGGACTATCGCTGGTACGAGCTGACCGGGCGGATTATGCCTGCGGGAGAGGGACGGCCGAGAACTCTTATCGGGGCGCTGCACAACATTCACGATCAGAAGCTGCAGGAGACGGCGGCTTACGAATCCCTTCACCGGGATTCTCTCACCGGATTGTATCGCCGTGCATCCGGAGAGGATATCATTCGTAGCAACATCCAGTCGGGACACAAGGGCTGCCTGATTTTGTTGGATGTTCGGGCTTTGGGAGAACTCAATCGGAGGATGGGCGTCGTGGCCGGAAACACGGTTCTGGAGGAATTGGGTCATCTTCTGCAATCATGGCAAAAGACGGAGGCTTCTTCACAGAGCGTATTGCTGCGCCTTGGCGGCGATGAATTTCTGTTCTGGCTGGAGGATTGGGAGAGGACTGCCGCGCAGCAGGCTGCGGAGAAACTGTGCCGAATGGCGGAGCAGTTGTATGCGGACGGAGCGTCTAAGGTTCGCTTTGCCTGTGGCTGCGCGCAGACAAGAGAAGGGGAGAGATATCTTTCTCTGCTGGAGCGGGCCTGCCGGGCGCTTTCTAACGCGAAGACGAGCGATAATGGAATCCTCTGGGCGGAAGACGAGGACGCAGCTGCCCGGACAGCGCATGGGGAAGCCGGTTCGGACGGGGAGAATGTCTGGACCAAAAATGGAAATACTGTTTTGACGGGAGATGTGATCACTCCGATCGAGTATACAGCTTCGACATACCGGGGAATCCTGCCCCTGACCTTCGCCTTGTTTGACCGGGGCGGCGAGGTAGGAGCCGTGTTGTCGGTGCTGTTTCCGAAGCTTGGCCGGGAGCTGGGCGTCTGCGATATCATCTTGTCGCAGGTGAGCCGGGACTTTTTCACGGTCGCTATTGCCTATCAATGGCACAGCGCCGCAAAACGAGAGACGGTTTGTGATTCCGGCGCCAATACAAAGCAGGAAACAGACGGTAATTTTGCTGCCGTTGCGGAGCACGAGACAACGAATCACTCCGCTATGACAGAAAAACAGCAGAAAGAGCCGGAAGTGATCCATTATTCTGCCGAAGAGTTTTCCGCTCTGGAGGGAGGACTGTGGTCCGACGAGCCGATTTCCCGAAATGTCGGGGAACTGAGCGCGGAGCAGCGCCGTTTCCTTAGGACGCCGAATGGACGGGAAGGATTGGCGTTTCCTATGTACGATAGCGGCAGCTATATGGGTGCGCTTCTTTTCCTGCGGGAGTCGAAAGATGAGCCTTATACCATTACTGACAAGCAGAAGGGACAACTTCACGAGGTAGTCAAGGTGATCGAGGCCAATCTGAATCGCCAGCGTTACGATGCGGCGAGCCGGGCGAAGAGCGATTTCCTCTCTCGGATGAGTCATGAGATCCGTACCCCGATGAATGCAATCATAGGAATGACTTATATCGCAAAGACGCATACTGAGGATCAAAAAGCGGTGGCTGCAGATTTGGATAAGATTGATCAGTCGTCGCAATATCTACTCGGCCTGCTCAATGATATTTTGGATATGTCTCGCATTGAGAGCGGAAAGATGACGATAGAGCATGCGCCTTTCGATCTGGCACAGCTGTTGGAGGGAGTGGGCGATCTGATTCGCCCTCAGGCACAGGCCAAAAATGTTCAATATATTCTGGATGCCAGGGTCAGTCATCCTTGGGTGGAGGGAGATACTCTGCATCTGAACCAGGTGCTCATCAATCTGCTTGGCAACGCAGTGAAGTTTACTCCGGAGAACGGCTCCATCACGCTGGGCGTGGTCCAGCAGCCTGACGGGGAGGTGTATTTCTCTGTGAAGGATACCGGCATTGGCGTCAGTCCGGAGAATCAGGAGCGCATCTTCCGCTCCTTTGAGCAGGCGGAGAAGAGCACGGGTCGCCAGTACGGCGGCACTGGGCTTGGCCTTGCCATCAGCAGCCGTCTGGTGCGTATGATGGGAGGTACAATTCAGTTGGACAGCACGCCTGGCAAGGGCAGCGATTTCCATTTCAGAATTGTTTTGCCTACATGCCAGTCCCCACAGGAAACCCTAACTGCAGAGGAGGTTTCTGTGGAGCAGCCGAGTATTGAAGGGCTTCGCATCCTGCTGGTTGAGGACAACGAGCTCAACATCGAGATCGCCCAGTCTATCCTTGAGATGAATGGAGCTACGGTCACTCAGGCACACAATGGGCAGGAGGCGGTCGATCAGTTCATAGCCAGTGCCCCTGCTGATTTTGATCTGATTCTGATGGACATCCAGATGCCGGTTATGGATGGTTTTGAGGCGACCAAGGCAATTCGCCGTTCTGGCCACCCGCGGGCGGCATCGATCCCGATCATTGCATTGACGGCCAACGCTTTTGACGAGGATATGAAGCGCTCGGTGGAGAGTGGTATGAACGGGCATTTGTCGAAACCGCTGGACGTTGACCAGGTGCTTGTGGTCATCGCAAAGGCGGTTGGCGGAGTGTAGGTAAGCGCAGATAGTTGACGGAAGCAGGTAAATCCTTTTCATTACAAAAAGGTGATTTTGCGATGAGGAAAAGCAACTATATCTGTTCATAATCTCTTTGACTATGCTTTTGACGGGTTGCAGTCAGGGGAAGCAACAGCAGGAGCCAAAAGAGCAGCAGGCGGAGTTTGCCCGAAAAGTGACAGAATATATTCGCTTTTTCGGGCATTTTTATTTGAAATTCATATTGACAAAAATTTATCAAAGTGATATGTTGGGTACAGCAAGAAAACCATAAATGAAACAGGAGGTATTACGATGGCAGATCAGAAGAAAACGGTCAGCAAGACGATTGAGACGGCTGAAGATTTGGAAAAAGCCCTGAAGAAGCTACGCGCGGCACAGGAAAAATTCGCCGGGTACACGCAGGAGCAGGTGGACCGGATCTTCAAGGCGGCGGCGACCGCGGCTGACAAGATGCGCATTCCGCTGGCGAAGCTCGCTGTGGAGGAGACCGGCATGGGCGTGGTGGAAGACAAGGTGATCAAGAACCACTACGCGGCGGAGTATATCTATAACGCCTACAAGAACACGAAAACCTGCGGCGTGATCGAGGAAGACCCGGTGTACGGGATCAAGAAGATCGCGGAGCCGATCGGCGTGATCGCGGCGGTGATCCCGACCACGAACCCGACGTCCACGGCCATCTTCAAGACGCTGATCGCGCTGAAGACGAGGAACGCGATCATCATCAGCCCGCATCCGCGCGCGAAGAAGTCGACGATCGAGGCAGCGAAGGTCGTGTTGGACGCGGCGGTGCAGGCAGGCGCTCCCGAGGGCATCATCGGCTGGATCGACGTGCCGAGCCTGGAGCTGACGAACCTCGTCATGCGCGAGGCGGATCTGATCCTCGCGACCGGCGGCCCCGGCATGGTGACGGCGGCGTATTCTTCCGGCAAACCGGCGCTCGGCGTGGGCGCAGGCAATACCCCTGTGATCATAGACGATACCGCGGATATCCGCATGGCGGTCTCTTCGATCATCCATTCCAAGACCTTCGACAACGGCATGATCTGCGCTTCGGAGCAGTCCGTGACGGTGCTTGACAAGATCTACGACAAGGTGAAGAAGGAATTCCAGTACCGCGGCTGCTACTTCCTCAAGAAGAACGAGCTCGACAAGGTACGCAAGACGATCATCATCAACGGCGCGCTGAACGCGAAGATTGTCGGACAGAAGGCGGCCACGATCGCGGAGATGGCCGGGATCAAGGTGCCGGAGAGCACGAAGATCCTGATTGGCGAGGTCGAGTCCGTGGACATCAGCGAGGAGTTTGCGCACGAGAAGCTCTCTCCGGTGCTCGCTATGTACCGTGCGAAGACCTTCGACGAGGCGCTCGAGAAGGCGGAGCATCTGGTGGCGGACGGCGGCTACGGTCACACCTCGTCCTTGTATATTGATACGAATGAGAAAGAGAAGATGGCGAAGCACGCGGCGGCGATGAAGACCTGCCGTATCGTGATCAACACCCCGTCCTCGCACGGCGGCATCGGCGACCTGTACAATTTCAGACTGACGCCTTCTCTGACGCTCGGCTGCGGATCCTGGGGCGGCAACTCCGTCTCGGAGAACGTAGGCGTCAAGCATCTGATCAACATCAAGACGGTTGCCGAAAGGAGAGAGAATATGCTCTGGATGAGAGTGCCGGAAAAGGTTTATTTCAAGAAGGGCTGTACGCCGGTCGCGCTGGATGAGCTCGGAACGATCATGGGCAAGAAGCGCTGCTTTATTGTCACAGATTCCTTCCTTTACAAAAACGGATACACAAGAAAGATCGAGGAGAAGCTGGATCAGATGGGCATCGTCCACACCTGCTTCTCGGACGTAGAGCCGGATCCTTCCCTCGCTTCCGCGCAGGCGGGCGCTGAGGCGATGCGCGCGTTCGAGCCGGACTGCATCGTCGCTCTGGGCGGCGGCTCCGCGATGGACGCGGGCAAGATCATGTGGCTGCTCTACGAGAACCCGGACGCGGACTTCAGCGACATGGCGATGGATTTCATGGACATCCGCAAGAGGATCTACACTTTCCCGAAGATGGGCAAGAAGGCTTACTTCGTGGCGATCCCGACTTCCTCAGGCACAGGCTCCGAGGTGACGCCGTTCGCGATCATCACGGACCGCGAGACCGGCATCAAGTGGCCGCTGGCGGACTATGAGCTGCTGCCGGATATGGCGATCGTGGACACGGACAATATGATGAGCGCGCCGAAGGGTCTCACCTGCGCATCCGGTATCGACGTGATGACGCACGCGATCGAGGCGTATGTCTCGATCATGGCCTCCGATTTCACAGACGGCCTGGCGCTCAAGGCGATCAAGCTTGTCTTCGACTACCTGCCGCGCGCTTACAAGGACGGCAATGATGTTGAGGCGAGAGACCATATGGCAAACGCTTCCTGCCTGGCAGGTATGGCGTTCGCGAATGCGTTCCTGGGCGTGAACCACTCCCTGGCGCACAAGCTGGGCGCGTTCCATCACCTTCCGCACGGCATCGCGAACGCGCTCGTATTGCTCGACGTGATGCGCTACAACAGCGCCGAGGCGCCGACGAAGATGGGCACGTTCTCGCAGTACCAGTATCCGCACGCGCTGGCGCGTTACGCGGAGATCGGCCGCTATGTGGGCTTAAGCGGCAAGGACGACCAGGAGGTCTTTGAGAAGCTGCTCGACAAGCTGGAGGAGCTGATGCGCACGATCGAGATCAAGCCGACCATCAAAGACTACGGCGTGAAGGAGGACTATTTCCTCGAGACGCTCGACGAGATGACGGAGCAGGCCTTCAACGACCAGTGCACCGGCGCGAATCCGAGATATCCGCTGATGTCCGAGCTGAAGGAAATCTATCTGAAGGCGTATTACGGAAAGTAAAAATAGATGAGCGAAGGAGGGAAATCCTATGAGTAAAAAAGAACTGATCGTGACACGTTCCTATAAAAAGGTTTATCGCGACGGCGACCGCATCGTGAAGGTGTTCACGCCGGAGCACGGCAAGGCGAATGTCTTCAACGAGGCGCTCTGCCA
>CANQVT010000077.1 GCA_947627365.1 uncultured Lachnospiraceae bacterium | reverse complement strand
GCGAACACGGATTTCCGCGCGGCCCGCGTGGCGGAAGAGTACAAGGTCTCGGAGGCGAAGGCGAAGGATATGCTGGTGAAGACGGACAAGAAGCGCGCGAGCTACTACAATTTCCAGTCTGAGAAGAAATGGGGCGCCGCCTCGAGCTATAATCTCTGCGTGGAGAGCAGCTCGCTCGGGATCGACGGATCCGTGGATCTGATCATGGATTATATTCGGTACAGACAGAGATAGATCGATTCAGGGATAGACCAATTCAAAGATTTCAGGGATCCGGGCAGGCCGCCCGGATCCTTTTGGCATCTTGCCCATTCGCTTAGCGTCGCTTCTTTCCGACCAGAAAAGGAAAGAAACGATTCAGGAAGGCGCACACCGGAGTAAGCAGGATGAGAATTCCGGCGAGGGCGAGCAGTCCTCCGGGAATGGATTCGGTGCGCAGACCGAGTATTTCCTGCAGGATGCGCAGCACGATGATATGCAGGCCGAGGATCGTCAGGCTGTTTTGTCCGGCAAGCTCCAGGGGAAAGGTATATCGTTGGGCGCATTTTTTCAGCAGAAAGATCGCGCAGTAGGATCCTGCGAGCGCGCAGACCGTGAAGAGCAGGGGATTGTGAAAGACCTGCCTGTAAATGCCGGTTTTGCCGTTTAGCAGGGCGAGCAGGCCGCTTATGACCGCCGTGGGCAGCAGAAGATACCAGGGGGGATTCTCTGAGCGGACAAGCTCTGCGCTGAAGTATCCGGCAGCCAGGAAACCGACAGAGGAGAGGCAGCGCAACAGCGCAGCCGGCAGGAAGCGCGCGCAGACGGGCACAAAGGGAAGCAGATACAGGATCAGGCAGACCAGGGCGACATACCTTTTGTCGCGGATCGTTCGGATCAGCAGGATCAGAAAGAGCTCCGTCAGACAGAGCGTCGGAAGAAACCACATGGGCACGTTCAGCGGAGAGAGCAGCAGGCTGTCGTAAATATGCGCGCGCTGCGTGCTGAAGTCAAAGTGGTTTCGGATTCCGAAAATTACCAAAAAGACGGCCTCAAAAAACAGATAAGGTACGATCAGCCCCCATAGCCTGGAGAGAACAAGCTGCTTTGCCGTTCTGTGCTCCTGTCCGGTGTAGGCGGTCAGGATTCCGCTGATCACGAAAAACAGCGGGACGTGAAAGGAGTAGATCAGGACCGGAACGGGCTGATCGTTTTCCCATATATGGCCGAGGACGACGAGCAGGATCGCCAGTCCCCTTGCCGCGTCAAGATAAGATAAACGCTTTTTCTCCATTGCAGCGCTCCTTTGCTTAAGCCGTATTTCGACGTCTTTGTACAGTTCATTGGTTTCCCGGATATCTTATCATGAAAAAAAGACATTTTCCATAAAAAACCCATATTTTATTGAAATAAGCAGGGGAAATATGGTATTATAACAGCTATAGCCTGTCCCGGAGGCGGGCGTTTACGGCATAAAGAATTCGGAGGGAAAAAGATGGATCTGCTGAGATACCGCATCAAGACGCTGTTCAAATACAAAGATCTGATCCAGGAGCTTGTCGCGCGCGACCTGAAGCTCAAATACAGACGGAGCTTTCTGGGCTATATCTGGAGCGTGCTGAATCCGCTTTTGACCATGATCGTGCTCACGATCGTGTTCACCCATCTTCTCGGAAAAAAGATCGAGAACTATCCGGTCTATCTGCTGAGCGGGCGCATGCTGTATGACTTTCTGAAGGCCAGCACCACGAACGCGATGAAATCCGTGGTCGGCAACGCGGCGCTGCTGCGAAAGGTTTATGTTCCGAAATATATTTTCACGCTTGCGAAGGTGACAAGTTGTATGGTGGATATGGTGCTTTCCCTGGGAGCTCTGTTCATCGTAATGGTGGCGACGGGATCGCAGTTCCATTTGACGCTATTCCTGCTGCCGCTTGTGATCCTGCAGCTCTACATTTTCTGCTGCGGGCTGGGCTTTCTTCTTGCGCAGCTCAACGTGTTTTTCCGGGATATCCAGTATATTTACAGTGTTGTCCTGACGGCCTGGATGTATTTCACGCCGATCATTTATCAGCTGGACGACCGTTTTCCGCGCTGGTTCCACATTGCGGTCAAGGGATTTAACCCCCTGTATTATTACATCGCGCAGTCCAGAGATATCATCTACTATGGCAACATCCCCGGGCCCAGGGTATTCTGGGGCGGCTGGCTGATCGCGTTTGTCATGTTGGCGATAGGCGTGTGGTCCTTCCAGAGATCGAAGGATAAGTTTATACTCTATATTTAATGATGCGAAAAAGCATCCGGAGGGAAGAATGGCTAAATATGCAATCGAAGTAGAGAACGTGAAGATCCGCTTCAATCTCGCGAGTGAGAAGGTTGACAATCTCAAAGAGTACGCGATCAAGCTTATGAAGCATGAGCTGATGTTCCAGGAGTTTCTGGCGCTGCAGGATATCAGCCTTAAGATCAAAAAAGGAGAGTCCTGGGGCTTTGTGGGCGCCAATGGCTCCGGAAAATCCACGCTTTTGAAGACGATCAGCGGGATCCTGCAGCCGTACGAGGGCACGGTGAAGGTCAACGGCCGGATCGCGCCGCTGATCGAGCTCGGAGCCGGCATCGATCCGCAGCTGACCGCGCGGGAAAATATCTATCTCAACGGCATGGTGCTGGGACATTCGCGGGAGTTCATGGAGAAGCATTTCGACGAGATCGTAGAATTTTCCAATCTGGACAAATTCCTGGATTCTCCGGTCAAGAATTTCTCGTCCGGTATGAAGGCGCGTCTCGGCTTTGCCGTCGCGACGGTCGTGAACCCGGATATCCTTGTAGTGGATGAGGTCCTCGAGGTGGGCGACATGCGTTTCCGCCGCAAGTGCAACGAGCGCATGCAGCAGATGCTTTCCGGCGGGACGACGCTTCTCTATGTCTCGCATAACATCGAGTCGGTCAGGAACCTCTGTCAGTACGCGGTCTGGCTGGATGAAGGGAAAATCCGCATGATCGGGCCGTCCTCGGAGGTTTGCGACGCGTATGCCGCAGAGCAGGAAGAACAGGTGCAGAAGAAGCAGAAAGAGAAGAGGGAGCGGCTCAGAAAAGAGGGCCGAAAATACGATTATCTGATCGTGGGTGCGGGTCTGTACGGCGCGGTGTTCGCGCGAGAGCTTATGAAGCGCGGAAAACGCTGTCTGGTCATCGACAGGCGCAGCCACATCGGAGGCAATATTTACACGGAGGATGTGGACGGCATCCAGGTTCACAAATACGGAGCGCACATTTTTCACACAAGTAATCAAAGGGTCTGGAAATACGTCAACCGTTTTGCGGATTTCAACAATTACATCAATTCTCCGGTGGCGGTGTACAAGGACGAGCTCTATAATCTGCCGTTCAACATGAATACCTTTTCCAAGCTCTGGGGTCTGAAAAAGCCGCAGGAGGTACAGGCAAAGATTGCGGAGCAGATCGCGGATCTCCATATCACGGATCCGCAGAATCTTGAAGAGCAGGCGCTGTCCCTCGTGGGGCGGGACGTCTACGAGAAGCTGGTCAAGGGCTACACGGAGAAGCAGTGGGGACGGGATTGCAGGGAGCTTCCGGCGTTTATCATCCGGAGACTTCCGCTGCGCTTTACCTACAACAACAATTATTTCAATGATTTCTACCAGGGGATTCCGCGCGGCGGATACACCGGCATGGTAGAGAAGCTGCTTACGAATGTCGACGTGATGCTGGAGACGGATTTCTTTGAATACCGGAAAGAGCATCCGGATATGTTTGACAAGGTAATCTACACGGGCATGATCGACGAGTATTTCGATTTCTGCTACGGACATCTGGAGTACCGCTCGGTGCGCTTTGAGACGGAGCGCGTGGAGGAGGCCAACTATCAGGGGAACGCGGTAGTCAACTACACAGACCGCGAGGTGCCGTACACGAGGGTCATCGAGCACAAGCATTTCGAGCCGGAGGCGGAGCAGGAGAACCCGAAGGACTTTTCGATCATCTCACGGGAATATTCGATGGAGTGGAAGCCGGGGATCGATCCATACTATCCGGTCAACGATGAGAAGAACAACGCGCTCTATGAGAAGTACCGCGCTCTGGCGGAGCAGGAGAAGAACGTGATCTTCGGCGGACGGCTGGGCTCGTACAAATATTATGATATGGACAAGGTGATCGAGGCCGCGCTCGCCGATTCGGCGAAGGAGCTCAATATCTGGATTCAGTAATCCTGACCGGCTTCGGCAGGGCGAAGAACAGGAAGGGACATTTCAGGCTGTGCCAAGGCTCGGCCGGAATGTCAGAGAGGCAAAGATGCAGAGGAGCGGATATGTTCCGGATAAAACAGCTGTTAAAAATGTTTCTGCAGAACATACTCTTGCCGCTTTTTTATACATGGTACGCGAGGAAGCCGGTTGAGAAGGGCAGCATACTTTTTGCGGACGCACATCACGATGAGATCCCGTTTTCGATGCGCCGCGTCTATGAGACGCTGACGTCGGGGAAAACCGGCGGGCGTATGTCCGGAGGCAAAGAGGCTGTCCCGCCGTCCGGAAAGGATCAAAAGGGCGGGGCGCCAGGGGAAGACAGCGCAGGGAGCGCGCAGTGCCGGATTGAGAGCTTTGTCCGGGATTTCGACCGGATGCCGTACGGACAGCTGCTGCGTTATCTGCTTCGGTTCATGAGAGCGTACGCGACCGCGGAGTATGTGTTTATCTGTGATTATTATCTGCCGGTCGCGGCCTGCCGCAAGCGTCCGGAGACAAAGGTGGTGCAGCTCTGGCACTCCTGCGGACTCATGAAGAAGATTGCGCACGACGCGGGGGACGATATCCCGAAGGGCTACCGCGGCGACATGTTCGGGAATTACACTTATCTGACGCTGAGCGCGCAGGTTTGCGTGCCGGTGCATGCGCGGGCACTGCGGATTCCGCAGGAGCGCATCTACGCGACCGGAGTCAGCAGGACGGACTATTATTTTGACGAGGATTGGAACCGGAGATGCCGGGAAGCGTTTTATGAGCGTTACCCGCAGGCGCGGGGCAAAAGCATCGCGCTGTGGGCGCCGACGTTTCGGGGGAACGCGGCAAGGCCGCGGCTGGAAGGACTCGAAGAGGTTCGCCGGGCGGCGGAGGCACTTTCCGGAGAATGGTACTTTGTGATCAAGGCGCATCCGCATATCGACGCGCATGGTATGGTTTCAAACTGCGCGATACCGACGGAGGAGCTTTTACCCGTGGCAGATCTGCTGATCACTGACTATTCGTCGGTGATGTTCGACTATCTGCTTTACCGGAGACCGATCGTCCTGTTTGCGCCGGATCTCGGGAAGTACGAGGCGGAACGGGGATTTTACATTGATTATCATGAATTGCCGTATCCGGTCGCAGAGACGGCGGAAGAGCTGAAGAGCGCGGTGGCGGCCTGCGTTCTGGCCTGGCAGGAGAAGCCGGTTCCCGGAACCAAAAAGGGAGCCTCAGGTGCAGCCGGGGACGCGGGCATTGTCCCGTGCAGCAGGGACGGCAGATCAGGAGAGTCAGGGAACGCTTCGGATGAGAAGATCGACCGTTTCCGCGAGAAGTATGTCGGGGCCTGCGACGGGCATACGACGGAGCGCATCCTGAAGCTGGTGGGCTTATGGCAGTGAAGAAAAGCGACGTTTTTCAGAGATAAGGGAGGATTTATGAATATTGCGATCATATTTGCGGGAGGAAGCGGCGTACGTATGGGCGCGGGCGTGCCGAAGCAGTTTCTGGAGATCAACGGGAAGCCGATCCTGATCCACACGCTGCAGCTGTTTCAGGAGCACGAGGAGATCGATAAGATCTATCTGGCGATGAGCAGGGACTTTATCCGCTACACGCAGCAGCTGATGCTCGATTACCGTATCAGTAAGGTCGCGGCGGTCGTGCCTGGCGGGGCGACTGCGCAGGATTCGATCTACAACGCGCTCGAGCGGGCGGAGCAGGAGAACCCCGGTGATTCGGTCGTCCTGATCCACGATGGCGTGCGACCCTTCGTCGAGTACGGGGTGATCAGCGACAACATCGGGAGTGTGCGGCAGTACGGAAGCGCGATCACGTCCACGCCGTGCTTTGAGACGATTCTTGTCAGCCGCGACGGAGAGAAGGTGGACGAGCTGCCGCTGCGCAAGGAGAGCTACGCGGCGCAGGCTCCGCAGAGCTTTTATCTGAAGGACATCCTGGAGGCGCACCGTGCGATCCGCGCGGTGAACCCCGGCTACGAAAATATGGTGGACGCGTGTACGATCTATCGGGAGCTCGGGAAGCAGCCGCACATTGTGATCGGCAACCGAGGAAATATCAAGGTGACGACGCCTGAGGACGTCTATATCTTCCGGGCGCTTCTGCAGTACAAGGAAAATGAGCAGGCGTTCGGCTTCGGCCTGACGGATCGGCTGGCTGCGAAGATGAACCGCTACCGCGAGTGAGAGCGAAGGGCGGTTGTCGCAGCCTCAGCAGACGATTGTGTGGGCCGGGGCAATGCGATCATGGAACAGGAAAAGACTATATGAAGTTGCTGTGGGTCGGAGACGGGACAGGCGAAAGAGCAGGCATATCGGCGAACGGATAAGAGGGATAATATATGAGCGACAGAATATGGTGCGAGGATGAGATCCTGCAGCAGGATCTGGAGGAGATCGCCGCATCGGATGTGATCGACTGGGAAAAACTGAGAAGGAAGACGGTGCTTGTGACGGGGGCGACCGGGCTGATCGGGAGCATTCTGGCGCGAGGGCTGGTCTGTGCCGGCGCAAGCCGCGGACTGGATCTGCGCGTTCTGGCGGCGGTGCGGAACCGCGCAAAGGCGGAGCGGATGTTCGGGCCGTTTCTGGAGGAGGGACTCGAGCTGCTGGTGTGCGATATCCTGTCGCCGGTCGAGGCGCCGGGTGCGGTCGACTACATTGTACACGGGGCGAGCGTGACGACGTCGAAGGATTTTGTGGACCATCCGGTGGAGACGATCCTGACGGCGCTTAAGGGTACGGAAAATCTGCTCGAGCTCGCGCGCGCGAAGCATGTACAGGGTATGGTCTACCTTTCCTCGATGGAGGCGTACGGAGTGGTCGATGCGGAGCACTATAATGTCCGCGAGGCGGATTACGGCTACATCGATCCGCTGCAGCCGCGCAGCAGCTATTCGGAGAGCAAGCGCATGGCGGAGGGACTTTGCGGCGCTTACGCGCATGAGTA
The DNA here is from genome assembly GCA_947627365.1 of uncultured Lachnospiraceae bacterium. Classification (GTDB taxonomy): domain Bacteria; phylum Bacillota; class Clostridia; order Lachnospirales; family Lachnospiraceae; genus Choladousia. The sequence goes on along the minus strand of CANQVT010000077.1, from coordinate 3,530 downwards.
TCAGCTGCCGGTAAAGGTCGCGCGTCTGGCGCAGACCTTCGGCGCGGGGATTCCGGAGAGCGAAAATCGCGTGTTCGCGCAGTTCGCGCGCAGTATTCTCACAGGGCAGGACATTGTGCTGCACACGGACGGAAGCAAGGCGCACTGCTACTGCTACACGGCCGACGCGGCGCGCGGCATTCTGAAGGTGCTGCTCGACGGGAAGCCGGGCGAGGCCTATAATGTTTCGAACGAGGAGACCTTTTCGACGATCCGCGGGATGGCGGAGATGCTGATCGCGGAATATCCGGAAAGCGGCTCCGGGCTGGTGTTTGACATCCCGGAGGATGTGGGAAGCCTCGGCTACGCGCCGACCTCGCGCATGTTGGTGAACGCGGAGAAGCTGCGAGCGCTCGGCTGGAGACCGGAGGCGGATCTGAGGGAGATGTTCCGGAGGCTGATCGCGAGCATGAAGCAAAGCTGGAAGGAATTCGCGTGAAAGAAGCATGGCAGGACGTTAATGTATCGGATATAATGAGGCATACGGTTTTCGGGAAAGAGTTACAGACAAGATATAGATTGAGAAGGAACACGGAATGCAGAGAACGGACGGAAAAGAAAAACTGATCCTGCTGGGTCCGGATTCCCCGGTGAAGCAGATGCTTAAGGGCGCCCTGACGCGGTTGGCAGAGGGTGAAAATGTCGCGGACACAGCGGACGACTTGACGCGGGAGGACTGTGTGCTCCTCTTCGGGCGATATGCGGGATTCGAGGAACAGCCGCGTTCTTCCGTGAGGGACGGCATGGGCGATCAAAGACCGGATACAGGGTGGATCGAGGAGCTGACAGATGCGATCAGGCAGATACAGAGAGTCAGGCCGCGGGAGGTTCTTTTTGTCTCGGACATGATGGTTTATGGAAAAGTGTTCGGGGAGCAGAGGCTGCTTTGTGAGAATGAGATCGGCTACGTCTGCCATACGGCGGCGGACGGGACGACTGCGCAGTGGATGCGCACGGCGGAGCATCTGTGCGCCAGGCTGGCGCGGGAAGAGGGTCTGTCAGTGAAGATCGTGCGCGCGGACTGGGAGCATATTCCTGCCGTGCTGCAGGAGAAGGGAGAGCCGGGAGCGATCCTGAGCTCTTTGTTTGATATTCTGAAAAACGGAACCGCCGGAGAGGCATACAATCTTTCCGGCCTGTCGCGGGATACACTTGAGCGGAAGAGTGCAGAATGCGCAGGTGCGCGTTCGCCGCTGGCACCGGTCGCCGTACTTCCGGATATCGGAAAGGCGGAAAATTATGCTGCTTCGTGATCGATTAAATGAATTTGAGCTGGATTGGGCGCAGGCCGCGGTCCGGTCGGAGCTGATCCCGCTAAAGCAGATCAAAGGGAAAAAAATCCTGATTGTAGGGCGGGAGGACGCCTTTGAGGCCGCGATCGGCTGGTCCTTCGCGGCGTGGAACGATGAGCGAAAAGCCGGAGTGCGCGCGGAGCAGGCACGTTGCGTTTTTCCGGAAGAGGAAACGGATGCCGCAATCGGACAGCGGGAAGCATCAGGTAGTGCTGCGACCAGACAGTCGGGGCGGAAGCGTGAGGAGAAACGATTTAAGGTCGTGAACAGGTTTACAGACGGGGAATTTGAGCCGGAGGAAGCCGACTATATCATCCTGACCGGGATGTGCTGCCGCGGCGCGGATAGTACAGTGGCGGAGACGCTCTCCCTGATCGATGAGTTTCGCGGACTTGCGCGGGCGGCTGTCTCGACGGGCTGCGAGCGGGTTCTCCTGCTCTCGGACGGACGCGTCTACGGACGGTTGGGACACGGGTTTGCCGCGTCCGAGTACGAGGCCGGGAAGACGAACCCCTGCGCGGCGGGATTTGAGGCGCAGTATCTTCTGCAGGCGCTGGAAAATATTTTTGTATCGACGGCGCGCGTGGCGGGAAAGCCGTTCAACATTCTGCGCACAGGCCTGATCTACGGGTCCTGCCTTACTATGATGGAAAATCCGGCGACGGCGCTTGCCGCGAAGGTGGCTGCGGGGGAAGCGGTCACCCTGACGCTTTCGCAGGACAAGAATTCCTATATCAGCATTCACGATGCGCTGACGGCTCTGCAGTTTGTCCTGACGAAATGTCCGGCGAACAAGATTCTCAATGCTTCCGGGCTGTATTCCGATGTGACGGACGGCGAGCTGGCGATGCTTTTGTACAACAATTTTCCGGATCAGTGTCGGCTGAGTCTGACGTCCGGTCGGGTGGATGGTCCTGAGCCTGCTTCGGATTCGGAAGAGCAGTCCGGCATCTTCCTGAATACGCAGCTGATCCGGCACTACGGCTTCGCTCCGTCAGTCTCGATCGAGGACGGGCTGATCATTCTCGTCAAGAGTCTGCAGAATACCGGGGAAGTGTTTATCTTCGACAACACGTATCTCGGCAAGCTGGAGAAGGTGCAGAAGATTCTGCTCGCGTATCTGCTCGAGATCGACCGCATCTGCAAAAAGCACAATATCAAATATTTTCTGGCGGGCGGGACGCTGCTCGGGGCGATCCGCCATCACGGCTTTATCCCCTGGGACGACGACGCGGACGTGATGATGCTGCGCGAGGACTACGAGCGTTTCCTCGCAGTGGCAAAGGACGAGCTGCCAGAAAATATTTTTATCCAGCTTCCCCACACGGAGAAGGGCAATTACAATCCGTTTACGAAATTGCGCATTGACAATACGATGTTCGCGACAGAGTTTACCGGACATTTTCTCTGGATGCACAACGGCATCTTTTTCGATATTCTGGCGCACGACCGCACCGGAAAGCACAGATGGTCGCAGAAGCTTCACCTGATGACGACGATGCTGATGCGTTCCATTGTGTTCAATAAATGGGGCGACACGGACATCGCGGGCGGCGGAGCCCATCCGGTCATCTGCAAGGTCGTCGACAAGGTAAAATATCTTGTTCCGATGCGCTTCGCGCTCTGGGCGCAGAACCGACTGCTGGAGTTTTACAGGAACCGCGATACGGGTTATCTGTACGATGGAATGGGCCGCAATTTAAGCCGCGGCGCGTTTCCGGCCGAGTGGCTCGAAGAGGTCGTGTACGTCGACTTCGAGGGGTATCAGTTCCCTGTGCCCAAGGAGTACGACAAATATCTGACGTACCTGTACGGCGATTACAGGCAGATGATCCCGGTCAGCAGCCGCAGGACAAGCCACAGTATCGTGCTGATGGATCTCGGGGAATACTCGGACTTCAAGGTTTGAATTCGTGTTTAATTCACATATTGGCTACCCGGACGCCCTGCAAGGGCTTGCAATGTCAGGGCAGACCCGCTCGCGCTTAATCGGGCACGCAGCGGTGCATAAGCTCGCTTGCGCTCACCAAGCACCGGCGGCCCTCAATGATCTGCCCTGACACAGCAAGTCCCTTTTGCCGGGCTGTGCGTTGAATTGCGAAACGAAACAGCGTGCGATGGGCTGTCGGTGTTCCGCGCGCAAACGATAGGCAGTTCGACGCAGGATTCGCGAGCATAGCGACAGCTGTCGTAGCATGT
>CANQVT010000076.1 GCA_947627365.1 uncultured Lachnospiraceae bacterium | reverse complement strand
AGCGCAAGCGAGCTTATGCACCGCTGCGTGCCCGATTAAGCGCGAGCGGGTCTGCCCTGACATTGCAAGCCCTTGCAAGGCGTCCGGGTTTTATGCACTATACACGAATACAGGATTATTGTAGGGGAGAGTGAGAAATGCAGAGGACGATTGAATTGTTAGTGCAGGCAACTGCTGCGGATCAGATTCTGCTGCAGGAGAGCATGAGCAGGCACACGACGTTCCGGATCGGGGGTCCGGCGGACATTTTCGCGGTGCCGCGGACGATAGAGGAAGCCGGGCAGATCGTGCGGATCTGCCGGGAGCAAAGCACGCCGTATTATGTGATCGGCAACGGCAGCAATCTTCTGGTGTCCGATGCCGGTTATCGCGGAGTGATCTTGCAGCTCTATAAAAATTTGCGTGAAATCTCCGTCGATGGAGAGACTATGACCGTGCAGGCGGGCGCGATGCTCTCTGTGATGGCGAAGCGGGCGCTCGAGCATGGACTGACAGGCTTCGAGTTCGCGTCCGGGATCCCGGGAACCGTCGGTGGCGCCGTGGTGATGAACGCCGGGGCTTACGGCGGTGAGATGAAAGACGTGCTCGAGGAGATCACGGTGTTGACGGGCGAAGGCACGATAGAGACTGTTCCGGCGGCGGAGTTGGAGCTCGGCTACCGCCACAGCGTGATCCCGGAGAGAGGCTGGATCGTGCTCGGGGCGAAGCTGAGGCTGCAGAAGGGTGATCCCGGGCAGATCAGCGCGCGCATGGAGGAATTGAGACAGCAGCGCGTAGCGAAGCAGCCGTTGGATCTGCCGAGCGCGGGGAGCACGTTCAAACGCCCCGAGGGGAATTTCGCCGGCAAGCTGATCATGGAGGCAGGACTGCGCGGATTCTCGGTCGGAGACGCGCAGGTGTCAGAGAAGCACTGTGGATTCGTGGTCAACAAAGGCAAAGCGACGGCAGAGGACGTGTACCGGCTGATCAGGGAAGTGATCGCGCGTGTGCGGGAGCATTCCGGCATCACGCTGGAGCCCGAGGTGAAGCTGCTCGGGGAGTTTTCCGCGCAGTAGCCCGATTACGGAAAACCTGTCTGCGCAAAAAAATTTCGTTTGCCAGCATCAGAAAAACAGGAGATAAGATGAGATTTGTGATTGTGACCGGGCTGTCCGGGGCAGGAAAGAGAACAGCGTTGAAGATTTTGGAGGATAAGGGATATTTCTGCGCGGACAATATCCCTCTGCCGCTTGTGGAGAAGTTTGCGGAGCTCTCCGTGATGCAGGAGGGCGGGCACGACAAGGTCGCGCTCGGGATCGACAGCCGCACAGGGCTTACGGAGGAAGCGGTGAAGACCATACTGGAGCGACTTTCCGGGCAGGGAATCGCCAGCGAGGTACTGTTTCTCGACGCGAGCGATACTGTGCTGCTGCGGCGCTACAAGGAGACGCGGCGCAGCCATCCGATGGCGCGGGACGCGCGGATCGCCGAGGGGATCGCTCAGGAGCGTGAGGAGCTTGCTTTTCTGAAGCGGCGGGCGGATTACATTATAGACACGTCGACGCTGCTGGTCAGAGAGCTGCGCGGCGAGATGGAAAAGATTTTTGTGGACAGCGAGGATTTCCGCAATATCTACGTTACAATCCTCTCCTTCGGTTTTAAATACGGGATTCCGACGGACTCCGATCTGGTGTTTGATGTGCGTTTTTTGCCGAATCCGTACTATGTGGAGGAATTGCGGGCGAAGACCGGGAAGGACCAGGAGGTACAGGACTATGTGATGCGGACCGGGACGGCCGGGCAGTTTCTGGAGAAGCTTGTGGATCTGATTGAATTCTCTCTGCCGTATTATGTGGATGAGGGCAAGAATCAGCTTGTGATCAGCATCGGCTGCACGGGCGGCCAGCACCGTTCCGTGACGATCGCCGAGCAGCTGTACCGGAGGCTGAGCAGCCATTCCGAGTACGGGCTCAAACTGGAGCATCGGGACATGAGGGGCTGAAATGCCGTTCGGGCTTGAGGAAAGCGGAGGCAAAAATGTCATTTTCAGGGGAAGTCAAGGAAGAATTATCGCATCTGATTCCGGAGGCCAGGCATTGCCAACTTGCCGAACTTGCGGCGATTACGGGCATGTGCGGCTCGGTCTGCATCTCGGCGTCCGGGCGGTGGAGCCTGAAGTTTCACACGGAAAATATCAGTGTGGCAAGAAAATGCTTTACATTATTGCGAAAAACATTTAATATATGTAGTGACGTTTCCGTGCGTTTACATAAAGGCGGCAAAAACGGCACCCAGATATACACGCTGCTGGTCAGAGATCATGAGAGTGTAAAGAACATTCTCCGCGCGCTGAAGCTTCTCGACGAGGAGGGAGAGGTTGCAGAGCAGGTTTCGCCGGCGAATCAGCTTCTGGTGCAAAAGTCATGCTGCAGGAGAGCTTTCATCCGGGGCGCGTTTCTGGCCTCCGGTTCGATCAGCAATCCGGAGCGGTCTTATCATTTTGAGATCGCGTGCGCCTCGCAGGAGCGCGCGCGGCAGCTTGGCGCGCTGATACATCCCTTTGGCCCGGATGCCAAAATTGTACAGCGTAAAAAATATTTTATCGTGTATATTAAAGAGGGAGCGCAGATTGTCGATATGCTCAACATCATGGGAGCGCATGTGTCGCTGATGAATCTCGAGAATATCCGGATCGTCAGGGACATGAGAAATACGGTGAACCGCAAGGTGAACTGTGAAGCTGCGAATATCAACAAGACGGTAGGCGCGGCGGTAAGGCAGATGGAAGATATCCGTTATCTGATGGAGCGCAGAGATGTGGAGACATTGCCTGAAGGGCTGGCGGATATTGCATTGCTGCGGTTGGCTCATCCGGACGCTTCGCTGAAGGAGCTGGGGGAAATGCTTGTGCCGCCTATCGGGAAATCGGGCGTGAATCACAGGCTGCGAAAATTGAGCCGTCTGGCAGAGGATTCAAGGGCAAGACAAGGAGGAATATGATTATGACAAAGAGAGAGATCACGGTTCAGCTTCCCAGCGATCTGGAGGCCAGGCCTGTGGCACTGCTGGTGCAGGTGGCGAGCCAGTATCAGAGCGAGATTCACCTGGAGAGCGAAGGCAAAACAGTCAATGCGAAGAGCATTATGGGCATGATGACCTTCGGGCTCACCGCCGGTGAAAAAATAACGGTGACTGCCAACGGGGCGGACGAGGCTGAAGCGGTTCACAATATAGAGGAGTATCTGAGCACCTTACACTGACTGACGATACAGGTAATACGGGCTGAAGGGGCATTCCGCAGGGACTGCCTCTTTTTATGCGCAGACCCGCGAGAGGAAAAATCTGTTGCTGTCGCAGCAGGCGGTTCGCGCAGTGAGCAGGGAAAACCCGCCCTATTCGATTGCGAAGGCTCATTATCTGCGGGGATCATTTTCTATATTAAGAAGATACGATCAGGAATGGGGGATACATAGAATGATGGACGAAAGCAACACGGAAAAACTGGGGCGGACAACAAGCCGGACAGCGCCGCGTACAGTATCCGGCAGCAATGGCAGCCTGCGCAGCACACTACGGTATGCGTTTCTCTCCAGCCTTCCGGTCATGGCCGGGTATATCGTGCTTGGGACCGGTTTTGGGGTTCTGCTGCAGGACAAGGGCTACAACTGGCTGTGGGCCGCGCTGATGAGCGTGACGATCTTTGCCGGTTCGATGCAGTACGTGGCGGTCGACCTGCTCTCGGGCGGAGCGACGCTGATCTCGGCCGCGCTGATGACGGTGCTCGTGAACATCCGCCATCTGTTTTACGGGCTGACGATGCTGGAAAAGTACAGCGACACCGGCTGGAGAAAGCCTTATCTGATCTTCGCGCTCACGGACGAGACGTTCTCGCTCGTGTGCTCGCCGGAGCTTCCGGAGGACGTCGACCGAAAAAACTATTACTTTTTCCTCTCGCTGATGAACCAGTGCTATTGGATCGCGGGGAGTATCATCGGGGCGGCGGCCGGGGCCGCGCTCTCGTTCAACTCGGCGGGCATCGACTTTGCGATGACGGCGTTGTTCGTCGTGATCTTCGTGGAGCAATGGGAGAAGACGAAGCAGCACCTTCCGGCGATCACGGGTATCGCAGTCACCGTCGTCTGCCGCCTGCTGTTCGGCACGGAGAGCTTCCTGATTCCGTCGATGATCGGGATCCTGACGGCGATGTTCTTGATCAAGGGGAAGATACACCCGGACAGTGCGGAAACTGTGGCGGAAACACAGGACGGTGCAGAAACGCCTTCCTCGCAGGATGGCGCCCGATACGGATATGAGTCCGGGAAATATGTGGACAGGAATACGACAGGAAAGGGAGGAAACGAACGATGATCGATCCGGTACATTCACTGCTTCTGATCGCGGTGATCGCCGGCGTGACGGCGCTGATCCGTTTTCTGCCGTTCCTCGTGTTCCACAAGGGCACGCCGAAGACGGTGCTCTATTTGGGCGAGGTTTTGCCTTACGCGATCATGGGTATGCTGGTCGTCTACTGCCTGAAGGACATTTCGATCACGGGGAGCACGCACGCGATCCCGGAAGCGTTGGCAGTGGCTGCGACCGCGCTGCTACACAAGTGGAAGCACAACACGCTGCTGTCGATCCTGAGCGGCACGGTCTTTTACATGATGCTGGTGCAGCTGGTGTTTTGAGGCATCGCCTGAGCCTGCCGATTTTTCACATGTCTCGCCTTTCCACATATATTACTACGGTAGTTGAGAAAAAGGAGAGACATCATGAGAAAAAGAATTTTATCATTTTTACTTGCGTCGGCGATGGTGCTGGGCGCGACGCCCTGCGTCGCCGGCGCAGAGGAACCGGTGAAGGTCACGTTGAACGAGGTTGCGCACTCGATCTTCTACGCGCCTCAGTACGCGGCGATCGAGCTGGGGTATTTTGAGGAGGAGGGTATCGATCTTACGTTGGTCACGGGTTTCGGCGCGGACAAGACGATGACGGCGCTGCTCTCGGGCGAGGCGGACATCGGCTTTATGGGCTCGGAGGCGTCGATCTACACGTACAGCGGCGGGGCCGCGGACGCTCCGGTCAACTTCGCGCAGCTCACGCAGAGAGCCGGGAATTTCCTCGTCGCGCGTGAGGATTTGCCGGACTTCAGCTGGGAAGACCTGAAGGGGAAAAATGTGCTCGGCGGCCGGAAGGGCGGAATGCCGGAGATGGTGTTCGAGTATATTCTGAAGCAGAACGGCATCGATCCGGAGAAGGATGTGAACATCGACCAGTCAATCGACTTCGGCTCGACCGCGGCGGCATTCTCCGGCGGTCAGGGTGAGTTCACCGTCGAGTTGTAATAGATGCTACACCCATCAGACAAAAGAAAAACCGCTGATTTTATGCGTATCTTTATCAACATGAATTTCTTTTACAATTCTTTTCCAGAAAGCGTTCTTGTGCGCTGCATCCAACATCTCATACAACTCGCGCCAGTCTCCGGAGATCTCTTCACGGAGCTTTTTGTATTTCTCCAAGTCGTAGGCTCGGGTGTCTTCTGATTCCTTTCGTAGATCTTTTTCCAAGGCTGTGTACTGGCTGTCATAATATTCCGCTGTAACACGCCCCTTCTGGAAGAGGATGTTTAGGCGATCCATCTCTGCGCGGATGGCCGGAGCTTTACTGATCTTTGCAGTGTCTCTGTTTTGCAAAGTGGCGATTACGTTTGTGACGGAGGGACATAGATGATCCAACATATACTCTTCAATAACTTTTTCAGTAATACAAGGAGATCTGTGTTTGTCATATTTTGCGGAACAGCGGTATCGTTTATAAAATGTGAAAGATCCATCCTTGCAGGTGTTTTTCTTTCGGAAGCCTGTGAGTACCCTGCCGCAGGCCGGGCAGGTGATCAACCCGGAGAATATATATGGTTCCGCTGTGTGCGGATAAGTTTTGGTGTCTGAAGTATTTTTGATCATGTCGAATTGCTCCTTTGTGATGTAGGCCGGATAAAAACCAGGCATGCCGCGGTAGATTCCGGTGTATAGCTCTGTCGAAAGTACCCGGTTCACCTGGTACACGGTAGGCCTCCTGGGGTGATCGCCGTATCTATTCATGATGTGTGCGACCGTTTTGTGTTTGGAGAAACAAGAAAAATAGAAGTCGAATATCTCGTTCACGATACATTCCGTCTCAGGATCTTTCTGCAGCTTCTTGTTCACGGAAACATATCCGTACGGCGCCGCGCCGGTCACATGTTCCCCGTTCCGAATCTTGTGTTCCAGAACGACCTTGATCCTCTCACTGGTACGGTCGCACTCGTTCTGTGCAACGGCAAGCATGATGTTGACAACCATCTGTCCGTTGGCGGTGGAGGTGTCATAATCCTCAAAAATAGTCTTCCAATAACAATGATGCCTCTCAAGAATCTCCTGAGTGGTCTGGTATTCTTTGATATTGCGGAACCAGCGGTCGAGCTTTGTCACGAGTATGATATCGATTTTCCCGTCCTCTACATCGTGCAGCAGGCGTAGCAAAGCAGGGCGCTTGCTGACCGGCTTCCGGGCGGAGACGCCCTCGTCTGCATACGTGCCGACAATGTGATATCCCATTCGCTCTGCGTACTCGGTCAAATCTTTGATCTGCGCAGGTAGTGACAGACCATTAATGAATTGCTCTTCTGTGGATACGCGCGGATAGAGCGCGCAGCGTAGTTGTTTCATGAAATCCCCTCCTGTGTAGTTTATGAAAAGAATGTAAAAAATAGGCTATGCATGCCAGAGAGGATTGTGGTATAATCTACTTATGCGGATGATTATACGATCCATCCATGGACGTATGATTTATGCAAGCCGTTCGGTGTTGGCGCACCGGGCGGTTTTGCTCTATATGAAATTATAAATCGTTTCCGTAAAGATAACGATATTCAGCGCGAGCAAATTCGACGCTGTTTCGGTCAAACGAATCTTCGTATAAGCAATATCTATTAAAATTATTAAGTGAAGTATTGCGAGGACGATAATCTGGGAAAATAAGATTCAAAAGCATATCGTCTTCATCGTACGGTGGCATCCATTTCCATCGGTATATATAGTTACTCCAAGCATTATTGGCAGCTGAATAAGAAAGCCCGAACTTTTCGTGCAGATCATCAACGTCCTTTATGTTCATATATCTGATTACTGGTCTTGGAGCTAGCACATGGCTCGCGAATTCATCGGCGTCTATTTCACTTTTCGCAGACTCCCCTGCATGACCTAAGACAAAGTGTCCCAATTCATGCATTAAAGAAAAACGTATGCGGTATTGGTTTGCTTTTTCGTTGTATGCTATGATACGTTTTTTTTGCTCGCAAAATGAATCACCGGAAAAAGCGGTACTCAGTAAATACAATTCTTTGCTACGTTCTTCCAGCTGAGAATATGTAAATACTTTGAAATTGTAGTGATCAAGAACAGCCCAACAATCGACAGGGAAACTCTTAATCTGGCATTCCTTATATATGCGGTACACATTTTTAACTAAATCAATATAATCCACATCCATCATCTCCGAATATCACATTTCGGACAGAAGTTGTATTAGGCGAAGTCTTTGTTCTTTTGACATGTTTTTCCCGTTTCTGGCAATAAGCTGTTCGACTTCATCGTAAGTCGGCTCATCTCTTTCTATGTCATCAAAATCATCCAGCGTACAGTTTAAAACCCTGGCAATGGATTTAAGAGTTTCAAGTTTTGGATCCTTTGTTTGACCGCTTAAAATCTTAATCAATGTTCCGTACGGAACACCAGATCTCTTTGATAATTCTTCTGTTGTTATACCCAGTTTCTTTTTATATTCTGCAATTTTCTCAAGCCCCATCGTCGTTTCTCCCTTCCCTTGAATGGTAATATTTTACCGCCAAATAAATAGAAAGTCAATAATAATTTCCCGTTAAAGGTAAAATTCTTACAAAAAGGGGTTGACATTTACCGTCAACGGATATATAGTGTTAATCAGATTAACCGTCAACGGTAAAACACAAAATCTTGAAAGGGGTGCGAGCATGTATTACAGATTAAAGTTCGAGATTGGCAAGCAGGGCTATACCATAGAGCGCTTCGCCGAGAAGATTGGCATGGCAGAAAAAACGCTCAGAAACAAAATCAACGCTGTCACAGAATTCACTTGGTCTGAATGTCTTCTGATCAGAAAACTCTTAAATCCAAACCTTAGTCTGGAAGAGCTGTTTTCAAAAGAAGAAAAAATCGCCTAACAAACATATGTTCGATAAGAAAAATATACAGCATTGTCGGACTGGTGTCAATAGGAAATTGGAGGTGACGAAGAATGCAGAAAGGATTGAGGGCGCGAGGAGTGGACGGAGTAAGAGTATTACAGGTCATCGAGACGACCGCTATGCGAGGCAGTGGGACGGACAAAGATCCTGTCAGACCTGTGAAGCAGTATTGGGATTTTGAAGGTAATCTTTTGGCGGAAAATGACCTTTATATCATGGACGCGGAGCCGCCGGAAAGGAGTTGAGGGAATGGAAATTTCAGAGCAGGAGTATTTGGAACTTAAACAGACAGTGGCTGAGTTGAAGCAAAAAATAGAAGATGCTGAGCGACCTAAAATATTCAAGATGGCAGACTATGTTACGGAAACGCCATTTGAATATGTGAAAAATACTGCTGATGATGTGCCGTGTTTCGAGCCAATTTCAAGCCTTGGAAATGCATGGAAAGCGTTTTGCTCGCTCGCAAAACTTATTCATGTTAAAAATGCGAATTTTTATATGAGTAACACATGTTACGGAAGACCGTATATCAGAAACTCTGAGAGTCTTTCCGTGTGCCCCAAAAAGCTCAATGACCTGACACCCGAACAACAACAGGTTTCTATCGAGATGCTTAACGAGATGATTCCAATATGGAACACATTTTTCAAACGGATTCACAAAACAGTGATGTTTGATTCAACTGGCAGGGGTACGTATCGAACAATAGAAGTCATATATCGCAATGATTACGAAAAAGATGGATGTGTCGAATGCGAAAATCTTGAACCACTAGAAGGGAGCTAATCCGGATGCCGACAATCAGAAAAGCAGGCAAGATGTACAACCAGGCACGAATACCATAAAAGAGAGGTGGTGACATGGAATTAGAGAAAAAAATTATCTCCATTATTATGGAGCTTCTGGCGCACCAGGAGAATGTAAAAATCGAGTACAGGCTCGAAAAGAAAAGTACGGAGGAAGGAACCGCCTAAGGGCGGTGAAGGGTGGACAAGCCATGACGATAGGCGAACGACTCTTCTGGCGGGTGCTCGCCGCGGATATCCTGCTGGCGGCGCTGTGGCTGATCCTTGGCGGGTCGGTACTTGAGATTGTGATCATCGCCGTGCTGCAGGCAGGGATCCTGATGGTTATCGAGGGTGCGGTCGGGGCGGTGCACCAGATGGTGGAAGATGCGGAAGAGAGGAGGATTACAAGATGGCAGAGAAGACGGTCACATTGAGTGCGTACACAGTCGAAGTGCTGAAGGAATACCGGGAACTGAATGATAAATACGAACAGTTATTAAAAGAGGTGCACGACTTTGAGATGACACATCTGGGAGATGACGATGCGCTAGTATGCAGGGCGCTCCGATACGCTATTGATGGAATCAAGACTGACGTTAAGGAGCTGGAGCGCGAGAAGTTGGAAGCTGCGAAGTTGGAGGCCGCGTCATGAAGGACAGGTATGTGGACCCAGAAAAACTCCGTGATGTGAAGGAAAGAGCAATAAGGTACCGTCAGGATGTACTTACGTATATCCCTGGCACTTTTATCAAACACATCCTGGAAGATCTCGGGTTGTGGGAGGACGAGCCACCAGAGGAAGGAGATGGGGACGATGGTTAAGAATTACGCAGCCTATGTGACCGGAGCGTTGGCGATGATCCTCACAGCGTTGATCCTGTGGTGCTGTACGCAGCTGCCAATCGAGGGAGTGATCATAGCGGGGCTGGCGGTGTACTGGCTGGTGATCTTTGCGACGCTTGCCGCGATCGACCGGCTGGAACGCCGGAAACTGCGGAGGCACGCGGTGCAAATTGCTACGCTGGTGCAAGCAGAAATGGACAGAAGAAGGGGGCGGCACCGTGATCGAGGTGACAGAGTGTGCGCCGGTGGATAAAGCGGTGTTGCAGAAATTTTGCGAAGAGATAGAGGCCAAGCCTGTAACAACTCGCGACGTGATCATAGTGGCAGAAGCAGCTGGAGCGAAGCGGACGCTGCAGAAACCGGGCCTGTGGGAAGCACCAAGGCAAAAAGAAACGCCCTGAGGCTTGAGGGAGCCAACAGGGCAGAGAAAAATATCTCAGTGGTTAGTATACCACGGAAAGGATGGTTATGGCAAATATTATCGAGGAAATTTTAAAGGCGGCAAACAGCGACGACACGCCGCAGGAGACAAGGGATGCGTTGCGGAATGCTTTCGTCCGTAAGCTCATAAAGGAGACAGATTCGGACGTAATTATTTCTTACACCCATAAAAAGGGCAAAGATTCTTATGAAGTCAATGTTAAAGGATTTTCGTTTCGCGTAGAGATCGGTATGCGTAAACTGCTTGCAGATGTGTGCAGAAATCTTGGGCAGGGTGATAGGCAGAGGGCACTCCGCAAGGTGGATGATATATGCGAATACGCCAAAAAGCTCATAAACGACGGGGGAGACTGTCCGAAAACTAACGACGCAATGACTAGGTGATACTGCCGGTGTTCCGGCGTTCACATATAGAAAA
>CANQVT010000075.1 GCA_947627365.1 uncultured Lachnospiraceae bacterium | reverse complement strand
ACCAGCATATCCTTCGCCTTCGCCTCCGAGACCTTGTACTCTTCCGCCACGCGGGCCGCGCGGAAATCCGTGTTCGCATGGACGAAAACGCTGACAAGCTCCGGGCAGTCCCTGAGCGTATAGTCCGCGCAGCGTCCCACGATCACGCACGAATCCTCCGAAAGCTTGCGGATCGCGTCGTAGGTTGCCTGATAGATCTGCTGGTCGATCGTCGGCCCGGAATACATCACAGACGGGTAGATATCCATCACAATGGAATACAGAAGGCTGTTCGTCGGCTTCTCATCATAGCTCTCGAGTACCTTTTCGCAGAGACCGCTCTCCTTCGCGACCAGCTTGAGCAGCTCCTTATCGTAAAACTTCACTCCCAGCTTCTTCGCGATCTTTTCTCCTATCTCGTGTCCTCCGCTGCCAAACTGGCGTCCTATTGTAAGAATTACTTTTTCTGACATACTGCTCCCTCCTGTCTCCTTTTAGATGCGTTGCCTGCTTGTTTCTATTTGAAATCCTTCGGGAAAAGGATCACAAAATCATTCGCGTCATAGCGCTTTTTGCCCATCGAGATCTTGCGGAAAAATTTTCCGGAGCGCGCGATGGCCTTGCCCACAATATCGATGACGCCGGAGATCGTCATCGGCGTCCCGTCCGGATTCCCCGCCGCGATCTTCTGGCAGAGCACGTCGTACGCCTCCTCGCCGATCACATAATCCTGTTCGTTCGCGTAGATCTTTCCGAACACAGCCAGCTCCTCCACCGTGTACTCCGGCAGATAGATCTGCGCCGTGAACTTCATCGTAAACCGCGGATGGCGCATCAACATCTCGTGTATGTACTGCTGCTCGTCCTCCAGGATCATGATCAAACCGTCCGTCCTGAACTCCATCGCGGTCGTGAGCTGCTCGACGGTATTCGGCTCAAGATCGCCCGCCTCCTCAATGATCAGCGTGCCTCCCGCGATCTTCGCAATCGTCGCCGCAATATCCTTGCGGTTAAGATCTGTCGCGTAGATCCTCGCGATCTTCATCGTCTGGCTGCCCCGATCCTGCGCGATCGCCTTCGCCAGGCTCATCGCCAGCGTCGTCTTGCCGGCGCCGTGCGCGCCGAAGATCAGGATATTGCCGCTGCGGGAGGTCTTGTCGTCTCCCTTTGCCTCTGTCTGGAGAATCGCGTTCGCGATCTGGTCCTCCAGCCCTTCTACCTCAGTAAATCCCTTGAACAGTCCGCGCAGATACTGCGGAATGGTCAGGTACTCATCGTCATACTCTTCTTCGTATTCCTCCGAGAGAGCTTCTGCCTCCGTCGGCTCTCCATCGTCATACTGACCATCCTCCGGGACATCCTGTGCAAGCTCCTGCACGCCGTCCTGCTGCTCGGAAAGCGCTTCCTCCTCCGAATACTCTTCGCCGAGCCTGCGGGAGATCTCTTCCGTCGGAATCCGCTTTGTCTTACCGGAAAGCGCGTCCTGTCTGACGGCCTCCATCAGCTCCTCCCGGCTGTTTCCGATCCTCCGGGTCTTGCCGAGATCCTCCTGCTCCTCCGCGTAGGTCGGAAGGGAGCTCTTGTTTCTCAAAAGCTTCTCCGGATTGCTGGTATACTGAAGCGCCTCGCGCTGTGTATCCGTCAGCTCATCCGCCGCGGCCTCGGCCACGCTCCGAACCGTCCTCTCCGAGGCAGGCTCTTCCTGAGTGCCTTCGTCTGTATCCTCTGCGGCTGTTTCGCCTGCATCCTCCGGCGCCGCCGCTTTCACGTCCTGTTCTCCGGCTCCCGCCTCTGCCGCCTTTTCCACGGCGCTCTCCCCTTCAGACTTCGCTGCATCTTCTTGTGCAGACTGTGTCTCCGCCTGATCGTCATTTTCTCCGAGCACCGTGTCTACAACCTTTCTCCCCTGATCGCTCATGGAAAGCAGAATATCGTCGATCGACAACTGACCGGCAATCTGTTCCGACTCCTCCGGAACCCCTGTTTTTATCTTATGCGGGACGCCGTCTACGGAAGCAGGAATATCCTCCTCAATCGTATCGTTGTGCTTCACAACCCCGGAAATGATATTCCGCATACTCTTCGCAAGCTTCACCTGCAGATCCTTCGGATCCTCGTCCGCAGATTCCTGCGTTTCCTTCTCCGGCATTACATACTGCCTGGTCTTTTCTATCTCAGGCGTCTCTTCCGGCGCTTTCTCCATCTCAGCCTTGTGAGCCGCCACCTGACCGGCGATCTCCTTTTCCGTCTCGGCCATGATCGTCTCCGCGATCACTTCCCCATCCGTGCTCTCGACATTCTGGATCACGTTGTCCTCCTCCTGCTGTGCAGGGGCGGACAACCTCTCTTCCAGATTCTCCTCGAGGCACTCCTCGTATATCTGCTGCTGCTTCGGCGTGAGTGCGGCATAGCGCTTCTTGAGCTCGAGCGCCTTCATCACATACTTGCCACTGTGGAACCAGAGCACAAGATCGTCGCACGCGGCAAGACACTTCTGCATCTGTCCGGACTGCTGGTACAGCTTCGCGAGCTCATACGCCCACTTTTCCGTGTACTCCTGTCCCAAATATTCCTCAAGGATCGCGATCAGCTCCTCTACAGAGCTTCCCCTTCCCTTGTATATTTTATACTTGAGAATATAGCGGTTGTTGTCGTGCGGGGCTGCCTGAACATATTCCGTGTAATACTCAATCGCCTCATCATACTGCTGCAGCTCGGTCGTCACCTCGATCAGACGATACAGCACCGTCCTTCCGACCGGTGAGCGCCTATACGCGCGTATCAGGATATTCTTACTGTCCTCCAGCCTTCCGGACGCCTCATAGATCTCGCTGATCAGACAGAGCGTCCGTATATTGCGCACCCTTCTCCAATCGATTGAGTCGGCAAGACTGGCCGCCTCCGTATAGTTTCCCTGGTCTACGAGCTTGTCGATCTCCTCCAGCTTGAGATTGTATTCATATTTATCCAATTTTATCCACCCCGCCATTATTCCGGCATACGCCTTATTCTCTGCGCCGTTTATTCCTGTCTTATTTTTTAAGTGTACCATACCTGCTTTTTCTTGTCAAAACCAACCTGTCGAAAATGAGCGTTTTTGCACAAAAAAAGGAGATATTTTTCTGATTAATATCTCCTTTTAGTTTTTATTCAGTTTTTATTCAGTTTTTATTTTGTTTTCTGATTTATATTTTGGATGATATTGGAGAGTGCTTTTCCTGCTTTTGAATTATAAAAGATGTCGTTATCTTTTATAACCATGTGGCTCTTCTTTTTAACCCTTTACTCGAACCTGCGAGTCCGATATTTTCCGTTCTACCCGGATAAATGTGCTCTATCAGCAGATTCTCTTTCCTCTCCAATGATCGTTTTCGTACGATTATCTGAATCAGCTCTGATAGAGGTCTTTTTTACAGGAAACATTTATCCAGCCACATGTGTCGATATACATATGTGAGACTGTGTCCATTGGAATCGACCTCCTGTCCTTTATGATTTCTTCTATAGGTGTGATCTATAGGAACAACAAATGTTTTTGTTGATGGTTGTATCTTAGCACAGTAGCTTTTATTTGTCAATATTATTTTTGATTTTTTATCAAATTATTTTTATTTTTAAATTTCTAATTTTATATTTTGTGTATATTTTATGTTTTGTATATAAATTTCAGTTTATTTTATCAAAAGCTCCAACGACGCCAGAAGCACCCGCGCTATTGAAATAACCCCGCCCATGTGCTAAAATAACGGACAAAATATGCTTCCCGAAAGAGGATTGATACAGCGATGAGCACATACGATATTTCCATCATTTATGCCTACCACAACCCGAAGCAAGCAGCCCCGGCCGCTTTCCCGGCTTTGAGTCTGCCTTCAGACCGCGTCCAGTGGCTTCCCGTCTTTGACCATAATATCTATAATCCCCGGGAGAACGCTCTGAAGAAGTTTCCTGAGGCAGAGGGCAGATATACCATCCTGATCGATGAAAATGACAAATTTGAACCGGCGCTCATCGCCCATCTCATGGAACAGCTGGAAAAAGCCGACGCCGCATTTGCGATGCCAGCGCTCATGTTCTCAAAGGTGAAGCGTGTGAACCGGTATTATGTGCTCCCGGAGCCTGCGGACGTAGAGATCGATCTGTCCGATGCCAGGTGGAAGTCTTCTCTTCCCCCGGTCATCCCCACAGACCTACACGGGCTTTTGATTCGCACTGACACACTGAAAGAAGCATTGGGGCAGACGCTGTCCCTTCCGGAGCCGGAGAAGCAGACGCTGCTGTACCTGCTCCGCCAAAATCCGCGTTACCTGTATCTCGGCACGCTGATGATCGATTACGATTATCCCAGAGAGGCCGATCATCAATATGACTATCGCTGCATGTCCAGGGAATGGTACTTCGAGCCGTTTAAGCAGTTTCTGATCCCAGCGCTCGAGCAGGAACAGGCGCAGTACGGCCGTGTGAGCACCTATCTGCAATGCCTGACTCTGTACATGACGCACATCCGTATCTACGCGAACACAAACAACCGGAACAAGCATGTGATCGAGCCGGAGGAGATCACCGATTATGCCGCGCTTTTTTCCGATATCCTGCAGTACGTCGATGTGGAGACGATGCTCTCTCAGAAATGTGTCACCAGCTACTGCGGCACGGACTATCGCCTGCTGGATCTCCAGTTGAAACGGAGAGACTTCTCCTACCGCCTCAGCCTCAGCTTCGCGGAGGACGTTCCGGCCGCTGAGCGCTTCGGCGATACCGGCCTGTTTCTGACCTGCGATGGAAAAGTTTTTTCCGATCTGCTGACCCTCCCTGTCCGGATCAATCTGATCGAATACAGAAAGGGCTGCCTGGAGATCGACGGCGGCGTCAACGACCTCTACTACGACAAGGACGCCCGGGTG
Organism: uncultured Lachnospiraceae bacterium; assembly: GCA_947627365.1. Classification (GTDB taxonomy): domain Bacteria; phylum Bacillota; class Clostridia; order Lachnospirales; family Lachnospiraceae; genus Choladousia. Next base: position 6,384 of record CANQVT010000075.1, on the reverse strand, counting down.
TATGCCCGCTTTGACGGAAAGCCTTATGAGCTCTCCTATAACCACAGATATTCCATGGCGAAATGCTTCGGAGTGACCTACACCCGCTTCAAAACCTTCCATGTCTCGATCCCGGTTCCGCCTTCAGACGAAGAGCGCATGCTGCATTTCATCTTTTGCACGGGTGGAAGAGAATTTCAGATGGACTATGCGTTTCCGTCCCACACGAGCCGGTTCGCGAAGGATTTTCCCGGCGCGCTGTGGCAGTTTGGGCCGTACGCCGCATACTGGCTCCCGGACGGCATCCATATACGCAAGGCAAGCTGGCCGTTCGTGCTGTCAAGGCAGCTGAAGCTCTGGCTGGATATGTGGATCATACGCAAGGGACACCGCAGGCAGATCCCGCTTAAGGCGCTGAATTTCGTGCTGCGCCCTTATTTCTCGCGCCGGAAGATCTGGCTTTTCTTCGACAAGATCTACAAGGGCGGCGACTCCTCCGAGTACATCTATCGCTACGCCGCGCAGAAAAAGGACGGGATCAAAAAATACTATCTGCTGGATAAATCTTCCGCGGACTACGCGCGCATGCGAAAGGAGGGCTATCGTCCCCTGAAACGGGACAGCCTGAAGCACAAGCTGGTCTTCCTGAATGCGAACATGATCATCGCTTCGAATTCCACAGTCTTCGCGTTCAACGGTTACAATTTCCGGAGCACCTTCCCGTTCCGCGGCGACGTTCATTTCGATGTGGCGTGCGTCCAGCACGGAATGTCCGTCCAGAAGATCGCGCTCGCGCAGCAGCGTCTGCGCGACAATACGATGCTGTATTTCTGCGCGTCCAAATATGAGATTGAAAATCTCTCAAAGCCGGTTTACGACTATATCGGCTACGACGCGCTGAAGCTGACCGGCGTGCCCCGCTACGACGGGCTGAAAAACCGGGCGCAGAAGATCATCCTGCTCTCCCCGACCTGGCGCATGAACTCCGCCATGCCGGTATTTACGAACGAGGGCGTGGCGCGCGATTACAATCCGAATTTCCGCGAGACGAATTATTATAAGGTATACAACAGCCTGATCAACGATCCACGTCTGCTTGCGGCCGCCGAACAGTACGGCTACCGCATCCAGTATGTGCTCCACCCGATCGTCAGCCCGCAGATCGACGATTTCACAAAAAACGATTATGTCGAGATCATCTCCGCAATCGGCGATATGAGTTACGAAAAGCTTTTCTGCGAAGCCGCCCTGATGGTGACGGATTACTCCGGCGTGCAGTTCGATTTCGCCTATATGCGTAAGCCTGTCGTCTATCTGCACCACAACGACATTCCGCAGCACTATGAAGAAGGAACCTTCCATTATTCTACAATGAGCTTTGGTGAAATCTGCCATACGAATGACGAGCTGATCGATGTGCTCTGCAGATATATGAAGAACGACTGCGCAATGCCTGAGCTCTATCGGAAGCGCGCGGACGATTTCTTCGCATATTCTGACAACAACAACTGCGAACGCATTTATCCAATCATGCTGGAGCACGAACAGAATCGGGAATAAAACTGATATATTTTAATCTTTTACCATATTGCCGTATTCATATCACAATTTCCTAATATAATATCTATAATTTACAAAAGTTAGGGAGTTGTTTTATGTCTGACATGACTCATCTTGACAAGCTGGAAGCCGAGGCCATTTACATTCTCCGCGAGGTTGCCGCCGAGTGCGAGAAGCCAGTCATGCTGTATTCCATCGGCAAGGACTCCTCCGTCATGCTGCATCTCGCATTGAAGGCATTTTACCCGGAGAAGCCGCCATTTCCATTTCTTCATGTGAATACCACCTGGAAATTTCACGAGATGATCGAGTTTCGGGATCAGATCGCGCAAAAATACGGCATCACTATGCTCGAATATATCAATGAGGAAGGCGTCGCGCAGGGAATCAACCCCTTTGATCACGGCGCCGCATACACCGACATCATGAAAACACAAGCGCTGAAGCAGGCGCTTGACAAATACGGCTTTACCGCCGCGTTCGGCGGCGGCCGGCGCGACGAAGAGAAATCCCGCGCCAAGGAACGGATCTTCTCCTTCCGCAACTCGAGCCATGCCTGGGATCCCAAAAACCAGCGCCCCGAGATGTGGAAGCTCTACAACACCCTGATTCACCCCGGCGAGGAGATCCGTGTTTTTCCTTTATCCAACTGGACCGAGGCAGATATCTGGCAGTATATCCGCCGGGAACGCATCGAGATCGTTCCTCTTTATTTTGCAAAGGAACGACCTTTCGTGCGTCGCGGCGGCAATATCATTATGGTGGACGATGACCGCATGCGTTTAAAGGAGGACGAAGTCATAGAGCACGGGATGATCCGTTTCCGGACGCTCGGCTGCTATCCCCTGACCGGCGGAGTCGAGAGCATGGCCGACACACTGGACGCGATCGTCGAAGAGACGCTCGGCGCGGTATCCTCGGAGCGGACAAGCCGCGTGATCGACAGCGACGGCGGAAGCGCCAGCATGGAAAAAAGAAAAAAGGAGGGCTATTTCTAAATGAACAGTCTTCTGAAATTCATCACCTGCGGCAGCGTGGACGACGGAAAATCCACCCTGATCGGCCATATGCTCTACGACGCCAAGCTTCTCTTTACCGACCAGGAGCAGGCGCTCTACCTCGACAGCAAGATCGGCTCCCGCGGAGGCGCGGTCGATTACTCTCTGCTTCTCGACGGGCTTATGGCTGAGCGCGAGCAGGGAATCACGATCGACGTGGCCTACCGCTATTTCACGACAGAGAAGCGCTCCTTTATCGTCGCCGATACTCCGGGACATGAGGAATATACGAGGAACATGGCTGTCGGAGCTTCCTTCGCGGATCTCGCCGTGATCCTTGTGGACGCCACGCACGGCGTTCTGGTACAGACGAGACGGCATGCGCGCATCTGCGCCATGATGGGAATTCGCCACTTCGTCTTCGCAGTAAACAAAATGGATCTCATCTCCTATGATGAAAACCGCTTTGAGAAAATATCCCGCGATATCCGACGCATGATGTCGGAGCATGATTTTGAGACAATGAAAATTCTTCCTGTCTCCGCAACCGAGGGGGACAACATTACGCAAAAGTCCAGCCATATGCTGTGGTACAGAGGTACATCCTTGCTGACCTATCTTGAAAACATCGATATCCGCGATTCCGGAAATGAGGACGGCTTCGTGATGCCTGTGCAGAGAGTCTGCCGCCCCGATCATACCTTTCGGGGATTCCAGGGGCAGATCGAATCCGGTCTGCTGAATATCGGCGATGAGGTGACAACGCTTCCCTCCGGCGAGAATGCGATCGTAAACCGTATCATCGACGCCGGGAAGGACGTTGGCTCATCCGACAGCGGTCATGCGGTCACCATAACTCTTGACCGCGAAGTAGACGTTTCAAGAGGCTGCGTCTTCGTGAAGGATTTCCGCCCACATGTCGGCAGCCTTTTCACGGCACAGCTTCTCTGGATGGACGACACTCCCCTTGTCGCAGGGAAAAATTATCATCTCAAACTCGGCACCCGGCTGATCCCGGCAGTCGTGATGAACATCAACCACAAGGTCGATGTAAATACCGGGAGTGAAATTCCCGCGGACATCACATACAAGAACGAGATCGTTGAATGCGACATTTCCGTTTCAGACAAAATCGTTTTTGACAAATTCCGCAATATTCCTGCGCTTGGTTCTCTGATCCTGATCGACCGGGTTACAAATATGACCTCCGCTTGCGGGATCATCCTGCGCAGCATTCAGCGCTCCGACAACCTGACCTGGCAAAAGCTGGACATCACAAGAGAGTTCCGCGCCGGCCAGAAGAGCCAGACGCCTGTCACGATTTGGCTGACCGGGCTGTCCGGCTCGGGAAAATCCGCGGTTGCCAATGAGCTGGAAAAAAGGATGGTTGCCTGCGGGATGCATACGATGCTTCTCGACGGCGATAATATCCGTATGGGGTTGAACCGGAACCTGGGCTTCAAGGAGGCGGACCGTATAGAGAATATCCGCAGGATCGCCGAGGTCTCAAAGCTGATGAATGACGCCGGGCTGATCGTTATCACCGCGTTTATCTCTCCGTATGCCCGTGACCGGCAGATGGCCCGCGATATCATCGGAGCAGATTCCTTCCTGGAGGTTTATCTGAGTACCCCGCTGGAGGAGTGCGAACGCCGGGATATAAAGGGACTCTACAAAAAAGCGCGCCGCGGCGAGCTGTCAGATTTCACCGGTATTTCCAGTCCCTATGAGGTTCCCCGGCATGCGGATGTCTCTTTTGACACTTCCTCCCTTCCCCTGGGAAAATGTGTCGATCTCATCTGGGACGCGCTCATCCGGCGATACCCTCAGCTGCGCCGCGCTGACACGGCGGCTGAATGATTCCGCTACATTCTATACATTTGGAGAAAAAATAGTATGTCTACCGTTTATTTACACATCGGCATGCCCAAAACAGGGACTACCGCAATTCAGAATTTTCTTTGGAACAATCAGGCGGCGCTGGAAAAACACAGGGCCTGTTATCCGGAGCTCGGCATGAAATATGTCCGTGTAAGCAAGCTCAGGAACGCCCATTTTCTGGTTGATCACCTCATCGACAGCCGTCCTGCCGGAGCGGATTACGTCTCTATCCTGGATCAGATCGCAAAGCTGGGAGAGCAGTATGATACGATACTCCTCTCCGACGAATCCATTTGGGAAATAAAAAGCAAACAGCCCATGTTCTGGGAGAAGCTAAAGCAGGATCTGGAAATAAGGGGGCTCGCCCTGCGCGTTGTCGTGTATCTCAGGCGCCAGGACGGTTTCGCACAGTCTGTGTATCGCCAGAAGATCAAGGGATCCTATACAGATCTTCCCTTTGACGCTTACCTGGAACGGCTCAGAGAAATCTACTCCCTGGACTATTTCCCCTGTATTGAAATGCTCGTCAAAACTCTTGGAAGAGATTCTCTCATCCTTCATGTCTATGAGAAGGAGCAATACGGTGGAAATCTGTTTGCGGATTTTCTGGCTGTCGCGGGAATCCCTCTTGATGAAGATTTTAATACCGACAAGTTGGTCTACAACGTCTCTCTGGACGGTCCGCGGCTCGAATTGCAGCGCATCCTCAATTCGCTTTCCGAAAATCCGTTTGATACAAAAATACTGTACGACAGCATGCACAGCCTCCAGATGGAAAGTCCGCCTGCTGCCTCCAGGGAATCACTCTTCCATCCGGAAGACCGTCTCAGATTTGTAGATGAATTTTCCGAATCAAACAGTCGGATCGCAAGAGAATTTCTGGGCAGGGAGGATGGCGTTCTGTTCCGTGAAGGCTGCAAGGACGAGCTTCAGGAATTTCACGTCACCACAGAAGAATTGCTCCACAGCACGATTCTGTTTTACGGCAAGACAGTTCAGCGGTTGGAAAAAGACGCAGTTCGGCTGCAGAAGCATATAAAAGAACTGGAAAAGGAGCTTGCGGAAGTCCGCGAAAATACGATTCTGTACCGGCTAAAAAGAAAGCTGCGCCATTTCAAAAAAAATGTTTATCAGCTGTTCTCTCATGGAGAAAAGGATGCTGCAGACTAACCACTGTCTGCAGCATCCTCCTTTTTTAAAATATATCATTTTATTTCACACGATTGTAGTTGATCAGACAACCATCCAGAATAATCTGCCTCTCCTCGTCCGTCATCTCACCGAGACGCAAGGTGAACGGCTTGAGCGCGCCGTCCCTCACAACGTATGCCCTCACCTCCGCCGCCTTGTTCTGCACTGCCGCGCGGATGCCAGGGATGAACAGGTAGTCCTTGTTCTTAAACGGAAGCTCGCCCTCGTCGATCAGGAAGGGAAGCATGCCCCAGTTGATCAGGTTCGAGCGATAGCGCTTCGTCGCGTAGCTGTGCGCGATGTTCGCCCAGCCGCCGAGCACCTTCTGGCAGGAAGCCGCCTGCTCCCGCGCGGAGCCGTCGCCCGGCTTTACCGCGAAAATCGTACTGCCAACGCCGGTATTCTTCCCGCATACATCCTTGAACTCCGACACGGCCTTGACCGTATGCATCGCGGTCCGCAGCTCCGGCAGCGCCTCTCCCATGCACTCGCCGGCCTCGCGCGCCTTCTCCGCCTTCTGCACTTCCTTCGCCAGCCCCACGTACGCCGGATCCTTTCTGGAGAGCGTGAACTCCGCCAGCCCAAGAGGATTTGAGCGGTAGGAGGACGTCTCGCCGGACGGAATCAGCTCGTCCGTCGTCGTCACCGGATCATGGATCTCGGAGACGACCTTGAGCATCAGGTTCTCCGTCAACGCAACCATCGGCGGCCAGTCCTTGATGTTCGGGCCGAACTTGATCTCGACGGACGGATCCGCCACGCCCTTGCTGTCGAA
>CANQVT010000074.1 GCA_947627365.1 uncultured Lachnospiraceae bacterium | reverse complement strand
CTCGAGACGAATTTTGTGAACGGGCTGCGCGTGACCGACAAGCCGACGATGGAGATCGCGGAGATGGTGCTGAACAAGATAAATAAGGGTCTCGTTTCGATGATGGAAAAGGTGGGTCTGAAGGCGGTCGGCATCAGCGGCAAGGACGGCACGGTTCTGCGCGTCGACAAGAAGCTCTCCGGCGGCAAGGACATCGGCTATGTCGGGGAGATCAAGGAGGTCAACACCTGTCTGTTGGACACGCTGCTGGACAACGACTTTATTCCGGTCATCTGTCCGGTCGGTTCGGACGACGAGTACCATTCGTTTAATATCAACGCGGACGACGCGGCGTGTGCGATCGCGACGGCGGTCAAGGCGGCGAAGCTTGTGTTCCTCTCGGACATCGAGGGCGTGTACCGCGATCCGCTCGACCGCTCCTCCCTGATCAGCGAGCTGTCGATCCCGGAGGCGAAGGAATTTTTGAAGAGCGGCAATGTGGGCGGCGGCATGCTGCCGAAGCTGGAGAACTGCATCAGCGCGATCGAGGCCGGCGTCTCTCGGGTACATATCCTCGACGGCAGGATTGAGCACTGCCTGTTGCTTGAATTCTTTACGAATAAGGGGATCGGCACGGCCATCATCGGGGACGACGAGGAGCGGTATGACGTATAAACTTTTGTAAGCTTAATTAGGAATAGTCTGCTGACATCATTATTTATACTAAAAAGAAGTACGTTGGAAAAAGCGAAAGACTGGACAGCAAAAAATATGGGAGAATCAGGAAAAAGCAGGAGAATAGGAGTGAGAGAAATGAGATCCGCAGAATATATGGAGCGTGCGGAGCAGTACGTCCTCCACACGTACAATCGCTTCCCGGCGGTGTTCGAGAGCGGCGAGGGCGTGTGGCTCACCGACGTCGACGGAAAGAAATATCTGGATTTCGGAGCCGGGATTGCGGTGTTCGCGCTCGGCTACGGGAACAAGGCGTACGAGGAAGCGTTGAATCAGCAGATCGGGAAGCTGATCCACACTTCGAACCTGTACTACAGCGTGCCGCTCGCGGACGCGGCCGAGAAGCTAGTGAAGAAAAGCGGCCTGGACAAGGTGTTCTTCACGAACAGCGGCACGGAGGCGATCGAGGGCGCGATCAAGGCGGCACGAAAATACGCGTACCTGAAGGACGGGAGCACAGATCACGAGATTATCGCGATGAACAATTCCTTCCACGGCAGGAGCATGGGCGCGCTGTCCGTGACCGGGAACCCTCATTATCAGGAGGCTTTCAAGCCGCTGATCGGCGGTATTCGTTTCGCGGATTTCAACGACCTTGAGAGTGTGAAGGCGCAGGTGAACGAAAAGACCTGCGCGATCCTGCTGGAGCCGGTGCAGGGCGAGGGCGGCATCTATCCGGCAACGCCGGAATTTTTGAAGGGCCTGCGCGTGCTGTGCGACGAGAAAGACATTCTGCTGATCTTCGACGAGATCCAGTGCGGCATGGGGCGCTGCGGCAGCTGGTTTGTCTGGCAGAAGTATGATGTGCAGCCGGACATCATGACCAGCGCGAAGGCACTCGGCTGCGGTATCCCGGTGGGCGCGTTTGTGCTCAATGAGAAGACGGCAAAGGCGTCGCTCGTGCCGGGCGATCACGGGACGACCTACGGCGGCAACCCGCTGGCCTGCGCGGCCGTGTCAAAGGTGTTCGATCTGTTCGAGGAACTGGATTTGATCGGCCATGTCAACGAGATCGCGCCGTATCTTGAACAGAAGCTCGACGAGCTTGTCGCGAAGTATGATTTTCTGACTGAGCGGCGCGGCATGGGCCTGATGCAGGGACTTGTCGTGGAAGGGCGACCGGTCGGAGAGATCGTGTCAAGGGCGCTGGAAAACGGCCTGATCGTGATGAGCGCAGGCGGCAATGTGATCCGGCTCGTACCGCCGCTGATTATAGAGAAGGCGGACGTGGACGAGATGGTTCGCAGACTCGGGAAATCATTCTGAGAAGAACGGGAGGTACGCATGGCAAAATATATTATGGCGCTGGACGCCGGGACGACGAGCAACCGTTGCATTTTGTTTGACCGCGAGGGCAGGATCTGCAGCGTGGCGCAGAAGGAATTCACGCAGTATTTCCCGAAGCCAGGCTGGGTAGAGCACGACGCGGACGAGATATGGTCGACGCAGCTCGGCGTGGCGGTCGAGGCAATGTCGAAGATAGGGGCGACGGCCGCGGACATCGCGGCACTTGGCATTACAAACCAGCGCGAGACCGCGATCGTCTGGGAAAAGGAGACCGGCGTGCCGATCCACCATGCGATCGTCTGGCAGTGCCGCAGGACAGCGGAGTACTGCGACAGCCTGAAGGAGCGAGGACTGACGGAGACATTCCGGCAGAAGACGGGGCTGGTGATCGACGCCTATTTTTCGGCGACAAAGATCAAATGGCTGCTGGACAACGTGCCGGGAGCCAGAGAGAAGGCGGAGGCCGGGAAGCTGCTGTTCGGCACGGTCGAGACCTGGCTGATCTGGAAGCTGACGAAAGGCGCGGTACACGTGACCGACTACACGAACGCTTCGCGGACCATGCTTTTTAATATCAATACCTTACAGTGGGACGACGACATCCTGCGGGAGCTTGACATTCCGAAGCTCCTGCTGCCGCGGGTGGCGGCTTCGAGCGAGATTTACGGAAAGAGCGCGCCGGAGTTTTTGGGCGGCGAGATCCCGATCGCGGGCGCGGCGGGCGACCAGCAGGCGGCGCTGTTCGGACAGACCTGTTTTCGCCTCGGAGAGGTCAAGAACACTTACGGCACCGGCGGCTTCCTGCTGATGAACACAGGGGAAAAGCCTGTGTTCTCGGACAACGGACTCGTGACGACAATCGCCTGGGGACTGGGCGGCAAGGTAACCTATGCGCTGGAGGGTTCCATCTTCGTGGCGGGCGCTGCGATCCAGTGGCTGCGCGACGAGATGCACCTGATCGATTCCGCGCCCGACACGGAGTGGATCGCCGGGCGCGTGCAGGACACGAACGGCTGCTATGTGGTGCCGGCGTTTACCGGGCTCGGCGCCCCGTATTGGGATCAGTACGCGCGCGGCTGCATCGTCGGGATCACGCGCGGAGTCAACAAATATCACATTGTCCGGGCGACGCTGGAATCGCTGGCTTACCAGACGAACGATGTGATCCGTGCGATGGAGGCGGATTCGGGTATCCGGCTCGCCGGTCTCAAGGTGGACGGCGGCGCGAGCGCGAACAACTTCCTGATGCAGTATCAGGCGGATGTGATCGGACAGCAGGTGCTGCGGCCGCAGTGCATCGAGACGACGGCGATGGGCGCCGCGTATCTGGCGGGTCTTGCGGTCGCTTTCTGGAAGGATATGGATGAGATCCGGCGAAACTGGAAGACGGATCGCGTGTTTGAGCCGCAGATGGACGCGGACGAACGCGCGCGCAGGCTTGCAGGCTGGGAGAAGGCAGTGCGATACTCGTTCGGCTGGGCAAAAGGGTAACTTTCATCAGACGGAATCGCACGGAACCCTTCCTGGGTATTTCCCGGCAAAACTCTGCGATTCCTGTCTGTGGTTTGCCAACATACAAGCAGAAAAATGAATAAGGTGAATGACAGTAAGGAAAGGAAACGTGAGACAAATGGAAAAGATAAGAATGACCACCCCGATCGTCGAGATGGACGGGGACGAGATGACAAGAGTCCTCTGGAAGATGATTAAGGACGAGCTGATCTGCCCGTTCGTGGAGCTGAAGAGCGAATACTATGATCTCGGGCTGAAGAACCGCGACGCGACGGACGATCAGATCACGATCGACAGCGCGAACGCCGCGAAAAAATATGGAGTGGCGGTGAAGTGCGCGACGATCACGCCGAACGCGGCGCGCGTGAAGGAATACAATCTCAAGGAGATGTGGAAGAGCCCGAACGGGACGATCCGTGCGATCCTCGACGGGACAGTGTTCCGCGCGCCGATTGTCGTGAAGGGAATCGAGCCGTACGTGCGGACGTGGAAGAAGCCGATTACGATCGCAAGGCATGCGTATGGCGATCTGTACAAGAATGTGGAGATGATCATTCCAGGACCGGGTAAGGCGGAGCTTGTATTTACGGCCGAGGACGGAACCGAGACCAGAGAGACGGTGTTCGACTATGAGGGTCCGGGCGTACTGCAGGGCATGCACAATCTGTACGCTTCGATCGAGAGCTTTGCGAAGAGCTGCTTCAATTATGCTATTGACACGAAGCAGGATCTCTGGTTCGCGTGTAAGGATACGATCTCTAAAAAATATGATCACACCTTCAAGGACATTTTCCAGGAGATCTTCGACGCACAGTACAAGGAGAAATTCGCAGCTGCCGGGATCACTTATTTCTACACGCTGATCGACGACGCGGTGGCTCGTGTCATGAAGTCGGAGGGCGGATTTATTTGGGCCTGCAAAAATTATGACGGCGACGTGATGAGCGACATGGTTTCGTCCGCGTTCGGCTCGCTTGCGATGATGACCTCCGTGCTGGTGTCCCCGGACGGGATCTACGAGTATGAGGCGGCGCACGGGACCGTACAGCGTCATTATTATAAGCATCTGAAGGGCGAGGAGACCTCGACGAACTCGGTCGCCACGATCTTTGCGTGGACCGGAGCGCTGCGCAAACGCGGCGAGCTCGACGGCATCAGTGAACTCTGTGTCTACGCGGATCGTCTGGAGCAGGCCGTCATCCGCACGATCGAAAGCGGGAAGATGACGAAGGATCTCGCGCTGATCACTTCGCTCGGGAATGTGACTGTGCTGAACAGCGAGGAGTTCATTAAGGCGGTGCGGGCGACCTACGAGGAATTGAGCAGATAGGTATTATAATCAAGGAATTAAAATAGCGGGTAGCCAAAACTACCCGCCAAACTTTTGAATGAAATAGGTGGGGCGACACTCCCACATCTCCAACTAGGGTGACGGCTGCCCGTTCCGTCCTCTGATTTCATTCAATATAGTTTACTGTCTTTGCAGCTTCATTATACAGGATTCCGTTTATTTGTCAAGTTTTTTCAGCGTGCCTTTTTCTATGAAGTTTCTCACCCGATTTGGGTTTAGAACATACATTGAACGGGCGTAATAAGTATTGTGTGATGTGACCCTGACAGCAACCTTTACATAATCTCCGGCTATATAGTATTCTTTGGTAAATTCAACGGAATCATCCTTTGCATTCTTGCCGACATAATCAGGATTGGCAATGATATCTTCTATGTCACCCGCACCCTATTATTCTTTTATTCATTTTTTGTGTATCCTCTCCCCATAATTATACTATATCATGAATGGGACATTTGCGAAACATTTAATAATGAAAATTGAACAAAAATTTTTTGCCAAAATTTGCTTGAAAAACAGGTTGATTATCGCGGCTTACTGGGTTATACTATCGATAAGAACTGCAAGTACGTTCCTGGGGTGTACGAGAGTCCTAGTATTTTGAACCTACATTTACTTTCATGGGATTCCTATATCGCACAGCCTATGTCAGGCCTCCGTTTGCAGTGGAAGACAGACACCTGTGCTGCGGTTACCCACCTAGCTTAGCTAGGAGTCAAAATTTAGGATACGGCATTCTGGGTCAAATGACAGGCGGAACTCCTGGTGGACGTTCCGCCCGTTTTGAAGAGGAGGATATATTATGGCAGTATTGGTCACCGGCGGAGCCGGGTACATAGGGAGCCACGCCTGCGTGGAGCTTCTCGAAAACGGGTACGAGGTCGTCGTGATGGACAATCTCTACAACTCCAACGAGAAGGCGCTGGAGCGCGTGGAGCAGATCACCGGGAAAAAGGTGAAGTTTTACAATGTCGACATGCTGGATAAGGAAGCGGTGAACGGGATTTTCGAGAATGAGAAGATCGACTCGGTCATCCATTTCGCGGGCTACAAGGCCGTGGGCGAATCGGTGCGCAAGCCGCTGGAATATTACCACAACAACATCACAGGCACGCTGAATCTCTGCGACGTCATGCGCAGGCACGGCGTGAAGAAGATCATCTTCAGCTCGTCCGCGACGGTCTATGGCGATCCGGCGTTTGTGCCGATCACGGAGGATTGCCCGAAGGGGCAGATCACGAACCCGTACGGGCAGACGAAGGCGATGCTCGAGCAGATCCTGACGGACCTGCACGTGTCGGACCCGGAGTGGAGTGTGGTACTTCTGCGCTATTTCAACCCGATCGGCGCGCATAAGGCCGGCGTCATCGGCGAGGACCCGAAGGGCATCCCGAACAACCTTGTGCCTTACATCGCGCAGGTGGCGGTTGGCAAGCTCGAGAAGCTCGGCGTGTTCGGGAACGATTACGATACGCCGGACGGCACGGGCGTGCGCGACTATATTCATGTCGTGGACCTCGCGAAGGGTCATGTCAAGGCGATGAAGAAATTTGACGACGAACCACAGGTGCGCATCTACAACCTCGGCACGGGCAAGGGTTACAGCGTGCTGCAGGTGCTCCACGCGTTCGAGAAGGCGTGCGGGAAGACACTGCCGTACGAGATCAAGCCGCGCCGCGCGGGCGACATCGCGCAGTGCTACGCGGATCCGTCGAAGGCGAAGGCGGAGCTCGGCTGGGAGGCGCAGTACGGCATCGAGGAGATGTGCGCGGACTCCTGGAGATGGCAGTCGATGAATCCGAACGGGTATAATGAGTAGTTGACGAATCTGTTATTTTATGAGAGAATGAGTAGAAATTAAGTAACAAAATACATACTGAAAGGAGTAATACAATGATTTATTCACGCGAAGTAGAAGAGATGTGCCCGGTGGCTCAGGGCGTTCATCATGGCGCTGCTCCGATTCCGGAAGAGGCAAAATGGGTACAGGCAAAGGAAGTCAAGGACATTTCCGGTTTCACGCACGGCATCGGCTGGTGCGCGCCGCAGCAGGGCGCATGTAAGCTCAGCCTGAATGTGAAGGACGGCATCATCCAGGAAGCGCTCGTCGAGACGATCGGCTGCTCCGGTATGACGCATTCTGCTGCTATGGCGGCTGAGATCCTTCCGGGTCTGACCGTGCTGGAAGCGCTGAATACAGACCTTGTATGCGACGCGATCAACACCGCGATGAGAGAGCTGTTCCTGCAGATCGCTTACGGCCGCAGCCAGTCCGCATTCTCTGAAGATGGACTTGCAGTGGGCGCAGGCCTCGAGGATCTCGGCAAGGGTCTTCGTTCTCAGGTGGGTACAATGTACGGCACGCTCAAGAAGGGCCCGCGCTATCTGGAGATGGCGGAAGGCTATGTCACCGGCATCGCTCTTGACGCGGACGACCAGATCATCGGCTACCAGTTCGTAAGCCTCGGAAAGATGACCGACTTCATCAAGAAGGGCGACGATCCGAACACCGCATGGGAAAAGGCAAAGGGCCAGTACGGCCGCGTTGCCGACGCAGTCAAGATCATAGATCCGAGAAAAGAGTGAGAGGGAGGTAAGGAAGAATGGCTTTATTTGAATCATACGAGAGAAGAATCGACCAGATCAACGCTGTCCTGAACAGCTACGGCATCGCTTCCATCGAAGAAGCAGAGAAGATCACAAAGGACGCAGGTCTCGACGTTTACAACCAGATCAAGGGCATTCAGCCGATCTGCTTTGAGAACGCGTGCTGGGCTTACACGGTAGGCGCAGCGATTGCGATCAAGAAAAACTGCCGCAAGGCAGCCGACGCCGCTGCGGCGATCGGCGAGGGCCTTCAGGCTTTCTGTATCCCGGGCTCCGTTGCCGACACCCGTAAGGTAGGCCTCGGCCACGGCAACCTCGGCAAGATGCTCCTCGAGGAGGAGACCGAGTGCTTCGCGTTCCTCGCGGGCCACGAGTCCTTCGCGGCGGCAGAGGGCGCTATCGGTATCGCGGAGAAGGCGAACAAGGTTCGTCAGAAACCGCTGCGCGTCATTCTGAACGGTCTCGGCAAGGACGCCGCTCAGATCATCTCCCGCATCAACGGCTTCACCTTCGTTGAGACCGAGTACGATCCGTACAAGAACGAGGTTAAGGAGATTTCCCGCAAGTCTTACTCCGACGGGCTTCGCGCGAAGGTCAACTGTTACGGCGCGAACAGCGTGCCGGAGGGCGTCGCGATCATGTGGAAGGAGAACGTGGACGTCTCCATCACCGGCAACTCCACGAACCCGACCCGTTTCCAGCATCCGGTGGCAGGCACCTACAAGAAGGAGCGCACCGAGGCGGGTAAGAAGTACTTCTCCGTGGCGTCCGGCGGCGGCACAGGCCGTACGCTTCATCCGGACAACATGGCGGCAGGCCCGGCTTCCTACGGCATGACCGATACGCTCGGCCGTATGCACTCCGACGCGCAGTTCGCAGGTTCGTCCTCCGTTCCGGCTCACGTTGAGATGATGGGTCTGATCGGCGCCGGCAACAACCCGATGGTTGGTATGACCGTTGCGGTGGCTGTCTCCGTGCAGGAAGCGGCGGACGCAGGGAAGTTCTAAACAAAGACAGGACATAACATAACAGCATATGGATGAAAATGCAGGCGTCTCTATCATACGGGGCGCCTGTTCCCATGGAGAACACTTTTGTGAGGCAAAAATGTACTTTACACACATATGAAAATAAGGTATTATAAATAAAGTTGTATGCTAAATATTGTAAATGGTACGGTTTCTCTGAGGAAGAAATGAAATGAACTTTATTTTGATGCTGGCGGCTTTTTTTGTTTTGCTGGGAGTTGCGCTTGCACTGAAGAATACTCTGAAATTGAATATCGGCGAAGGGATGTTCCTTGCTGCAGCTGTGGTAGTGCTGGGCCTTTATCTGGGAGGGCTGACAGGCTCGTTTGCATACGGGATGCATGTACTGTTTGCCGTCTCGGTGGCGGGTTATTTGATTACAGTGTATGGTGCGGTGCGAAAAGGGACAGAGACACTGCTGTTTCTGCAGTCACCGTATCTTATTGTTGTATTTTTGTTTTTTGCATATTGCCTAGTCGCATACTATAATGACTTTATCCAGCACATCGATGAATTTCACCAGTGGGCGCTTGCGGTGAAGTATATGCTGGAGGAAAACATGCTAGCTAAGCATTCTGCTTTGGTTGGTAATGGCAACCCTTATGCAACAGGACTTTTTTACCTATTCTTTCAGCATATTACAGGATACAATGAGCAGAATATGTATGTAGCTTCATCCTTATTAGTTTGGATCGGGCTTATGTTGCCGTTTTCCGAGTATGGGTGGAAAGACTGGAAGAAGGTTATGCTTTATGGCCTGATTATGTACTTTGGGCTTTATTCGCTGTATATGTATGGGATAAAGAATCTGTATGTGGATCTTCCAGTGTGTGCGTGGGCAGGAGGGGTGGCAGGCTGGTGGATCAATCGCAGAAAGAAAGTAAGCAACATTTTGATACTAAGCTGCGGTCTGCTTATGATTTGCTTTTTTAAACGGATGGCAGGTCCTTTGATCGCTTTGTTTGCGTGCTTCTTTGCACTCACACACTTTCTTTTTCTTGAAAAACATTTCCTTTCAGATGTAAAAAGACAAAAAAAGGCTGCCAGAATGATAGGATCGGTGGTTATTCTTGTTGAGCTTTTGATTGTGGGGGCTGGGGTCTGGCTTATAAAGTTGCCTGACACAGCAGGAACATTGTGCAGGCTCTTGGGCAGGACAATCTCTCAGGATAGGATAACGAGCACCGTCAGCGCCTTTGCCACGGCGACGATGGGTAGACCGCTTTCCGCTAAATCGAGTTTGAAGATAACCTTTGTGCCGTTTTTGTTTGGAATTGCTGTGCTGATGAAGCTGGCGGCGGATCTTCAGCATGAGGGTGGGAGAACACTTCGGGTTTATCTGCTGTATCTGTTTGGATCGGCAGGTGTGTTCACGGCGGTTTTGCTGTATGCATATCTGTTTGTTTTTAATGCTGAGGAGGCTGCTCGGATGGCAAGCGGCGCTAGGTATCTGACTTTGTATGCGGTGTTTATTTTTATACTGGTACTCGCATGGGTTATGCAGGGAAAGGAAAAGACAAATACAAAAATGCAGGGATATCTTGTGCTAGGCATACTGCTCCTTTTCTTGACTGGTGTTAATGAAAAATTTATTCCTAATGTTACGGCCTTAAATTCCTCGAAGGTAAGCGGATACAAAGAGATTACGAAAAGTAAAAAGCAGGCAAGAAAAATTCAGAAAATAATTTCAGACGGAGATAAGGTATATATGCTGGATCAAAAGGGAAAGAATGAGTACGCAAAGGCAGTTGCTCTGTATTACCTGGGCGAACAGGTGAGCAACTATATCAATGAACCATGGAAATTCACGCAGGACGGCAACATGACACGTTTGTCCGAACAGGAGGAGCCTGGAATTAAGAATTTGCCGGAGTTGCTTGCGGAGGGTGGATACACGTACTTATGGATTTACAATACAGATGAATATCTGACAGAAGAACTGCCGAAGGTGCTTGGGTGTGAGGACAAGATAAAGAATGGAAACACGTACCACGTCCTTTATGAAGGTGAACGAGCGGTTGGGCTAGAACAGATTAAGTAAAGGAGATGTGGCATGAGATAAAAGTGTTCTTATTTTTTGAACTTTGTTATTTGACCCGTATGGAGATTACGCAACGCTGTATTGGTCATGGGATCAATGTGCTTTAATCATCAAAAAATTGATTGCCATGAAGTATATGGGGGGATGGATGAGACCATTCGTCGTTTGCAGGAGAGGAATAGCAAGAGGTGTTCGCTTGTCGCCAGAACCGATTTCAATGTAGCAGTATAGGGGATGAAATCAGGCCATTTTGGAAAGCCTTCCATGGCGTACTTTGTGTATGCTGGCAATTTATATCTGTTTTGATGATAAAAGGAACCGGAAAATTGGGCAGAAAGTTGATTATTTAAAAGAGGCGGAGAGATGCGCGTAGGTGAACCTAGAACTGCAACAGAAGGAGATTTCGAAGAGGAAGAAAAGAGAAGAGAAAAAGTAAGATAAAGAATTTTTTGAATTAAGGGACGCTTCTTTGACGGATGGAAGATACCTTTGGCAGAGAATATACGGGGAAATTATTGAGCACAAATAGTTATTATAGCGTTACTCCTTAGTATTATATTCTTGGTGGAGTTCAGATAACGGAATATCTGTTTGAAAAAGCATAAAATATAGATGTTTTGAGAAAATTGAGTAATGAAATGAAAAAATGTATCAGGGATATTCATAAATGAAAAGCCTAATCCCCCAGCTATGCTGGGGAGAATAGGGTAGTTGGAAGCGGTGAGGATAACAATAAAAATCCTCCTATGCTACAATGAAATTGGTGTCGCAAGCCAAATTTCAAGCATAGGAGGAGGTCCAAATGGACAATAGAAGTTTATCACACACTAAATGGAAATGCCAGTATCACATAGTTTTTATTCCAAAATACCGCAAGAAGGTATTATACGGAAAAATTCGGGATGACGTGCGAGAGATAATAAGTACGCCATGCAAGTATAAAAGTGTGGATATTATAGCGGGAGCAGTATGTGTGGATCATATACATTTAAGCGTAGCAATACGAAGATAAGCATATCGAACTTCATGGGGTATTTAAAAGGGAAAAGTACGTTAATGATTTACGACAGACATCCAGAATTGCAGAGCAAGTGGGACAAAGCATTCCGGGCAAGAGACCAGCTATGAAAAGTCAAGCCTAAATCAGAAAAAAATTTTTTTACTGATATTGAGGTCAAAAAGGGTAACTTTAATAACGAGAAGCGCGTAGAGCGCTTCGAGTAGTGGGTCTAATTCCCCGCTGCTTGCAGCGGAGGAGCCTCCT
>CANQVT010000073.1 GCA_947627365.1 uncultured Lachnospiraceae bacterium | reverse complement strand
AAATCAGTGAGGAGTTGTTTTATTTTGTAACAAAAAAGATGCCGTATTTATGCGGCTTCTGGCGTTTCGCAAACGCCAATTACTCTGTATGTAGGAAAGGAGGAGCCGGGATGAGTACGATTAGGATGTGGTTTCGGAATTACCTGACATGGTTTACGGATCCGATCTCGACCATTACACTGACAAATGTGCTGGAAATCATCATTCTGGCTTTTCTTGTATACAGCATTCTGCTCTGGATCAAGAATACCAAGGCTTGGACGCTGCTCAAGGGCATCATGGTTCTTGTTGTCTGCGTTTCCATTGTATACCTGTTCCAGATGGACACGCTGATCTACATCGTAAGCCGGGCGATTGATATAGCGATCATAGCTGCGTTGGTTATCTTCCAGCCGGAGTTGCGGCGTGCGTTGGAGCGGATTGGCGAGCAGCAGATCTTCACATCACTGTTTCCGATGCTGGACACGAAAGAGACGTCAGAGCGTTTCAGCGACCGGACGGTGAATGAGATTGTCAAGGCAACCTTTGAGATGGCAAAGGCTAAGACAGGGGCTCTGATTGTGATCGAGCAGAATATTCGCCTGGATGAATATGAGCGCACGGGGATTGTTCTGGATTCTGTCGTGACGAGTCAGCTTCTGATCAATGTTTTTGAGCACAATACACCTCTGCACGACGGCGCAGTCATTGTCCGGGAGAACCGCATCACTGCGGCGACGTGTTACCTTCCGCTCTCGGACAATATGATGCTCAGCAAGGAGCTTGGCACGAGACACAGGGCCGGAGTCGGCATCAGCGAGGTGACGGATTCCCTGACGGTGATCGTTTCTGAAGAGACGGGCTGGGTTTCCGTCGCGTACAAAGGAGAGCTTACAAGAAATATTTCTCAGGAGAAGCTGAGAGAGCAGCTTGTCATTCTTCAAAACAAGACAGTGACGCCAAAAAAATTCAAATTCTGGAAAGGTTGGAGCAAAAATGAAACGTAAATTGACGCGCAACCTGAGCCTGAAGCTGTTATCGCTCATCGTGGCTTTCCTGATCTGGATTTTGATCGATAATATAGACAATCCGACGCGCTCAAAGCTGTTTCGGGACGTGCCAATCCAGGTTATCAATGGGGAGAGTGTGACGGAGATCGACAAGGTATATGATATTGTCTCTGATGAATCGGTCATGTTGAAAGTGACGGAGCGCAGCAGTGTTCTGGATCGGCTTGTGCAGAATGACTTCACTGTGACGGCTGATATGGAGAATCTGAATGAGATGAATACCGTGCCTCTTTCTGTGGTCTGCAGCGATCCGGCGGTAAGCTGGGATGAGATAGAGGTCGTCCCCTCGTCAATGAAGGTGAAGCTTGAGCAGAGAAAGCAAAGTGAGTTCGTAGTCAACGTCTCGACGACGGGACAGCCAGAGAAGGGCTATGAGGTAGGCAGAACAGAAATTGTACAAGGCAAGACTGTGCAGATTGCAGGCCCGGAGAGTATGCTCAACCGGATCGGGCAGGTGGTGGCTTCCGTCAGCGTGGCCCGCATAAGCAACGATCAGCGTCTCAGCGCGACGATCAATGTGTACGATAAGAACGGCGATGCCATGCAAATGAGTCGCCTGCAGGTGAAGGATTCGACCGGTGTACTTCTGGCTGAGAATACGGTCATGGTAGATGTGACGCTTTGGGAGGTCAGAAATGACATTGATGTCAAGGTAGAAGTCACAGGGACTCCGGTGGAAGGATATCGATTGACCGGAGTGTCGGTGATGCCAGAGACGGTGAGCCTGGTCGGCACGAAGGAGGCGCTTGACGCGCTGGGAGGGCAGCTTGTCTTAAAGGACAGTATTTCGATTGACAATGTGTCCGAGAGCTTTATCCGAGACATGGATATCACAGAGACGCTTGCGGATAACTCGGAGCTTCGACTGGTGTCGGAGGCTGAGCCGGAGGTTGCCGTGTCTGTGCAGATTGAGCAGAGCGGAGATCATACGCTGCAGATTCCGCTGTCAAATCTGGAAATTTTAAACCGTCCGGAGGACATGAATCTTACATTTTCACCGGCGGATGAGATTTCGATACAGGTACATTCCGATGATAAGAATGGCACGATCACGGTTCAAGACATCAAGGCAAGTATCGATTTGGATGTTTGCACAGAGCCTGGGAATTATGAGATTCCTGTCCAGATCGAGCTTCCTGAGGATTATACGTTGACTGCGGATGTGAGCCTTGTCGTGACTGCGGAAGAGCAAGAACGCTTGCCAGATGATGACGGACAGAATGTGGAGGAATGACATTGATAGAGAGAAGATTGACAGTTAAAAATCAACTTGGCCTGCATCTCAGACCGGCCGGGGAGCTGTGCAAGATGGCGACGGAGTACAAATCAGAGATCAAGATCTGTTTCCGAAACAAAGAATTCAGTGCGAAGAGCATTCTGGGTATCCTGAGCGCTTGTGTGCAGCAGGATGATGAGATTACGCTTGTGTGCAGCGGAGTGGATGAGAAAGAGGCATGTGAGACGATCGCGGCGTTCATAGAGAGCCAGGCCTGAGGCGGGAAGGAGACGCCGGCTTCTGTGCCAGTACATGCATGAAGTGAACAGAACAAAGGGTAAAATAGAAAGGCTGACATGGAGCATTTCCATGTCAGCCTGTTTTATGTGCAGATCCGCGAGAGGAAAAATTAGCTGCTTTTGCCTTTCTGAAATATCAGATCGCAGAGGATCAGGCGTTAGGATCGGTAGGATCGTAGTTCTGCGACAAAGGAATCTTCGGCGCTGTCTCGATGACGACGCCGCTCGGCCGTGCAACGGAATCGCTGACGATAACCTTGGTGCCGATCGGGCAGTTATCGTACAGATATTTTGCATGCTCAACCGTGAGCCGAATGCAGCCTGCCGAAGCCGGCGTTCCGAGCTTGTTGTACTGGTCTGATTCAAGCGTGTGGTTGTCGCGCTGATAATTCGGTACAGAATGGAACAGGATATCCGGTGTAATATGGGAGCAGTACTGACCCCAGGTAGGTCCCTTCAGTTCGTGCCAGCGGAGCTTATCTTTCAGAGTGAAGGTGCCGGTCGGCGTGCTGACTCCGTCTGCAGCGGTAGAACACACAAACGCTCGCACCGGTGTATTGCCCCGGTATACGACCACGAAACAGCTCCTCCGGTTGACCTCGATACGCCATGCTCCTGTAGGCGTAGCCTCTAAGAGCACACCGTTCTTGTCAAAGTTGTATTCCTTTCCGGAAATGGTATGCTTCCCGGTGAACATCCGGCCGTTGGATGGTTTGAAATAGTAGCGTTTGCCATTCTGTGTGAGCCATCCGGTATACATGCTTCCGTCATCGTTGAAGTAATACCAGTATTTCTTTTTGCCGTTGCTGGTAGGAATATTTACCCAGCCTGTCACCGCCGCGCCATACGCACTGGCGGATGTGTTCGGGTTCAGATAGTATTTCTTCTTATTATATGTGAGCCAGCCGGTCGTGACAACGTGAGTTTTCGGATCGATATAATACTTTCGTCCACCGACGGTCTGCCAGCCCTTTTTGCGAATACCCTTCGAATTGGTATAATAGCGTTTGCCATCGACTGTGAAAAAGCCAGTCTGCATCACGCCAGACGCGTTGAAGTAGTAGTATTTTTTATTGATTTTCTTCCAGCAATTCTGTACGCGGGTATCGTCCTTCTTCGGGTCAAAATAGTATTTCTTCCCTTTGATCGTATACCAGCCTGAGACACGACGGCCATTGCTGTCGTAATAATACACCTTGGTCCCGCTAGACTTCTTTACCCAGCCGGTCCTGATAGTACCGTTTTTGCGGAAATAATACGTGTATTTGTCGACCACGGTAGCACCCGACGCGCGCTTGCCCGTCTTTTTGTCAAAGTAGTATTTCTTCCCACCAATCGTCTGAAAACCGGTCTTCAGGACTCCGTTCGACTTGGCATAATAGTATCCATTGTCATAGGAAGACTTTCCGTAAAAGGTCATGCGTCCATCCTTGGTGATATGGTAGCGCTTCTTCTTTACGGTGATCGTGCCAAGCTTGATCTTGCCCTTGGAGTTGGCATAGTAGTATCCGCCGTTGCTCTTCACCCATTTGTTGACGGTAAGAATGCCCTGCTTTCCGGAAGTCAGGTAGTAGTAGACATTTGGATTGCTCTGGAAGCTGACTAGTCCAGCCGCATCGCGGCACAGGGCACCCGGGTTCTCGGCCTCAGTCGCAGGACGGAACAGGTAATAGTTTTCACCTATCTTATAGTTTCCAGAAACGCGATAGCCAGATGCGTTGAAATAGTATCGGTTCCCGCCCAGATCCTGCCAGCCCGTAAGCTTCACGCCATTCTGTAAGTAATACCAGCCGCTCGCATCCTGCTGCCAGCCGGTAATCGCTGGAGCCGGAGCTTCTGTGGCAGGAGTCTCCGACTCAGCCGCCAGGACAGAAGCACCCTCTAATCCGGGAACGAATGTGGCTGCGGGAGAAGCAAGCGCCAGGCCTATAGCCAGAAAACAAGGAAAAAACAATCTTTTCATGATAATCCCCCTCCCTGTGTATAAACAGGTAAAATAATCCGAAAAATACAGAAAACCCCTTCATTTGAATTGATTATATCTGTTGTATGCCTGGAATGCAAGAAAAGTGAAAGAGGAAAATTCTTAAGAATTTTTTAAATCAACTTTCCTTTTAGGTTGTCAATTGTGTCGAATTGTTCTATAATATGCTGAAATCAATGAGGAGTGGCAAAAGTGAGAAAACGAGAACAATACAAACGCTTGATCATGTTTTTGGCATCTGTTCTGATTGTTGCGATTCAGACAGGCGTGTTTGCGTATGCCTGGTTTGAAGAATATCACGTGAGCGCTGTCATAGGAAGAAGATACGGTTATTGGGGACACTGGGCATTGATCGCACTGTATGCGCTCATGGTAGTTTTGGTATCCAGACTTTTCTCTGCTTTCAAGGTGGGATACCAGAGAGTGCTAGATGTGCTCCTCTCGCAGATATTTTCGGTTCTTCTTGTGAATGTGGTTGCCTACCTGCAGCTTGCCCTGATCGGTCGATGGCGTTTTCTGCAGCACATTGGGCCGATATTGTGTGTGACAGCCGTCAACCTTGTGGCAGTAGTGCTGTGGGTATTGTTCATGCGCGTGATCTACACAAAAATCTATCCGCCTCATGAGATTCTCCTGATCTATGGAGATGCGAGCCCAAGGTCTTTGATGAAAAAGATGGAGGGACGCAGGGATAAATATATTATAAGCGGGATGATCAGCCTGGACAAGGGCATCGATTATATTCGCGGGGAGATCCCCCGCTATCAGGCCGTTGTGATCGGAGACATTCCTTCACATGAGCGAAACCTGATATTGAAATTCTGCTTCGAAAACAATATGCGTTGTTACTGTCAGCCGAAGATATCGGACATCATGATTATGAGTGCAGAGAAGATTCATCTGTTCGACACGCCGCTGCTGCTGTTTCGCAACCGTGGTTTGACTGTAGAGCAGCAGGTGCTGAAGCGTGTATTTGACATTGCCTGCGCTGGCCTGATGCTGCTTGTCTTCTCGCCGATCCTTCTGATGATCGCAATCCTTGTCAAATGCTATGACGGCGGGCCGGTGTTGTACAGGCAGTCGCGTCTGACACAGGATGGAAAAGTATTCCAGGTGCTGAAATTTCGGAGCATGAGCGTGGATTCCGAGAAAAGCGGAGCTCGGCTCGCGATGAAGGGAGATAGCCGTGTGACGCCGGTTGGCAGGGTGCTCCGCAACATCCATTTCGACGAGCTCCCGCAGCTGTTCAATATCATCAAGGGTGATATGTCTCTTGTCGGTCCGCGCCCGGAGCGTCCGGAGATTGCGGCTCAGTACAGGAAGGAGCTCCCGGAGTTTGACTACCGCCTGAAGGTAAAGGCAGGGCTCACGGGGTATGCGCAGGTGTATGGAAAGTACAATACCACGCCTTATGACAAGCTGAAGCTTGATCTGACCTATATTGAGAATTATTCATTCGTGCTTGACCTCCAGCTGATCGCCACGACGATCAAGATTCTGTTCCAGAAGGAAAACACAGAGGGTGTTGAGCAGTGGCAGGTGACGGCTTCGACAGGGCAGAATGTTGCAAAGTCTCGAAAGAAGACAAGCTGAGCACAGGATGCGTGAAGGACATATTCCGGGGAATTTTGGGAGCCGGCGGCGCAGATCGAATATAGAAGTGCTCTACGTCAGGGCCGGCGGACAGGAGAAAGCATGGAAGAGGCAGTGACAGTATCGGTCGTCATGCCGGCGTACCGGTGTGAGGGAACAATAGGACAGGCCATCGACTCGGCGCTGGCACAGAAGGTGCCGCTCGAGGTGATCGTGCTGAATGACCGATCGCCGGATGATTTGGACGCCGTGATGGAGCGCTATGCGGACGACAGGCGGGTGCGCTATGTCCAAAATGAGAAGAACCTCGGGGCGGCAGCTTCCAGGAATCGCGGTGTGGAGCTTGCGCGGGGAAAATATATAGCCTTTCTGGACGCGGACGACTGGTGGGCAGAAGGGAAGCTCGCGAGGCAGCTTGCCTTGCTGGAGCGGACGAAGGCTGTGCTCTGCTCTACCGGGAGAGAGCTTGTGACGCCGGATGGACAGCTTACCGGACGGGTGATCGGCGTGAAAGAGCAGATTACTTATCGTTCCCTTTTGCTGCACAACTGCATCAACTGCTCATCGGTTCTTGTGCGCACGGAGGTCGCACGTGAATTTCCGATGCAGCATGAGGACAGCCATGAGGATTACATTACCTGGCTTGGAATCCTGAAAAAATATGGGCAGGCCGTGGCGATCAACGAGCCGTTTCTGAAATACAGGCTCAGTTCCGGGGGCAAATCCGGAGACAAGCTGAAATCTGCGCGGATGACATACTGGGCGTATCGCTATGCCGGGTTTGGCACATTGTCGGCGGCCGGACTGTTTTGCGCATATGCGGTAAACGGAGTACTCAAGTACGCGAGAGCCTACCTGAGAGGAAAGCGCTGAAAGGTGTCTTTTCGGAATAGGAAATGAGATATGGAGGATGTATATGATAAACAGACTGATTGAGAACATCAAGAGAACAAACGCACCGGTCGTGGTCGGACTGGATCCGATGCTGAGCTATATTCCGGAGCATCTTACAAAAAAAGCATTTGCCGAATGCGGAGAGACATTGGAGGGCGCGGCGGAGGCGGTCTGGCAGTACAACAAGGCGATTGTGGACGCGACGTATGACCTGATCCCGGCGGTAAAGCCGCAGATCGCGATGTACGAGCAATTCGGCATCCCTGGGCTTCAGGTGTTTGCGCGGACCGTCGAATACTGCCAGGGGAAAGGGCTGGTTGTGATCGGCGACGTGAAGCGCGGCGATATCGGCTCGACCTCTGCCGCGTACGCGACGGCGCATCTCGGGAAGATACAGATAGGGCAGAAGATTTACACACCGTTCGGAGAAGACTTCGCGACGGTCAACCCATATCTGGGAACCGACGGGATCAAGCCGTTTCTCGACGTGTGCAAAGAGGAGAAGAAGGGCATCTTTATTCTGGTGAAGACATCGAATCCGTCGAGCGGAGAGTTTCAGGATCGGATGGTCGATGGCAGGCCTTTGTACGAGCTGGTGGGCGAGAAGGTGGCCGAGTGGGCGGATTCCTGCATGGGAGATTCCTACAGCTATGTCGGCGCGGTCGTAGGGGCGACTTATCCGGAAATGGGAAAGGTGCTGCGAAAGATCATGCCGAAATCCTACATTCTGGTGCCGGGCTACGGCGCGCAGGGCGGAAAGGCCGCGGACCTGGTCCATTATTTCAACGAAGATGGACTCGGCGCAATCGTGAATTCCTCGCGAGGAATCATCGCAGCCTATAAACAGGAGAAGTATGCGGCGTTTGGCGCGGAGCATTTTGCGGACGCGAGCCGGCAGGCGGTGGCGGACATGATCGCGGATATCAACGGGGCGCTGGCCGCGCGTTAACACATTCAGAATCAACTAAAGCAGATACAGGAGAAAAAGATGACGGATAAATACAGGGAACAGGCGGTCGTGCGCTCGCAGGAGCAGATTGCCACAGGGATTTTCAGCATGTGGCTGGAGGCTGGAGAGATCGCGCGTTCGGCACGGCCGGGCCAGTTTATTTCAGTCTACTGCAACGACTCGGGCAGGCTGCTGCCGCGTCCGATCAGCATCTGCGAGACGGATCCGGGGCGGGGGATGCTGCGCATTGTGTACCGCGTGGTCGGAAAGGGCACGGAGGAGTTCAGTCGCGCACAGGCGGGAGAAGCCTTTGACATCCTTGGCCCGCTCGGGAACGGCTTTCCGACGGAGCGCTGTCCGCAGGGCAGGAAGTCGTTTCTGATCGGCGGCGGCATCGGAATCCCGCCGATGGTTCAGCTCGCAAAATCGCTCGTGGGCGAGGTACAGCTGGTCGTGGGATACCGGGACGAGCTGTTTCTGACGGAGGAGCTTTCGGCGAGCGGGACACTGTACGTGGCGACCGAGGACGGGAGCGCCGGGACGAAGGGGAACGTGCTCGACTGTATCCGTGAGAATCAGCTGAGCGCGGATGTAATTTATGCCTGCGGTCCGACGCCGATGCTGCGCGCGGTCAAGGCCTACGCGCAGGAGCAGGGGATCGAGTGCTGGATTTCTCTGGAGGAGCGAATGGCCTGCGGGATCGGCGCATGTCTGGCTTGTGTCTGCCAATCGAAGGAATTAGATGAGCATTCCCAGGTGCGCAACAAGCGGATCTGCAAGGAGGGGCCGGTGTTTCGGGCCGAGGATGTGGAGATCTGAGAAAGGTTTGTCCTGGCAGCAACCGCGCACACGGTCGGGCGAATGGTACTGAGATACGAGGTATAATGTGGAGAGGAATCGACTATGCACAATACAAAAGTAAGTATCGCGGGCATCGAGCTGAAGAATCCCGTCATGACAGCCTCTGGGACGTTCGGCTCAGGAATGGAATACAGTGAGTTCGTGGATCTTTCGCGGCTGGGCGCCGTGGTGACGAAGGGCGTTGCGAACGTGCCGTGGCCCGGCAATCCGACGCCGCGTGTCGCAGAGATACGCGGCGGTATGATGAATGCGATTGGCCTGCAAAATCCGGGAATTGACACGTTTTGTGCGCGCGATCTGCCGTTTCTGGCACAGTACGACACGACTGTGATTGTGAACGTCTGCGGGAGGACAACGGAAGACTACTGCGAGGTGGTCGAGCGGCTCGGTGAAGAGTCAGCGGTCGGACTTTTGGAGATTAATATCTCCTGTCCGAATGTCAAGTGCGGCGGCATCTCGTTCGGGCAGGATCCGAAGGCGGTGGAGAGCATCACGCGCGAGATCAAACGGCACGCGAAGCAGCCGGTGATCATGAAACTGAGCCCGAACGTCACGGATATCACGGAGATCGCACGGGCGGCAGAAGCGGGCGGCGCGGACGCGCTCTCGATGATCAACACGCTCACCGGCATGAAGATCGATGTGAACCGCCGTACGTTCGCGCTAGCCAACAAGACCGGCGGGGTATCCGGCCCGGCGATCCATCCGATTGCGGTGCGCATGGTCTACCAGACCGCGCAGGCGGTGTCGGTGCCGATCATCGGCATGGGCGGGATCGCGACGGCGGAGGACGCGCTGGAGTTTATCCTTGCGGGAGCCACAGCGGTTGCGGTCGGCACAGCAAATTTCCGCAATCCGACGGCCACACTTGAGATCATCGACGGTATCGCGGACTATATGGAGAGACAGAAGGTGGATGATATCCGCGAGCTGATCGGGGCGGTGTCGTAAAGAAAAACAGGGCATATCAGATAAGGGATTATCTGATATGCCCTTTATACACATCGCCACGATTATCTATATTTTCAATCCATATTATTTTAATATCGTCATCAATCCTATAAATAACCCTCATATCTCCAATTCTAACACGATATAGACCGCTGCTTCCTTGTAGGCGTTTTATATCTGTTCCTTCCGGGAGTTTGTATATTGCCCTTAAAAGCCGCTCTTGTGTTGGCTTGTTCTGTTTCCTCAAAAATTTTTCTGCGGCCTTTTCAAAAATAATTTTGTAATTTTTCACAGCTTCACCCCCAGATCAGCCGCCAAATCTTCAATTGTTATTCCTATCCCATCGTTTTCTTTTTCTGCCTCCGCGATCATTTGCAGATCCCATTCGTCCGGCTCTACCGTTTCAATTTCCGGGATTGCTGCACCCTCCAGAATACCGATAATATAAATCATTTTACTTTCTGGGATCTGGTCTAATAACTGTATTGCTCTTTCTTTGTTACTCATGATCAGCCGCCTCTCTTTCTATTTTTTCTGCTATCGCCTGTTTAATATAACCGCCAACGGTCATACCGCAAGACTGCGCTGCCTGTTTTATCCGTTCCTTTTCGACTGGTCTAACATCTAAAGGAATACGACTATAATTTTCTTTTTGCCATTTTACGCTTGCACGCCTGTGCGCTTCACTTGTCTTTCGATTCTCCAAAAAAACGCCTCCTTTTATTTTTCATTTTACAAATATATTTAAGATATAACAATGTACATTATTCACGAAAATAACAATGTACATTTGTATATTTCGCATATTGGATATCGCTGTCCACTGTTGTGTGGTCAAAATCAGAAAATGCCGTCTTCTTAAGAAGGCAGCATTTTGTTTCTTGCGTTGTTTTGATCCACATCAGCATTCTTTTCTTCATCATGATCACCGCCGGGACAGTCCCCGACATAGTCTTCCAGGATCATCTCGACGATGTTCTTTCGGGTGGCGGTGAGCCGCCGGTACATGCGCAGGCAGCGAAGCTCTCGCGGGGCAAGCTCCGTCTCGATGAAGACGTCCATCCTGCGTGGGTCGTCCGTGTTTCCAACGATATAATCGATCGAAACATCGAACAATTCCGACAGTTCCTTAAGCGTTTGGATGTCCGGTTCTGCCAGACCGTTCTCATATTTGTAAATGGACTGCTGACTCAAGTTGAGCAGATCCGCCAGTTTCTGCTGACTGATCCCTTTCTGGTTCCGCAATAGTCTCAGATTGTTCATTTTGTACTCCTTTTTCTCATTTTAACAAGATTTCAATACGCAAATAAAACTAAAAAATTGTTGAATATAACAACTTATAGTTGTATAATATTTTCAAATATGTTCTTATGGAAAGCGAGGGTGCGAAATGAGAAAAGGATGGAGAAACCTATTGGTATTTTTGACCGTGTGTTTCCTGTTTATGCAGGTGGCAGGCAGCACGACAGCGGCGGCTTCCGACACGGGCCTGATCTATGGAGAAAACGGTACGATTACGCGGGCTGAGTGGCTGCATGATCTGGTCGTGCTGTTTGATATGACCGTAATGGAAGATGGTCATCCGGAAGATTACTATGCAGATCTTTCAATAGATCATGAATACTATACTGATATCATGACAGCGGCAGAATTTGGCGTAGTTGATGTTCCGGCAGGAAAAGAGGTTGGCCCTGATGAAGTATTGACGAGGGATTTTGCGGCTCATACCTTAAATTTCTGTTTGGGTTTTCAACTTGAGGAAGATACAAAGTATACATTTAGCGATACGGATATAGTGGAGTGTCCGGATGATGCACAGGTAAGTGTTGATCATGGATGGTTTTCGCTGGTATCGGGGAAATTTGCTCCGGAAAAGGTTGTAACGACAGAAGAAGTAAAAAAAAATGGTGGAAGAAACACAGCAAATTCAGGCAAGAACTGTGATTGACGAAAACTATGATAATAAATATGAATTTGCTGAAGACATAGTTGTTATTCCTGAGGGGACAAGCGTTTCTATTGATGAAGATAAAACTGTGACGATTTATGACACATCCGTGCAAATCCCGAAAGGCAGCAGATTTGCAGTTTTTGATCATGATTTTCCGTTGATTTTTACGGCACAGAACGTAACGGTTGGGGAGACAGAAGTGGTCGTACAGACAACTTCTGCGGATACAACGGATGCAGTGGAAAGCGTTGACGCACAGGGAGTCATAGATATTGACTTGAAAGAAGCCAAGGCGGCAGATGGTGGCTCAATCGTTTATATTGAAGGCGGGACGGCTGCTGCAAACTATCAGGACGGGATTAAGTATTATAGCCTGATCAAGGCGCAAACAAAGGAAATAAGAGCTATTAATTTCCCAAAAGTGATAAATATTGGCGATGTTGAAGTAAAATTCACGGTGACGATTTCAGACCAAAAACTGGAATATAAGCTGGATTCTGACTCCCAGCAAAGATATGTTGTATATTCGGGACACGCGGCTGTCGGCGTGACGGCAAACGCAGACGCGCTGAAGCTTTTGGATGCTCCTAAAGAGGTGCCGATAGCAGAAATATCTGTCGCAGGGATAGGCTCTGTTGGAGTATATGCCGTGGCTAATTTAGATGGAAGTATAACAACCAATTTTGGAGCCGATTTTCGCGTTGGTGTGGAAAAAGAGCAGGGGCAGTATCGTCTGATCAGGAGTTTCACGAAAGAGATGTCTACCCTTGATGCTCAGGTAAACCTGAATTTGGGCATTCGGGCAAGCGCCAGCTTTAATAACGAGAAGCGCGTAGAGCGCTTCGAGTAGTGGG
Source organism: uncultured Lachnospiraceae bacterium (assembly GCA_947627365.1). Lineage (GTDB taxonomy): Bacteria > Bacillota > Clostridia > Lachnospirales > Lachnospiraceae > Choladousia. Next base: position 36 of record CANQVT010000073.1, on the reverse strand, counting down.
TCTAATTCCCCGCTGCTTGCAGCGGAGGAGCCTCCT
>CANQVT010000072.1 GCA_947627365.1 uncultured Lachnospiraceae bacterium | reverse complement strand
GCCGTCCACCACAACCCTCAGGCCAAGCTCGTGCGCCTGCTGCACAAAGGTCTTGAAATCATCGTTGTCCCCGAGCCGGCGGTCAACTTTATAATAATCCTTCGTATCGTAGCCGTGCGTCGTCGACTCAAACAAAGGCCCTATGTAGATCGCCCCGCAGCCGAGCTCCCGGATGTGCGGCAGCCACTTCTTCAGCCCGTCAAAGCGGTGCACGACCTCCTCCTGATTGTTGTCAAACGGCGCGCCGCTCATGCCAAGCGGATACATATGATAAAAAATGGCTGTCTCATACCATGCACTCATGTTAGAACTCCTTGTTTTTTATTTTTAAGCCGTGCAAGCTCGAGAGCTGCCGCTCTCTCGCTCACGGGCTGGCGCCCTATCATCCGTCGTCAAACCGCAGGCTTTCGTGAGCAAGCTCCCGCCGCCTGATTATGTTGCGAGCCGTGCAAGCTCAGATGCTTTCGCATCTTCGCTCACGGGCTGTCGCCCTATAAAGATGTCGCCTGACAAAATCGCCTGCAAGCAGTCGTTTTGTCATCCGGCATCTTTGCACGGCTCGTAGCTTACGTGAAAATCCCATACATGAACTGATCGACGACGGAAGCGATCTGCTCGCCGCCAATCCTCCCGGACGCCTCCTCCGGATCCGTCTCCCACTGCAAAAACAGATACTGGTGGATCGTTCCGAGAAAGCCGATCGCGAACTGCCGCTGCCGCCCGCGCATATTTCCGAGTCTCCCGGCTTCGCGCTCGAACGCCTGCACAATATTCTCGTAGAGCTCGACAAAATACGGTCGCACCGCCTGATACGCCTCGTTCTCCCGTGCGGAGTAGAGCAGCGCCATCATCAGCATATAAAACTGTCGGTCCTCCTCATAGAAGGCACAGGATATCTCTCCCAACCGATACAGCGTCTCCCGGATATCGCTCCGAGTCTCCGCCGCCTTCTTTACCTGAGAGAGATAGCGCTCGAAGCGCGTCTCCAGCAACGTCCGCAGAAGACCGATCTTACTTCCAAAATAATAATATAGCGTCGGCTTTGTCAGCCCGGCGCGCTCCACGATCTCCTGAACCCCGACGGCGTCATAGCCCTTTGCGTAAAATAATTCCTTTGCACATTCCATAAGAAGCGCTTTGTTATTCATCTGGAATTGCCTCCCAGATTAATATACCGTTCGGTATACAAAATGTCAAGGAGAATACATCGTTTTAATATAAAAAGCAGGAAACCGTTTTACGATTTCCCGCTCTCCTTTGCCTCTGCCCTCTGACGCCGCATGCCGTCCCGGTCGAAGTTCTTTCGAAGCGCCATCTCCGTCGGAATGATCGATCCGATCAGCGGCACCAGCTGAACAATTTCAATGACCGCGCCCACGTTTCCCACAACGTCTGCGCCTTTATGAAACACAAATAATAAAGGAATCACAGACAGCGGCAGCAAAGCCAGCCCGCCATAAAACCACAGCCTGCCGCAATACCTGTGCGCGAACTCCCAGGTATCTTTGTTCTTCATCGACATGGAAGTCCGATAGCCGAAAATTGCGTTAATCGTCCCCGGCGCTTTTTTCAGGAACAACCTGCCAAATCCGATCATCATCAATGGAATAAGCAAAACCATGATCAGCATAAATATCCAGAATCCCATCTCTAACGCACCTCTACCTGACACATCTTCATCGCTTCCAGCGCGTTCGTATGGCTCTGCGGCGTCACACCCGCGCAGCAGGAAGCGTCCACCGCGATCGGAATCTCCGGCAGCCTTGCCTTCAGGATCATCACGTTTGAGATCACACAGATATCCGTGCAGAGCCCGATCACCTCGATCTCCTCCAGACCCGCAAGACCCGCCGCGTACTCGGCAAGCGCAAGCGAGCCGAACGAAGGCTTATCGATCACCGGACAGCTCTCCTCATACACCTTCTTTGAAATTTCCCAGCCGGACGTACCCTTGATGCAATGCTTCACAGGAAGCTTTTGTCCCTCCTGCGTCTCAAGGTAATTCTCCGGATGCGTGTCTCTTGTAAAGACGACCTGATCGCCGCGCGCCAGATATTCTTCAATCTTAGCACGCACCTTGTCCACGATCTGCACCGCTTCCGGCGTGCCGAGCGCCCCGTCGATAAAATCGTTCTGCATATCAATTACCGCTAAAAGCCTCATAAGCCCCTCCTCACCGTTCGGAAGAAATCATTTTTATGATGCTAACATGATTCCTTTTCTAAACATGCATTTTAAATTATCTATATTCTGCCCCACGCATGCTTCAACCTGGACAAATAATATGCGTTATTTTTATATTTTAATGCATTTGCAGCGTTTTGTCTCTATATAAATTTGAATTATTCAATATTTTTTACCCACATGCAAAAGGGAAATCCCCGCCCCGACCGCCAGAATATCACAGATCACTGAACGCCCAAAGCTCCACAGCGCTTCCAGCTGCATTTCGCCCTGCGCACCGCCAAGGAGCCGGAGCAGGTTTGCCTTTTGCCCCGTCCACCACTGCGTCCAGAAAGAAAAATCTGACCATCGCGTGGGAATCATATCGGCGGGGATCTGCAGATGATCGCGAAGCATAAAAAAAAGCCCGGCGGCAACAACAGACGCCATTACGGTGCAGGCGAATATTCCAAACACTTGCTTTTTCTTTTTTGCAGTACCACTTTTCTCCTGTCTCTCCTCCCTCAGATAAACCCACAACCCTTTTGTCAGCCCAAGCGCTAACAGAGCCGGCAGCACCAGAAGCAGATCGCCACAGACTGCGCCCGGAAACGTAAAATCCGCAATGTCTCCCGCCAGGCCGCAGCGCATCAGAAGCTGTTCTGCGTCTGTCTTTGCACTCGCGCCTTGCGAAGCACGCAGGGAAAGATGATCATACAAGGTTTCTCCAGACGACGTGCCCCACACGGCGTCAGATATTCCTTCCGCTGAATTTCCGGCTACGCTTCCTGCCCCGTCCCGCAGTACGACGGTGCGATCTAAGCTTTCAAATGTCCCGTACACCGTGAACGCCTTCCCGCCACACCAGACGATCTGCCCGTTCACCTGCCGCGTCCCGAACAGCTCCTGCGCTGTCGCGATATCCATCACACAGCCTCTCTCCAGCCATGTAAGGATCCCGCTTCCCCTGACGATAAGTTCCGGATTTCCCTTTGTCAAAAGACCTGTCGCCTGCACGCTTTTTCCGGTCTCTCTACAAGAAAACCGTATATCCTTCTGCTCGTTCCAGAAACACAGAGACAGTTCCTCTTCCTCGCAGATTGACTCCGCCTTCTCGTCCGTCGCGCCGTCCGATAGCGATACCACCACGATCCGCGCAACATCCTGCACGTTCTCACTAAAGCGCACTGCCAGAAAATAACAGACCGCCATAACCGTCAATCTGATCCCGATGCCGATTTTCTTTCCTGTTCCCATTTTTCGTATGATCCTTCTTCGCGTGCAGTTCGCCTAATGAGCAACACGCACGCGACTCCCATTGTCGACCGCCTTGTCAGACTGCACGATGAGCTCCTGTTCGCTTCCGATCGCTCCCTCTGCAATGGCAGCGTAGCTCTCGTTCTGCTCCAATACCGTGACGCTCACCTTGCGCGCCCGCTGCTCTGCGCCCATGATCGATCCATACTCCTCCAGTATAAGCACATACGGCTGCTGTCTCTCGTCCAGATGCAGCGCAGAAAGCGGAACCGTCACCGGATATGTCTCCGATTTTCGTACAAAATCCAGATTCACATTCATTCCCGGCTCGAAGGTATCCTCCGGAATCTGAACCGTCACATGATAGAGCTCCCCATTGTTTTCATCCGCCGTTATCGATTCCACCGGCAGATCCTCCAGCTTCTGTTTGCCATCCCCTGAGGTCAGCCGAACCAAATCGCCCGTGCCGATATACTTCTGCTGATCCTTCGTGATGTCTGCCGTAAATTGGTATCCTTTCGACAGATCCGCCATCAGAAGCGCTGTTGTGTCCGTTGTCTTCTCTCCCGTCATGATATTGATCTTCGTGATCAGCCCGTCTGCCTCCGCACAGACCTTCCCTTTCGCTTTTTTCAGCCCCTCCAGCTTCTCAAGCGTCAGCTCCATCTGCTCGTAGGTGATCTCGTTCATACGGTCTGAGCTGTTCGAAGGTTCGTCGATGTTCGCGATCGCCACCGCCCTGCCCGAGGTCACAGCCGCCTCATTCACCGCGATCGCCGCGTCCTCGTACGCCTGCTGCGCCGCCCGCACGTCTGCCGTAAGCTGCTGTGCGCTCGCAGCCTTCTCCGAGCTCTCCGCTGCAAGCTGCTCCTGTTGATACTGTACCAGCGCAGCCTCCGCGGTTTCCTTCTCCGCCTGTGCGCTGCTCACCTTCTGCTCCGCCTCTGCAAGCCTCTGGCTGTAGCTCTTGCGAACGGTCTGCTCGATCTGCGACAGCTGCTCCTGTGTGGGTGGCTGAGGGAGGATCGGATCTCCGCCATCCTCTATGATCATATCTCCGATATCCGCATCCGGATCGTCCAGAGCTCTGCTGTCCGCTCCTGTCCTATCCGGAACGATCTCCGGCGCTTCCATATCTACTGTTATCGATGCGTCGTCTGTGCCCGGCATGTTTTCCCCCGACTCTGCGTCAACCGGCGGTTCAGCGTCAGCCGACGACATATCGAGCACGATCTCTTCGTCGTCGTCAGCCAGCGGCTCTATACTGACTGCTTCATTTTCTGCACCTGTCTCCACCGACACTTCATCCATGTCCTCTGCATCCGCCGCACCCGTATACACTCTGTCCTCCGCCGCCAGCGACGCTCCGGAGGCCGCCCCAGACATATTGCCGGAAACGCTCCCGGAAAGCTCCCCGGCGATTGTGCCGGACAATGTTCCGGCCGCCGCGTTTTGTTTCGCCGTGAAGACCGCATTCTCAATCTCCCATTCCAGCGTGCGCAGCTCCCCTTGCGCCGCCACATATGCGTTCGTCTTATCCTCCAGCGCCTGCAGAAGCGCCGCCTCGACGTCCGAATCCGCCGTCCCGGTCCCTCCGGACAGGCCCGCCTTTCCCTCATCCACAGATTCCCTGAATTTCTTCAGCTTTTCCTTTGCCTCGTCCAGCTGCTGCTTTGCCCTGGCAAGCTGTACCCCGGCCCGACCGGTCGACAGTGAATATTGCTCCGAAGCCTGTGCCTGCGAGTTCGCCCTCTGCTGCGCGCTGACCTCCTTCTGGCTCTTCGCGTCCTTCACCTGAAGCTCCTGTTTCTCCATCTCCAGCTGCTGATCCAGAATCTTCTCATCGAGCAAACCCGTATCGACCTCAAAGAGCAGATCTCCCTTCGCCACCCGCTGCCCCTCCCGCACATAGATCGCCGTCACTCTCTGATCCGGCAGCGTCGTCACCGCCAGCTCCTGATTCTGCACGATCTTCCCGGAGGTTCGGACCGCGTGTTCGATCATCCGGTTCTGCGGGCGCTCCGTCTGCACCACAGCGACGCTCATCTGATCCGCCGCGCGCGACAGGATCGTGAAGCACAGCATCAGCGCAAAAAACATCGCCGTGACACGCACTAATTTCCCATTTTTCATCTCGCCCGTTCCCTCCTCAGCCAATTCATCCTTCTTCTGCCTGTATGCATATCTTATCTGTCCGATTCATCCATGTCCAACCAGTTCTATGCCTTTTTCAGTCTCTCTTTTTTCTCTTGTCTCTCTGGCATCTCCGACTTCTCCAGTCTTTCTTGTTTCTTCGACCTCTTGAGCTTCTACTGTCCTTCTTCCCCCTCTGGCTTTTTTACGACCTTCCGCAGGTCACTCCTTCAGAGCGGCCGCCGCGATGCCCTGCTCCAGATACTCCCGCCCGCTCAGAAACAGAAGCAGCGCCGGAACCAGCATCATAAAGGCCGCTGCAAATCCGAGTCCCGCCTCCTCCAGCCCGATCTCCGGCAAAAACAGCGACAGCGGCCAGAGCGATTTCGTCTTCAGGAACGTCATCGGCTGCTCGATCAGGTTCCATGATTCCAGAAATCCCAGAATTCCGGAGGATACGATGCCTGCCGATCCGAGCGGGATCCCGATCCAAAGGAAAACCTGCAGATGCCCTGCCCCGTCAATGCGGGCCGCCTCCAGGATCGACTCCGGAATCCCGCAGAAGAAACGGTACATGATGAACACCGGAAACGTCGAGAAGACGGCCGGCAGGATCACCGCCGCGTGCGTGTCCAGCAGCCGGAACCGATCCAGCACAAGATACTGCGGTAGCATGAGCACCTGAAACGGCATGAGCATCAGCACGATATACAGCAGCAGAACCGCCTTCCTTCCCGGAAAGCGGAAGCGCGCCAGCGCCCACGCCGACGGGACACCGAACATCGTCTGTCCTGCCAGAATACAAAGAGATATTTTCAGCGAATTCCAGAACATCACAAAGAACTGCGGCGAGTCCAGCAGAAGCTCCACCAGCGAACGCAGCGTCGGCGCATGCGGCAGCACCGACCAGCCCGCCATGCCCTCCGCGCCTGCAAGCACCGGGGCGAGATTGCGCTCCAGCTCCCACTGCTGCATGAACACACCCGACGCGGCAAACAGTACCGGGAAACAGATGATCCCGGCCAGCAGGATCAGCGGCAGATATGTAATTTCCCTCACAAATTTTTTTACCATCTGCAGTCCCTCTTTTTCTCCAGCCATTCATTTCCCCAATGTCGACTACATGATGACATCCTTTTCACTCCCGCTCCCAGCTCCTCCGCAGCACGAGGATCAGCGCCAGCACCACCAGAGCGTTGACGACCGCGGCCGCCGCGATTTTGTCAAAGGCCAGATCCCGAAACCAGTTGTTGTAAAGGTGCTGCAACAGATACATGCTCTGGTGAGGGTAATCTCCGGCAACCAGCCAGGCCTCGCGGAACACCTTGAACGAATTGAGGAAGGACAGCACCGTGATCGTGTACAGGGACGGCAGGAGGTTCGGAACCGTGATCCTTGTAAAGCATTTCCATTCCCCCGCTCCATCGACGCGCGCCGCCTCGTAGATATCCTCCGAAATTCCAGAAAGTCCCGCCATCCACAGGATCATATCGTAGCCGAGATTTTTCCAGAGATAGCTGACGACCAGCACTGAAAACGCCGCGCCGCTCGTCATCCAACCGATCTTTTCCCCTCCAAGCTTCATGAGCAGACCGTTAAGCAGGCCGTTCGAATGAAACAGCGTCTTCCAGACAAGCACAACCGACGCGGCCGGCACGGCCATCGGAATCAGAAACACACTTTTCAGAAAATTTTTACCGCTGCGCAGCTTCTGCAAAACAACCGCAAGTGTGAGCGAAAGCGTCACCAGGATCGGGATACAGACGCCGGTAAAACGCAGCGTGTTCATCGCCGCCATCCGAAACGCAGTGTTCGCGAATACTGTCTCATAATTTTTCCAGCCGACCCACTTTGCCGTGACCGCGCTCTGAAACGACCTGCGCACCACCTCGGCAAAAGGGAGCAGCGTGAAGCAGACGACTCCGGCAAATCCGGGCAATAGGAATAAAATTCCTGCGAGCTCGCGTCTCCGTTTCGATTTTTCCTTCCTCGCTCTCCGCTGCATACAGTCTCCTTGCCTACTCCGCCAGATACAGGTTGATCCTCTGCAGGATCGCGTTTACCGTCTCCTCCTCGCCGATCTCCCCGTCCAGGCAGCGCCGCATTTCCTCGATCACCACGTCTTGCTGTACATGCTCCGTCTCAACCGGCACGCTCACCTGCCGCGCCATCTCCATGAGCGCGCTTAGCTCCGTGTCCGTCGGCCATTCATAGTCCAAGCTGATAAAATCGTCTCCATCTCCGCTGCTGGATGATATTCCATAGCCGTCTGCGAGTGAATTTGTATTCATCAATGTCTCCAGCGCAGTCCGGTTCACCGGAAAACCGTCGCTGTTGATCTGTCCCTGCGCCTGCGCCGAGAGCAGAAAACGCACAAACTCGGCCGCTTGCTCCGGCTCCTTCGAGTTGCCGAGGACGCCGAGCAGTCCGCACGGCACAAAAAATTTTTCTTCCGTCAGGTTCGGCAGAGCCATTGCGCACGCGCCCGTCTGAGCGTTCACAGAAGTCAATCCGCAGTAATTCAGCATCTGATACAGCGCGCCCAGCCAGACGCCGTTTGTCCTCGTGAGCAGATCCAGAGTGGCAGACGTAAGATCGTCGCCGCGCATCCCGATCGCCTCCATCTCATTCCAGCCGATGGTCATTCCATCCTGCCGGTACATGTCAAGTCCCTCCAGATCCTCCTGCGGAGCGTTCGCCTTCCACGTATCCATGATCTGTCTGACCGCGTGCACATACTCTGTAAGTTTCTCCTGATCCAGCGTGCCGTCCTCATTCTTCCACGATCCCGCGCTCACACGATACAGAAGATCCGAGAGGATCGCGATATCGTGCACCGCCAGCACGCCCGGCTGCGCGGCAAGCGCCTCGATCGCGTCCATACTGTCGATACCGCCGATCAGCTCCGGATCTCCCGCTACCATCACGATCCCGAAGCGCTGCGGGATCGTATAGAACGCGCCGTCCTGCTCGTACGCGCCTACTATGTTGTCCATCAGTCCCTCGCTGTCACGAAGGTCGGCGACAATCCCGCTCAAATCCATCAAAAGCCCCTGCTCCACATAGCTGTCGACCGGCAGGCTGTCCAGTACAAGAATATCCGGCCCGTTCCCTGCCAGGATCTCCGTGTTCAGCGTGCGCAGCGCGTCGGAGACCGTCACGCCGTCCTCGCCGCTCATTCCGACCTCATAATTTACATAAGTGTCCGGGTATTGCGTCTGGAACAGTGTGATCGCCTGCCGCAGCGCGCTTCCCTCGAACAGCGAGTAGACCGTCAGTTCCTTCTGCGGCACACTCGGCGTGTCGGCGGAATACTCGTATTTCAACAGCTTGTATTCTCCGCTGACGCCATCGATACACACGAGATAAAAACACTGATCCAGCACGGTCATCGCGCAGAGTTCCGTCGACGGAGACGCCAGGGTGCCCAGGGTACCGTCCACGACCTGCTCCACGACGCTTCCATCCATCGCGTGCGCGAAAATGCCCTCGTTCTTCGCGCCGTAATACAGTCGTCCTTCCTCGTCCTCCGTCATCACGATCGGCACTGTATTGCTGGTCGTGATCGCGTAAGGGAATTCGGATCTGTTCGCATACAAAGCATCCTCGAGCGCCTCATCGCGCGCGTGCGGCTCCCCCGTCTCAATATCATAGCGCTGCAGCTCCGTACTCGTAAGCACAAGCGCCTCCTGCCCACATGTCCCGATCATGTCCGCGCTTTTCGCGATCGTGCCCGTGATCTCAGCCGTAGCCGGATCAAGCCTTACAACCTCACCTGCAACTATCGCCCCGATCAACTGTCCGTCCTGCGCAAAATCCAGCACCATGTACGAGTTGTCGCAATCCTTTCTCACCGTCACGTTCCCCTGCGCGTCGAACACGATCACGTAATCCAGGTACTCCGGCGTATCCCCGTCATCCCGATAAGTCACATCCAATCCGATTGCAACTCCACCGCCTGCCGGACTCAGATCGATATCTCTGAACCATCCCCCATACTCCTCCGGCAGCGCGCCGGTCTGCTCCCAGCTCGCGCCGCCGTCCGCGCTGTCCCAGATAGTATAGGAGGTTTCACTCTCGCGCGACCCGATGATGCGCAGCGTCCCCTCTGCCGTCCGCACGATATCCATAGGGACAAAATCCTCCGCCGGCAGTGTGACTTCCGACTCAAGGTAACGCCCCATCGCTACATCGCTCTCCTCAGCGTGCGCTATGCACACCACGCTCCCCGGTACCTCTCCAGCCAACTCTGCCGGCAAAGCCTCCACCAGACCGCCCGGCAGACTCCGGACGATATCTCCCGGCAGACCGCCCGCGAGCGCTCCTACTATCGCCAGGCAAAGTGCGAAAATGCCCGCGCACCACTTTTTCCACAAAACCTTTCTTGTCTTCTTCATACTCCAACCTCCTATCGAATGTTCCGGCACGGCAGGATGCGCTTCCACGCAGATCCGTATCGCATTTCATACCCCTAGGGCACCCCGTAACTCATGCCCCTGCGGGGCGGAGAAACAGCTTCGCTGTTTCATAAAGTATGCCTGCGCTTCTGCCGCCCCTGCGCGCCTTTCTGCATTTTCCATGTCAGTGTAATCCGTCTTTCTCTAAGTTTGCTCTAAATCCGGGGGAAAATTGATCGAGATAATAGAAATTCATCCTATTCAGAAATTTTGTTTGACAAACAGTAGAACAAAGCATATAATATGCTTAACAGAACAGCCGCTAAGGAAGGTCACAGCTTCCCGCCCCGGCGAATCAATTTAGCTAAGTAAGCCGCCTATCTTTTTCGGGAACAGGGCGGCTCTACTTATCTCTCAAACTCAGAATTGCGACGATCAGAAGACCGACAGTCAAAATGACCATGAACTCTTCGTATGTAGTCATAAGCATTCCCCCTTTCCGCAGAACTCGAAACGGGAGTATGTCCGCCCTACCGGCTGCTCAGTTAAACATATTATTATTTATAATATCTTATAATATATATAATATAGCTCTAAAAGTCAATCATTCTCCGTGTGATCTTTATCTTTTATAGAAACTTTAGAGATTCTTGTGTTATATTAAATTATATTTGGAAATTTTATCTGGTACGAAGTATAAAATGCATACCGTTAAACGGATATCTGAATTCTCATTTCACGCAAACCGGCAGAAGGGAAGTGATGACATGCGCATACTGCTGATCGAGGACGACAAAGAGCTGTGCCGCTCCCTGCAATCTATGCTGGAACAGCAGGGTTATGATGTGACGGTCTCGCATGACGGCGAGGAAGGGCTGTTTTATCTTCTGGAAAACGCACACGATCTGGTGCTTTTAGACCGGATGCTGCCCGAGATGGACGGCATGGAGGTGCTGCGGCTTGCCCGGAAGCAGCAGGTGACCGTCCCGGTCATCTTCCTGACGGCGCTCGGCAATCTCAACGAACGGATCGGCGGACTCGACTGCGGAGCGGACGACTACATTGTCAAGCCCTTCGCCTTCGAGGAATTGATGGCGCGCATTCGCTGCATCTGCCGCCGCCCACAGCGCCTGACCGGGACAGAAGGGCTTAGCTTCAGCGACCTCAGCTATGACCCGGAGCAAAATCTGCTTCGCTGTAAAGATCACAGCTGCACACTTTCGCGCCGCGAGGGTGATCTGCTCATGCTCTTTCTGCAGAACACCGGACAGACAATTCCCCGCGCGACGATCCTCACGCGCGTCTGGGGGCCGGACGCCGGCGTTGAGGACGGCAACCTCGACAATTACATTCACTTCCTTCGCCGCCGTCTGCGCTCTGTTGACAGCGCCGTCGAACTTCGAACCGTCCGCGGCGTTGGGTATCTGTTATGCTCTGACGTTTAGGATCACAGAATCGTAAGGAGGCCCTCCTATGTTCCGCAAACTCCATCTTCAGCTCACCTCCCTGTGCATTGTGATCACCGGGCTCGCTCTTATCGTTCTGTCCTGCATCTGTCTGTATTTTTCCGAGTCAGGCGTGCGCAGTCAAGCGCATACTTCCTTTCTCGCTGCCCTCGACAGCATGTATCAGAATCTGGCGCAGCAGACCTCCCTGTCTCACCGCTGGATCCGACAAATGGAGCATAATCATCAGTTTTACCTGCAGATCAGCGACAATGGTTCGCCGCTCTTTTTTCAGGAACTCGAGGAAGCACCGATTCCGCAAAAGCTCTGGTCAACTGCCGAGGAAAAGGCTCGCGCAGACTATGGGATCGATCTGAAAAACCCCGGCACGCTCAGTGTCCTGACGCGTTATGAAGAATTTCCGCTAGTCTGTGACGGTGAACACTACAATGCCTCCGTCTGCCTGATTCCGCGCGGCAATGGATACATCGGCGTCACGGTTCTACAGCCGCTTGCCCAGATGGAATCCCGCATCTTCCGGCAGCGCCTCGTATTCCTGCTCGCCAGCCTGACAGCACTAATGCTGCTTGGCATCTTCTTTTGGCATTTCACCGGACGGATGCTGCGCCCGCTCATCGAGAATAGAAAAAAACAGATGCAGTTTGTCGCATCTGCCTCACATGAGCTGCGCTCACCGCTCACAGTGATCCTAAGCAATACAGCCGCCGTGCGAAATGGCGCTATGGAAGGGGATTCCCACTTCCTCGATGTGATCGATTCCGAAGGAAAGCGCATGTCCCGGTTGATCACAGACATGCTGCAGCTTGCCGGCGCAGACAACCACAGCTGGTCAATTCATCCCGAAGAGGTTGAGATTGACACGTTGCTTTTACAGACCTGGGAGCATTTTGAGCCTGTAGCGGTCTCACATGGCCTGCGCTGGGAGATCTCACTTCCCGAGGTTCCCGTACCGCGCTGTATCTGCGACGAAGAACGCATCCGGCAGCTGCTTTCAATTCTGATCGAGAACGCCTTTAGCTACACACCCTCCGGCGGCCTGGTCAAGCTTACACTGTCCGTGCTTCCGCAATCCGGAAACTCTACCACACATACGTCTTCAACCGGTAATCCGCCACTTTTCGTGCGAGGCAGTGATCCTTCTGCAGCATCCCAAGGCAGAAATCGTATCTTCCCGCTCTTATCCCACCGCTCAACCCGCCACGACCGCCTCTGCATCTCCGTCAGCGACAACGGGCCAGGTATTTCCGACAATCAGAAGGAAGCCATTTTCGAACGCTTTCAGCGTCTCGACCGCTCCCGCACAGACAAATCCCATTTCGGCCTCGGACTGTGCATCGCACAGGAAATTGCACATCTCCATCACAGCCAGATCGTCGTCGCCGATACTCCGGGCGGTGGCACGACCTTTACCGTCACGCTGCCACTCTCCATATCGGACAGAACAGCCGGATAAATATGAAAAAACCAGAAAACCGCATGAGACAAGCGACTTTCTGGTCTTTCATGAGACATGGGGGATTCGAACCCCCGACAACTTGATTAAAAGTCAAGTGCTCTACCAACTGAGCTAATATCCCA
>CANQVT010000071.1 GCA_947627365.1 uncultured Lachnospiraceae bacterium | reverse complement strand
TCCATCCCGTCAGAGCCGGCACCATGATCGCCGCCAGGATTGCCAGGATAACCAGTACCACAATCAACTCAACCAGAATTATGTGAAAACAGAACAATCGCCGTATTGCCGCTGACTCTCCGATTCATCCGCTTCCTTTTTGCATCCGGTTTTTCGGCGGGGAGGGGAGGGACGTCAGACGCCCTTGCCCCGCATTTTCGGCTGGCTGCTTCCATATTGCATCCAGATTTTCAGCTACGATACCCGCGCCTATAATATCTGTGCCAGGAGCTCGAGCCGTTCGGCCACCTCCTGTTGTTTTCCGGGGTAGAGGTGGCTGTAGACGTTCATCGTGGTCTCGACTTTTTCGTGGCCAAGGCGCTCGGCGATCAGCAGCGGAGTGAAGCCAAGCTCGATCAGGAGTGAGGCGTGGGAGTGGCGCAGGTCGTGCAGGCGGATGCGCTTCAGCCTGAGACGATTGCAGACGTTTTCGAGCTCGCTGACGAGCGCATATTTGTGGAAGGGGAAGAGGAGGGTGTCATCGCCGGGAGGAAGCGTGTCTGCGTAGCGGCCCAGGAGATCGGCGAGGAAAGAGGGGAGGCTTATGGTACGGTTGCCGCGGACGGTTTTCGGAGGGGTAATGATGTCGCCCTTGCGGGAGCGCTGGCAGGATTTGTTGATGCGGAGCGTGCGCGTGGTCAGATCCAGATCCCCGCGTGTCAGGGCAAGCAGCTCTCCCACGCGCATTCCGGTGAAATAGAGCGTCTGGAATCCCAGAGTGGTGGGCGCGTCGGACGGGAGCGCCTGCAGGAATTGCCGGTATTCCGCCAGCGTCCAGAATTGCATTTCCCCGGCCTGTCCGGAGCCGATGCTGCCGGCTTTGCGGCAGGGATTCTCGCGCAGCTCGTAATACTTTACCGCGTAATTGAAGATGGCGTTCAGTTGATTGTAGATCGTTTTCAGATATGTGGGGGAGTAGGGATGTCCTTCGGCTCTGCCGTTCTGAAGAAGCGCGGCCTCCCAGCTTCGCACGTCGCAGGGACGGATACGGCTTATGGGAAGATGGCCGAACCAGGGCAGGATCTTTTTCTCGATCACGTAGCGCTTGCCGCGCACGGTGGAAGCGCGCAGACGATGCGTCATGTCCTGCAGATAGATTTCGGTAAAGGATGAAAATGGCATAGTCGGGTCGCGGCGGGCGACCAGAAGAAATTCCCGCTCCCATGAGAGCGCGTCTTTTTTCGTGGCGAAGCCGCGGCGGAATTTCTTGCGGATCTGGCCGGCGCTGTCCCTGTAGCGAAACTGGCAGATCCATTTCCCGGTTTTTTTGTCTTTGCTTGCTGACATCGTGTTACCTCCTTATCATTTGTGAATTTACGTCGGAAAGCCCGCTTCCCTTGCGCCTGTGCGGCGGGAAAAAATAAGCCGCGTGATGCAGGCATGGAGGGAACAGTAACAATTATAGCGCGCTTTGATGGAATCCTTTCTGTTTTGCAAAAATTTCTTGAGTAATGCGTCAATTTAAGGTATACTTATAAAAAATATGATTTAATGTGGGGGTGTATGGCCTGCGGCGGTCTGACATGCTGCGGCCGGAAATACGGGAGTGTGGGATGATGAAGAAACAGGATGTTCGGATGGTAAACGGATGGAAAGTAGCGGCGGTCCTTCTGACGATATTGATCGTGCTCGGAGCGGCCACGCTGCTCGGGACATATTTTGTCTGGCGCGCGGAGGCGCATCTGGCCCTGCGGCAGGCGCGGAACGCATGGACGGCGTTGCGCATTACCGGCATAGAGTATTATGGAATGGGGAAGGATCTCTACGACGACAGGACGGCGAGCGGTCTGAAAAAAGAGGCGGAGGAGCAGGTTCTCGAGGTCGCTGAGTGCGAGGGCAGCATAGTCGTGCTCGGGAAGGACGATGAACATCTGGAGCCCACGCGTCTTCTCTACCGTGAGGGGCCATATCTGGTTTACTATTATCTCGACGAAAATGAGAACCGGCAGTGGCAGATTTACCGGGCGCAAAGCATGTTTGCCCTGGACAGCTCAAAGGCAGAGAATTTCAGGTAAGATACTTATTTTGGGAGATAAGGCTGCGTGGAAAGAGGACGGACGCAGTCCTGGAGTGTGACGATGATCTACATAGCGAATGTGTTTTTCTATTTTCTGATCTTTATGGCGGGCGCGGGGATTTTCTCTTTTCTCAACGTGGTAGTCTACCGTTTGCCGAAGAAGATATCGTTCGTGTCGGGTAGGAGCCATTGCCCCTCGTGCGATGCGACGCTTCGGTGGTATGACATGGTGCCGGTGTTCAACTGGTTTTATCTGCGCGGGAAATGCAGGGATTGCGGCGCGCGCATTTCGTTTCGCTATCCGGCGGTGGAGACGCTCGGCGGCGTGCTGGCGCTTTTGTGCGTGCACCGGTTTGGGCTGGAAGCGGAGGCGATTGCGGCCTTTGCGTTTCTCTGTGTCCTGACGGTGGTGGCGCTGATCGACGCGGATACGATGGAGATCCCGAACGGCCTGGTGATTTGGCTGCTGGTCATCGCGATTGTGGCCTGGGCGTGCGGAGTGGAGCCGGCGTGGAAGGACCGGCTGATCGGGCTGGTGTGTGTCAGCGTGCCGATGCTGCTGCTCACGCTTGCGATACCGGGGGCGTTCGGAGGAGGCGACATCAAGCTGATGGGCGCGGCCGGATTGTTTCTCGGCTGGAAGCTGTGCCTGACGGCGATGTTTCTTGCTATCTTGACAGGCGGGATTTATGGGATATATCTGCTGGCGACACGCAAGAAGGGAAAGAAGGAGCATTTCGCGTTCGGACCTTTTCTGTGTGTGGGCATGGCGGCGGCGCTCTTCTGGGGAGAGCAGCTTTTGGACTGGTACCTGAGCCTGTACCATTTCTGAGCAGACGCCAGGATGAGCCGGGCAGATTGCACGGAAAGGACGGCAGGGGCAGTTGACGGGCAACGCCGGCCGGCAGCCGATGCAGAAGAGCACGGACTTCGGAGGGAGCCGGGCAGAAGATATAGGAAACGACAAAACGATTTTTGTTTTGCTCGTTTCCTGCGCCGAATTTGCGCTGCGTAAGCAGCATATTTCCGATGCAAATTCGTGCGCATCCCCCCGGAGGGGCTGTAGCAAACGGAAAATGTATTTGACGTTTGCTATAGATTGGATCAATGACAGACAGAATCGAGGTGGAATTCATTGCCGAAGTATCAATATACCGCGCGGAATGACGCAGGGAAGCGTGTAAAGGGCGTTCAGGAAGCGGCGGACGAGACGGATCTGTATCAGCGGCTCCGTCAGGACGGCCTGTTCCTGCTCACGCACAAGGAGCAGACGGACACACGTACCAGAAAGAAGATCAAGACAAAGGATCTGGCGGATTTCTGCCGGGAGCTTGCCACGCTTCTCGAGGCGGGCGTTTCGCTCGTGCGTGCGCTCGGCATTATCTCCGAGGAGGAGAATCTGAAGAAAAATCACAGGATCATCTATGCGGACCTGCAGAAGCTGATCCGGCAGGGCGTCGCGCTCTCGGACGCGATGGAGCAGCAGGGCGACGCGTTCCCGGAGCTTATGATCCACATGTTCCGCTCTGCGGAGGCGAGCGGCAAGATGGACCAGACGGCGTTTCGTATGGCGAACCATTACGACAAGGAAGCCAAGTTGAAATCAAAGGTGTCGGGCGCTATGGTGTATCCCTGCATCCTGCTCGTGATGATCGTGGCGGTCGTGCTCATCATTTTTACCTTTGTGCTTCCGCAGTTTGACGATCTGTTCTCCCAGATGGATTCACTGCCGCCGACAACGGAGTTCCTGATGTGGCTCAGCGATCAGCTGGTGAACAACTGGCTGCAGATCGGCATCGGCTTTTTCGTGATCGTGATGGTGATCATCATGATCTTCCGCATCTACAAGGTGCGCCTGATGCGGGATAAACTGCTCCTGAGGGTTCCGGTCGCCGGAAAGCTGTTGCAGACGATCTACACGGCGCGTTTCGCGCGGACGCTGAGCTCGCTGTATTCGTCCGGACTTCCGATTGTGACGGCGCTCCAGACCGGACGTAAGACAGTGGGAAATCTCTACATAGACGAACAGTTTGATCAGGCGATTGCCAGTGTGCGCGCAGGTGAAAATCTGTCGGCCGCGGTGGGCAGCATCCATGGTTTTGTGAAAAAGTTTTCCTCGACGATCATGATCGGCGAGGAGACCGGAAGCCTGGATTCCATGCTCGACTCCAGCGCGGAGAATCTGGAATACGAGTCCGAGATGGCGATCAACAAGCTGGTGTCGCTGCTCGAGCCTTTGATGATCATTATCATGGCCTTGATCGTCGGCGTCATCATTGTCTCTGTCATCGGCCCGATCTACGGCTCGTACGACGCGATTGGCGGAGGCTATTAAACAGAAGCGAGAGAATGGAAATTATAAAAGAACAAGAGGTTGGGGGTACCTATGACAACTTCAGTTTATCTGTCAAATAATACGATCAACGCGGTCGTGGGAAGCGGGGGAAAGAAGATCCGCGTCAAGCGCGTCTGCTCTGTGGAGATTCCTGAGGGCAGCCTGATCAACGGCATTATCACGAACGAGGCGGATCTTTCCGACCAGCTCAAGGAGTTCTGGGCGCAGAATAAGCTTCCGAAGAAGAATGTGGCGCTGGTCATCAACAGCTCGCAGCTTGTCCTGAAGACGCTGACCCTGCCTAAGGCAAATGATAAGAAGATCCGTGAGGTTCTGCCGATGGAGTTCGGGGATGTGTCGGATCAGAAGGATCCGATCCTCGACTACATGCTGGAGTCTGCGGACAAGAAGACGATTTCTGTGCACGCGGTCATGACGGACCGCAGCTTTGTGCAGGGATATCTGAATCTGTTCAAGGAGCTCGGCATCAAGGTTTCCTCGATTAGCGTTGCGAGGACGTGCCGGAACAAGCTTCTTGGTACGCTCAGGCAGGTGCGGGGCAAGGTCTGCGTGGTACATATGATCGACGGCACCAGCATCAGCAGTATGCTCTGGGTGGACGGGAAATCCGTCTACGCCACGCAGAGACGTGTGTTCTGCGAGCCGGGTACGACACAGTTCGGCATGGAGCTTGCGAGACTGGTAAACAATATCCAGCAGTTCGCGATCACACAGCAGATCCAGGAGAAGATCGAGACAGTCTATCTGGCGGGCACGCAGGGGGACGAGTTTGAGACTTACCGCACGGCGATGACGGAGGCCGGCATTGAGGGAAACTGCGAGCTTTTGCAGCCTGAGAAGCATATCCGCATGCCGAAGGGCATGGCGCAGGAGTACGGCAAATATCTGGCTGAGCTCGGAAATATGATCCGTGTGAAGCAGGATATCAATCTTGTGCTTCCCGCCAGAAAGAAGATAAAGAACAAAGAAGCCGGGCCAAAGGTCTGGAAGCGCTATGTGATCCCGCCGCTTGTCTTGCTGATTGGTCTTGGAACAGGCTCGGGCGTCCTGATGTATCAGGAGCACCAGAAAAAAGAGGAGCTTCAGGAGCTGAAGGACTACATCAATGATCCGGCAAACATCGAGCAGTGTACGCAGATAGACGTCCTGCAGCAGCAGATTGCGGAGCTGACAGGAAAGGTCACCCAGATCCAGTGGGTGGAGGGATGTATTTTGTCCTATCCCTATATGAACAGCAGCGTGGTACAGCAGCTGCAGAGCTACGCGCAGTCCCAGTCCGTGGAGCTCGAGATCCGCTCCTACAACGCACAGGACGGAAATCTGAGTGTGGACGCGCGGGCGGAGGAAGTGACGCTGATCAACCAGTTTATCGATATGTTGGAGGCGTCCGGGATTTTTGACAGCGTACAGTATTCCGGCTATACCTACGATGACAAGGATTTGTTATATACGATCAATGTGAGCTGCTATCTGTCAGAGCACGCGGGAAGGTAAGGTGATTGGGAATGCAGATGAAGGTGACAAGTAGAGACAAGCTTTTGCTTTCCATATTGGACCTCGTGCTGATCGGCGTGATTTTTATCAATTATGTCATGATCCCGACGACGGCTCGCCTGGATGATCTGGATGTAGAGATTTCAGACGCCCAGATGGAGCAGCAGGAGATGCAGCTTAAGATCGCGATGTACCCGAGCTACCAGCAGGATTTTACAACCCTGCAGCAGGCGGCGGCAGACGCGACCGAGCAGTATTATGATCTCATGACGAGCCAGGAGGTGGACCGCGAGATCACGAGCATCGTGCTTGCGCATGGTTTGGAGAGTGTCGGACTGAGTATTCAGCCGATCAGCTTCACGGTGGCTGAGCCTTACAGCCGGTCTGAGCTGGCCCGCGCGGAAGAGCTGCAGGAGGCGGCAGATGCGGCCGCGGCGGCTGCCGGGGAGACAGCCGATGATGGCACGGTGACGGACGCGATCAATGAGGGAATGCAGAATCAGCGTGACGCGTATCAGGCGGCTGCGGCTGCTTATGAGGGTTCCTCGCACCCTGTCCGGGTAGATGTGCAGGATCAGATCTACACATGCGCGATCCGTCTTGCCGTGGAGGGTGAAGAGGCGAACTATCAGCAGCTGATCGATACTTTGGTGAATGGATATCCGTCGATACGCGTGACCGGCATCTCCTACCAGGATGGAGTGTCACGCATGGTGGTGCGCGAGGACGGCAGCACGGAGCTTGAGGAAGGGCCGCGCCAGCTTGTCCTCAATATGGAGATGTATATGTGTGACAAGAGCCTGTATGCGAACGTCGCGGCAGGCGGGGACGTTGCATCCGGCACGGACGTGGCGGGTCAGCTTTTGGGTGCCGTGGGCGACCTGCTCGCGGCGACTCAGCAGACGGATGCGCAGTAGACGACACCTGAGGCCGTATAGTATGGATTTTGCCTGCGGCGGTGGATGAAACGGACGGCCGCGGGGGACGAAACAGGAGGTAGATACACATGAGCCAGATCAAAAATATCCGAATCGGTGAGGTGCTCAAGGAGTACGGCTATGTCACCGACGAGCAGCTTGAGCAGGCGCTGGCTTATCAGAAGGAGCACCGGGACAGCGGCAAACGTCTCGGCACGGTGCTGATCGAGCAGGGTTATATTTCGGAGCAGCAGATGCTGGAGGCGCTCGCGAGCCGTCTGAATCTGGAACGGGTGGATCTGACGAACCGGCAGATCGACGTGCAGGCCGTGTCGAAGATCCCGCAGCAGCTCGCCGAGAAGTACGATATCCTGGCGCTCTCTGTGCAGGACAATCAGCTGCTCGTGGCGACGAACGACCCGCTGAACTTCTACGCGATGGAGGATATCCGCCAGATCACGGGCATGGAGCTGGAGGTGCAGCTCGCGGAGAAGGCGCCGCTGGAGAAGGCGATCTCTTACTATTATTCCGAGGTTTCCGCACACCGCGCGGCGAGCACCGCGAACGAGGTGTTCCAGGACGACGAGATGGAGGAACTGGAGCTCGAGGACGGCGACGGCGAGGTGCCGATCATCAAGCTGCTCAACAGTCTTGTCCAGCGCGCGTACACGACCAACACGAGTGATATTCACATCGAGCCCTTCGAGGACAAGACGCTTGTGCGTATGAGGATCGACGGCACGATTGTCGACTACGTGACGCTGCAGAAGGGATTGCACAGCTCTCTGATCGCGCGCATCAAGATCATCTCCGGCATGGATATCGCGGAGCGGCGTATTCCGCAGGACGGCCACTGCAAGATGCGTGTGAACGGTCAGACGATCAATATCCGTGTATCCGTCATCCCGACGGTGTTCGGCGAGAAGGCGGTTTTGCGTCTGCTGGCGAGCAACGCCACCATCGACCACAACCGAAGCTACGGCATGACGGACAGCGACTACGAGAAATTTTCGCGCATGCTGCGCTCCCCGAACGGGATCATCTATATCACGGGACCGACCGGCTCCGGCAAGTCGACGACGCTCTACATGGTGCTTGAGGATCTGTCGCACCGGCAGGTGAACATCTCGACAATCGAGGACCCGGTCGAGAAGAACGTCGCGAAGATCAATCAGATGCAGGTGAACAATCAGGCGGGGCTTACGTTTGAGATCGGGCTGCGCGCCCTGCTGCGTCAGGACCCTGACGTTATCATGGTCGGTGAGACGCGTGACGCTGAGACGGCGAGTATCTCGATCCGAGCGGCCATCACAGGCCATCTGGTGCTTTCCACGCTGCATACAAACAGTGCGGTCTCCTCAATCGTCCGTCTGATCGATATGGGCATGGAGCCGTACATGATCGCGAACTCTCTCGTGGGCGTTGTGGCGCAGCGTCTGATGAGGAAGGTCTGCCCATACTGCGCGAAGGACGACGTGCCGAACGAGATGGAGAAGGAGCTTCTGGGCGAGGACATTCCGCTGATCAAGCGGCCGCAGGGCTGTAACCGCTGCAACAACACCGGCTACGCCGGGCGTACCGCGATCCATGAGATCGTGCTGATCGACCATACGATCCGCAAGATGATCACGGACGGCGCGACGGTGGATCAGATCGAGGAGTACGCGATCAAGGAGCAGGGCATGCGCACGCTGCGCACGCTCGGCACCGAGCTCGTCAAGAAGGGCGTCAGTACGGTGGAGGAGCTGCAGAAGGTGGCATACTACTCTTGATTCTATAGTTCACTTAATGTAATCCGAACGCGTGCTCCGTCTGCGGATGTTCCGCCGTAAACACGTTGTTCTCCTTGATTCGGCTGCGACGCGAAGCTAGTCCTTTAGGGCGCCGCCTATGGACAGCTGTCTCCGCAAACTCGCTTCGCTCAGACATGCTCCGACAGCTGTCGCTATGCTCGCGAATCCTACGTCGAACTGCCTATCGTTTGCGCGCGAAACACCGACAGCACATCGCACGCTGTTCTATCGCATACCAGTGCACAGCCCTACAAAAGGGACTTGCTGTGTCAGGGCAGATCATTGAAGGCCGCCGGTGCTTAGTGAGCGCGAGCGAACTTATGCACCGCTGCGTGCCTGATTAAGCGCGAGCGGGTCTGCCCTGACATTGCAAGCCCATGCAGGGCGTCCGGGTTTTGTGAACTATACACGAATTTAAATTAATGACAGGAGGAGACGAAAATGACAATAGACCAGATCGTGCTGCAGGCACGGAGCAGAAGCTGCTCGGATGTACATATTTCGGAGGGGATGGATCTGATCTTCCGTATTCACGGCTCGATGACGGGCGCGGGAATTCTGATGAGCGCGCAGGAGACGCGGGCTGTGATCATGTCGATGCTGAACGAGAAGCAGAAGGCGAAGCTGGCCGAGGGCGAGGACATCGACTTCTCGCTGACGACCTCGGACGGCAACCGTCAGAGGGTCAACGTGTTTATGCAGCAGGGCAAGGCGGCGGCTACGATTCGTCTGCTGAACAACACGATCCCAACACTCGCAGAGCTGAAGCTGCCGGATGTGCTGCGTGAGATGGCAGAGAAGCCGAGAGGGCTGATCCTCGTGACCGGACCGACCGGAAGCGGTAAGTCTACAACGCTGGCGGCGATGGTAGACCATATCAACGAGATGGAGGCACGCCATATCATCACGATTGAGGATCCGATCGAGTATGTATACGAGACGAAGAAATCGCTGATCCATCAAAGAGAGGTCGGGCACGATACCGTGTCGTTTGCGTCCGCGCTGCGTTCCGCCTTGCGTGAGGACCCGGACGTGATCCTCGTGGGCGAGATGCGTGACTATGAGACGATCTCCGCGGCGCTGACGGCGGCTGAGACAGGCCACCTGGTGCTGTCTACCCTTCATACGACCGGTGCGGCGCAGACCGTGGACCGTATCATAGACGCCTGCCCGTCGGAGACGCAGAATCAGGTGCGCACGCAGCTCTCTGGCGTTCTGAATGGCGTTGTGACGCAGTGCCTGATCCCGATCGCGGATGGCGGCGGACGTATCGCGGCGACCGAGATCCTCGTAGGGACGGACGCGGTGCTGAATCTGGTCCGCGAGGCGAAGGCGCACCAGATGGGGACGGCGATGCAGTCCGGGGCGGCTTATGGCATGCACACGCTGAACAGCGAGCTTTGCCGTCTGGTTCGCCAGGGGACGATCACGCCGCAGGCGGCGTACCAGTTCTCGAACGACCGCAAGGATTTGGAGCAGTATTTATAACAGGCAAATTTCCTCTTGAATTTTTCCGTTCCTGCGCTATAATTTAGCGGGAATAATCGAAAAGGGAAAGAGGAGACGTATTATGGAACAATTATTCAGCCTGAGTGTCGCGATGATGGCGGGACTTCTGATGTCGCGTGTGGCGAAGCTTTTGAAGCTCCCGGCCGTGACCGCGTATCTTGTGGCGGGCATACTGGTGGGGCCTTATGTGCTGGGACAGCTCGGCATTGCAGGTCTCGGTTTTCTAAGCGCTGCAAACGTGAAGGAGTATTCGGTCTTCTGCGATGTGGCGCTCGGTTTTATCGCGTTTGATATCGGGAACGAGTTCCGCGTTCCGCAACTGAAAAAGATCGGGCGGCAGGCGACCGTGATCGCGTTCACGCAGGCGCTGGCCGCGACAGTTCTGGTCGATCTTGCGATGATAGTGCTGCATATTCTGATGCCCGATGTGATCAGCGTGTCGATGGCGCTGGTGCTCGGCGCGATTGCGACGGCGACGGCTCCGGCCGCGACGCTGATGGTTGTGCGGCAGTACAAGGCGGACGGTCCTCTGACGAGGATCCTGCTCCCGATCGTCGCATTGGACGACGCGATCGGACTGGTTGTGTTCGCGGTGTCGACCGGCGTCGCCTCGGCGCTGGAGAGCGGGACGATCAGCGTGGTGTCGGTGCTCGTGGAGCCGCTGCTCGAGGTGATCCTGTCGCTGCTGCTGGGCGCCGTGATGGGCGCGCTTCTGACTGTGGCGGAGCGCTATTTCGAGTCGAACAGCCGCCGTCTGTCGATCATCATCACGTTTGTGCTGTTCACGGTGGCGCTGTCCATGGCGAAATTTGAGGTCGGCGGACTGAAGATCGGCTTCTCTTCGCTGCTCGTGTGCATGATGCTCGGAACCGTGTTCTGCAACATCTGCGACTTTTCAGAAGATATGATGGCGAGGGCGGACAAATGGACGGCTCCGCTGTTCGTATTGTTCTTCGTGCTGAGCGGCGCGGAGCTGGAGCTCGGCGTGTTTGCAAATGTGGCAATCGTCGGTATCGGCGTGACCTATATTGTGTTCCGCTCCTTCGGCAAATACATTGGCGCGTTCTTTGGCGCGCGTTGGATGAAGTGCAGCGATGAGATCCGCAAATACCTCGGTATCACACTGCTTCCGCAGGCAGGCGTGGCGCTCGGCATGTCGATGACCGTGACCGAGACGATGGGCGAAGCCGGGCGGCTGATCCGCAACATCACGCTGTTCTCCGTGCTGATCTATGAGCTGGCAGGACCGCTGATGACGAAGATCGCGCTGACGAAGGCCGGAGAGATCTCGCCGAGGCCGGAGATCGTCAAGCAGCCGAACCGCAAGGAAGCGTAGGGAGCTCGGCTGCCGGGCAGTCAGGTCGAAATGTCTGCCGACGAAGCTGCAAGAGATATGATTCAAGAGGCTGTCTGGAGACGCAAAGCTGGTAAAAGAAGACCGGAGAAGATGTAAGCAGAAATAAAAGAATCGAATAAGAGAATAAGAGAAAAGAGGGCTGTTCCCGAAGCATACCGGAAATTCAGACGGTTTGCTCCGCGGACAGTCCTTTTTTGCGGGAGACAGCAGCTTACTCCTGGACACTCATTTTTTGAAGGAAGGCCGCGGCCTATCCGGGGCGAATGCTTTGTGCTATTATGGTTATTTATACGAGGAGGAGCGGAGATATGGACAATAAGAAAATAAAATGGTTTCTTGATATTCTGGTGGACATTTGCAGTGGAGTGCTGCTGGCGGCGGCGATTTACGGCTTTGCGATACCGGCCGGATTTCCGATGTCGGGGGTATCCGGCGTGGCGCTGATCTTGTATCGACTGTTTGGCATTCCGGTCGGTATAATGACCGTGCTTCTGAATATTCCGATTGCGCTTGCCTGCTACCGTACGCTGGGGCGGCATTTTTATCTGCGCTCTCTGAAGACCGTGGCGATCACCTCCGTGATCATGGATGTGTTGGGGCCTCGGCTGCCGGTCTATCACGGGGAACTTCTGCTCGCCGCGATCTGCGCAGGCGTGCTTTGCGGAATCGCTTACGGTATCGTGTTTATGCGCGGTTCGTCAACGGGAGGCTTTGATTTTATCATTATGACGGTCCGACATTACAAGCCGCATCTGTCGGCGGGCAGGATCGCGTTCGTGCAGGACGCAGCCGTGATAGGGGCGGGCGCGGTTCTGCTTGGGAGCATGGACGCGGCGATCTACGGCTGGATCCTGTCGTATCTGTATTCGCGCGTTATGGATAAGCTGCTTTACGGCGGAGGCGGTAAGCTGACGATGATCATCACGGATTATCCGCGGGAGATGGTGCGTGCCGTGGACGAGATTGCCGGGCGCGGCACCACGATCCTGAAGGCGACGGGCGGTTACTCCGGGGAGGACAAGCAGGTGGTGCTCTGCGCGAGCAGCAACAAGGAGATGTACGCGATCCGCAGGCGCGCGCATGAGGTGGATCCCGGGGCGTTTGTGATCATTGTGGATTCGAACGAGGTGATCGGGGAGGGCTTCCAAGAGCCGGAGCAAGCGTAAACTTCGTGTATAGTGCAAGCCCGTGCAGGGCGTCCGGGTAGCCAATATGTGAATTATACACGAAGTTAAGTGTTCTGTCTTGTGAGCGTCCGGAATCTGTGGTACGATAAACCGAGAATACGAAACGGAGAACTTGCGTTATGATAAAGATTTTGATAGTAGACGACGAGGAGGCGATCGCGAACCTGATCCGCATGAATCTGGTGAAGGCCGGGTACCAGTGCGAGGTGGCCTCGGACGGAGAGGAGGCGGCCGATGCAATCGGGAACAGGCCGTTTGATCTGATCCTGCTCGACATCATGCTGCCGAAGCTGAACGGCTACGAGGTGTTGGAGTACGCGAAGTCGATGGACATCCCGGTCATCTTCCTGACCGCGATGGGCGAGACGCAGCAGAAGGTGAAGGGGCTGAAGCTGGGCGCGGAGGATTACATCGCCAAGCCGTTTGAGATTGCGGAGCTTCTGGCGCGCGTGGAGACGGTGCT
>CANQVT010000070.1 GCA_947627365.1 uncultured Lachnospiraceae bacterium | reverse complement strand
GTAAGATTTGGCTATCTGATCTCATCGAGCGAAAATATACAGTTTATTTCGAGTATCCGAAATCCGAAAAATATAACTACGTTTGCGCAGGAAGCCGTTATTGGAGCTCTAGAGGATACAGATTATATGTGGAAGTATGTCGAGCAGGTCAGGATTGCCCGTGATTGCTTTGTTGACGCCATAAACAGTCTTCCGCATAAAAAGTTTTATGCGTATAAAACTCAGGGAAACTTTGTACTGATTAAATGTTGTGATCAGTTGACCAAGCATGAGATTATTACTTATCTGCAAAGGAACAATATATTTATCCGCGATATTAGCCATAGCGAAACAGTAAAAGACTGTGTACGGGTGTCCATAGGATTGCCAGTTCAGATGGAGCGAGTGATAGAATGCTTCAGGAGTTATTGCGAGGTATAGTATGGAGGAATTCATAGCAACGGGTAAAAAGATACGGGATTTACGAAAAGCAGAACGAGGTATTCCAAGATGTATTTGATGACGACACGATTACAGTAAACGACACGACCACGGCGGATGATATCGGGGACTGGGATTCGCTGGAGCACATCAACCTGATTGTGGCTGTGGAGAATGCCTTTGGTGTGAAGTTCAACATGGGACAGGTCAACGGCATGAAGAATGTCGGTGGGATGGTGGATATTATTTTAAATCTTTCATAAAAAATGAGTGATCCTGATGGAGAGCCCCTTCCTGAGCAGTTGATTACTGTTGAATTTGTGCTATTTTGGGGAGTGAGATTTTCTGCTGGTGTCGATTGCAAACTACAGAGAGGAGTGATATAATATACACGCAAATCAATGTATATTATACCATGAACGGAGATCATGATGGTAAACTACAATAAACTTTTGGATAAACTATAAGAGAGCAGACCTTAGACCGGAACTGGCATACGAGAATAGATTTAGCAATGTAGATTGATATTCTCATTACAAGGAGGTGTATTTCTGTGACGGCAATCAGAAAAGAGGCAATAGAAATGTTGGAAAGAGTGCCGGAAGATAAATTAAGCTTTGTCATTCAGATTATGCAAGGTGTAAACGGACTTTTAGGAGCATCCAGTATAACGACTGAACGGAAAATTGACTTAGATCAGTTTGTAATGTCAGAGACAGATCGGGGGAAAGATGCAGACGCATATATAAGGGAGTTGAGGGACAATGACAGATTTTAAGAGAGTATTTGTTGACACAGCTCCGATCATCTATTATTTGGAGAATAATGCCCAATATAAGGATGTGATCAAGCGGTTCTTTATAGACTGCGTGGAAAATCACAGACAGATCGTTACATCTGCATTAACGATTGAGGAATATCTTGTGTTTCCTTATAGCAGCGGGAGAATGGAATTTGCAGATAACTTCAAAAGGTTTATTGAGTATATGGGTATTGAAGTTGTGAGCATTAGTTCAGCAATTGCAGAACAAGGAGCAAAGGTAAGAAGCCAGTATCAATATTTTAAGGCTATGGATGCTTTGCAGATAGCGACTGCCATTATAAGCGGATGCGATATGTTCTTTACGAATGACAAACAATTAAGACAAGAAAAAGAACTTCCGTGCATGACTATGGACGATTTATTATAGGATTATGCAAGTACATCATTCACAGAAGAAAGCACCAACGGATGATATCACTCGTCTATTGGTGCTTTTTTAATGGCCTGCTATTGTCCAGATATTTCGTTCATGCCACAATTTGTCTGAGTGAGATTTTCGAAACTTTTCTGTATGAAAGTACTTGCATAAAGGTTTATAACGAGATATAATAACCACAATTTAAGATTTGTTCTTCGTGGCGGGGTGTGAGTCCCCACCGGCGGTATAGTCCGCGACCCGCTTAGGCGGCTGATCCGGTGACATCCATTAATGAATTCCGGAACCGACAGTTACAGTCTGGATGAGAGAAGAATGCGCAGTATTGGCGAGATACAGGGCGGCCGCGGAGTTTTTCATGTGAAGATTCCGAGCCGCTCTTTTTTTCGCGAAAGCGATGAGCCGTGCAAAGGCTGCGCGACTGAGAAGAACTTTTCCTAAATAAGTTGGGGTAAGCCCCGAAGTATTTCAAGAAAAGGAGAAATGAGAAATGGGAACTGGTATTCTGAAAACAATTGGAGAGAATCTGCAATTTGTGCTGGTGTGCGCGCTGGTGATCCTGGCGATTGTCCTGGTGGCGAAGCTGATTGAGGACAAGGTGCTGAAGGATAGCGTGGCGAAGGTGAACAAGACGCGTTATCTCACGATCTGCGCAATGCTTGGCGCGCTGGCGATGATTCTGCACATTTTTGATTTTCCGGTGGCATTTCTGGCGCCGGGTTTCTACAAGCTGGATCTCAGTGAGATCCCGGTTATGATCGGGGCGTTCTGTCTGGGCCCTGTCGGCGGTGTGATCATTGAACTTGTGAAGATCCTTCTGAAGCTGGTGGTGAAGGGGACGACGACAGCGTTCGTCGGTGACCTGGCGAATTTCGTAGTTGGCTGCTCGTTTGTCGTGCCGGCGGCGATCCTTTATCATATGAAGAAGACCCGCACGATGGCAATGATTTCTCTGGCGACTGGTACCGTGGTGATGACGGTGTTTGGCAGCCTGTTCAACGCAGTCTATCTTCTTCCGGCATTTTCAAAACTGTACGGGATGCCGCTTGACGCGATTGTGGGCATGGGAACCGCGATCAACAAGGGGATTACAAGCGTTTCCACGCTCGTTTTGTTTGCGGTTGCGCCGCTGAATCTGTTAAAAGGTGTATTGATTTCTGTGCCGACTATGTTATTATATAAGCGAATCAGCAGAGTTTTGCACGGTATTGCACAGGATGCAGGCGCTGCGAGCAGGCACAGTCAGCCGCAGGGTTGAAATGGCGTGTCGCGGCCGTATATGTCCGGGTGAAGCAGGCTGTGTGACTCTACGGTGGTACGAGGAGTGAGAAATATGGGAAAGATCAAGAAAATCGAGCAGCGTACACAGAATCCGTTTCTTAATCTTTACGATCTGTTTGTCGAGAATCGTCTCGGGAATCCGGGCAAGTATTATATTGCGTCCCGCGCTAAGACCGTGGAGGATCTGGAGCTTGTGAAGAAGCAACAGGAGCCGGATGGCGTCATTATCTACAGCCTGTACGGAGAAAAGCATGACCGGGTAGTGCTGATCCGGCAGTATCGATATGCGATTGACAATTATATCTATGAGTTCCCCGCGGGACTTGTCGAAGCGGGCGAGGATTACCACGAAGCCGCGGTGCGCGAGCTGCGGGAGGAGACCGGGCTGACGCTGCAACCGATCAAAGTAGATGCGATCTTTGAAAAACCATATTATACGACGATTGGCATGACCGATGAGTGCTGCGGCACGGTGTACGGCTATGCGGAGGGAGAAGCCAAAAGCGATCTGCTGGATGACAACGAGGAGATTGAGGTGGTATTTGCGGATCGCGAGGAGGTGCGCCGGATTCTGAGGGAGGAGCGCGTAGCGGAAGTCTGCGCTCATATGCTGCTGCATTTTCTGCATGACGAGGAACCGTTCGCGTTTCTGCACGCCGAGGAGCGTCCCTGAGGAGAGGCCACAGGAGGGCAGAGCTTACATTCCTGAAAGGCGTATCAGGGAGCGCAGGGGCTGCGTCCCTGATATTCCTGAATAAATAGGAAGGAGGGTGCCGGATGGAGACGGAATTTGAGATCAAGATGACGGTGGGCGGTATGTATCGCTTCTTGATGTACCATGCGTACCATAGCTTTGCCGGGATCTTCAGCATCGTGGCTGGTCTGGCACTGATCGGCTTTTATATCTGGAATGGCGGCGGATTTGAGACGAGGAATCTGTGGAATCTGGTATTCGGCATTCTTTTTTTGCTGTATGAACCCATTACCCTGCACAGCCAGGCGGTGAAACATGTAAAGCTGAATTTTGTCTACAAGCACCCGCTGCACTATACGCTCTCCGAGGAGGGGATCGCGGTCCGGCAGGCGAAGCTGCAGGGCGGCATGGACGAGGAATTGTATGTAGAGAGTCTGATGGGGCCGAAGCCGACGGTGGCTGGCTGGGACAGTGTGCTTTTGGTGCGGGAGGATTCAAAGAGTATTCTTGTGTACACGGGTAAGAAGAATGCCTGCATCTGGCTCAGGGATCAGCTCGGCGCGCGGGAAGCGGAGATCCGGGAGATTCTGAGAAAATATGTCCCGGCGGAGAAACTGAAACTGCGTTCATAGAGAGAAGTGCGGGCAGTAAGCGCGAAACATGGCACGCGCGGGAAATAGAATGAATAAGCTGCGTGGTAAGAAGTGTGAAATAGAAGCGCGGGCAGCGGGAGAACGTGTATGACGGAGGAAATATGACCATAGAGACAAATTCGGAGCAGGAGACATACGCATATGGAAGTTCTCTGGCGCGGCAGGCTGTTCCGGGACAGCTGTTTGCGCTGGTCGGGGATCTCGGCGTCGGCAAGACGGTGCTGACGAAGGGTCTGGCGGCCGGGCTTGGCGTCACGGAGCCAGTGAGTAGTCCGACGTTTACGATCCTGCAGGAATACGGGGAGGGCAGGCTCCCGTTCTATCATTTCGACGTATACCGGATCGCGGATCCGGAGGAGATGGACGAGATCGGATACGAGGATTATTTCTATGGAGACGGCGTCTGTCTGGTGGAGTGGGCGAACCTGATCCGGGAGCTGATGCCGGAGCATACGGTGTGGATCACGATTGAGAAGGATTTAAATCGGGGCTTCGATTATCGCAGGATCACGGTGGAAGGACTTTGACGGGAGATAAGATCGTCAGAGGGGTCATTGCCGGAAAATGTGAGATCAGATAAGAAGCAGAAGCCAATAAAATTTCGGATATGAGGCAGAACGGAGTGACAGATCATGAAAATACTGGCGCTTGACAGCTCAGGGCTGGTGGCTTCCGTGGCGATTGCGGAGGACGACGTCCTGCTGGCGGAATATACGGTTGATTACAAAAAGACACATTCGCAGACCTTGCTGCCGATGCTCTCCGAGGCGGCGCATATGATCGAGCTGGACCTGAATACGGTGGATGCGATCGCGGTGGCGGGCGGACCGGGCTCATTCACAGGACTGCGCATCGGCTCTGCTACGGCGAAGGGGCTGGGGCTTGCGCTTGACAAGCCGCTCGTGCATGTGCCGACGGTGGACGCGCTGGCCTTCAATCTCTACGGTTGCTCGGACTATATCTGCCCGATGATGGACGCGCGCAGAAGCCAGGTCTACACAGGAATTTACCGCTTCGAGGGCGGAGACTTCCACGTTATCGCACAGCAGAGACCAGTCGCGGTGGCGGAGATCTCGGAAGAGCTGAACGCGCTGGGCGGTCCGGTCGTGTTTCTCGGGGACGGCGTGCCGGTCTATCGCGGAGAGCTGGAGAGGCTTATGAAGGTGCCGTATCATTTTGCCCCGGCGCATGTGAATCGGCAGCGGGCGTCTGCGGTGGCGGTGCTGGCGATGCAGTATGTGCGGGAGGGGCGGATTGAGACGGCGGCGGAGCACGCCCCGGATTACTTGCGTCCTTCGCAGGCGGAGCGCGAGCGGGCGGAGAGGCTGAAGAAGGAACAAAGTGAGGCTCTTTCCTAAAAAAGGGCTGTGCATGAACATAACCGAAAGAAAACAAAACGACAGAATTTTTCCAGAGACAATGGAGAGCGTGGCTGCGGCATGGATGAGAGGGGAAAAGACAACAGTTCGGTGGAATTCGATATAGATTTAAAAGACAGAGAAGGCCGAGGAATCAATGTGTCCGATATCCTGATCTCGGAGATGACGCCGGAGGATATTCCAGAGGTCGCCGCGCTGGAGCGGCGGACCTTTTCTGTCCCCTGGAGCGAGAACGGATTTTTAACCTCGCTTCAGTCGCCGGATACGTTGTATCTCACGGCCCGGCAGGAGGGCAGGCTGGTCGGATACTGCGGGCTTCTCCAGTCGTTCGATGAGGCGGACATCATGAATGTCGCGGTTGCCCCGGAGCTTAGGGACAGGGGCGTGGGACGGCGGATGCTGTCGGAGCTTATGGACCGCGGGCGCAAGCGCGGTATCCTGCGGTACACGCTGGAGGTGCGCCAGAGCAACGCTGCGGCGCTCCATCTGTATGAGAAGCTTGGATTTGTCTCTGTCGGTATCCGAAAAAAATTTTATGAGAAGCCGACGGAGTCGGCTGTGATTATGTGGACGGCTTAATGGAAGAGAATTATTTCGCGTGCAAAGCAAAGAGGAGCGATGCCTGCGGATCCGAGAGATAGATGAGAAAGAGGAACGGATATGTTGGACGTATGTCTTTTGGGCTGCGGCGGGATGATGCCGCTGCCTTACCGCCATCTGACTTCGCTGATGACGCGGTATAACGGGAGCAATCTGCTGATCGACTGCGGCGAGGGGACGCAGGTTGCAATCAAGGAAAAGGGCTGGAGCTTCAAGCCGATTGACACGATCTGCTTTACGCATTATCATGGGGACCATATCAGCGGCCTGCCGGGGCTTCTGCTCACGATGGGCAACGCGGAGCGGACCGAACCGCTCACGCTGATCGGGCCGAAGGGGCTGGAGCGTGTCGTGAACGCTCTGCGCGTGATCGCACCGGAGCTTCCGTTTCCGATCCTGTTTAAGGAGATTCAGGGGCCGGAGCAGACCTTTATAGAAGATGGTTATCGGATCACGGCCTTTCGCCTCAACCACAATGTGCTCTGCTATGGCTACACACTGGAGATCGACCGCGCAGGCAGGTTCGACGTGGAGCGTGCACGGGCGGCGGATATCCCGATGAAGCTTTGGAGCCGTCTGCAGAAGGGTGAGGTGATCGAGCAGGACGGCAGGGTCTACCGTCCGGAGGATGTGCTAGGCCCGGCCCGTAAGGGGATCAAGCTTACGTACTGTACGGACACCAGGCCGACAGAGAGCATCGCGGAGCATGCGGCCGGAGCCGATCTGTTTATCTGCGAGGGCATGTACGGTGAGGCGGACAAGGCGCAGAAGGCGGTCGAGCATAAGCATATGACGTTCGAGGAGGCGGCGCGTCTCGCGAAGCGCGCGAACCCTGCACAGCTGTGGCTGACTCATTACAGTCCGTCGCTGGTGCGCGCGGAGGAATATATGGACGGTGTGCGCAAGATCTTTCCGGAGTCATATCCGGGCAAGGATGGGAAATCGCTGGAGCTAGGCTTTGAAGAAGACTGACAGGGTGACAGCCAAGGGACGTTGGAGGGACAGATGGGCGAAAAGGACATATTGATATTGGCAATTGAGAGCTCCTGTGACGAGACGGCGGCGGCCGTGGTAAAGAACGGCAGGGAGGTGCTGTCGAACGTGATCTCATCCCAGATCGAGCTACACAAGCTGTATGGCGGTGTCGTGCCGGAGATCGCGTCGCGCAAGCACATCGAGAAGATCAATCAGGTGATCGAGGAAGCGCTTGATGCGGCGAATGTCTCTCTGGACGATCTGAACGCGGTGGCTGTGACGTACGGGCCGGGTCTTGTGGGCGCGTTGCTCGTGGGCGTGGCCGAGGCGAAGGCGATCAGCTTCGCGAAGAATCTGCCGCTCGTGGGCGTGCACCATATTGAAGGACATATCTCGGCAAACTATATTGAAAATAAGGATCTGGAGCCGCCGTTTATTTGTCTGGTAGTCTCCGGCGGGCATACACATCTCGTCCGGGTAAGGGACTACGGCGAATACGAGATTCTGGGGCGCACGAGGGACGACGCCGCGGGTGAAGCCTTTGACAAGGTGGCGCGCGCGATTGGGCTCGGCTATCCCGGCGGACCAAAGATCGATCATCTGGCGAAGGAGGGTGATCCGGATGCGATTGCTTTCCCGCGGGGGAAAATAGAGGGTTCTCCGTATGATTTCAGCTTCAGCGGCTTGAAGTCGGCGGTTTTGAATTACCTGAACGGATGCCAGATGAAGGGCGAGGCGGTCGCTCGTGCGGACGTGGCCGCGTCGTTTCAGAAGTCGGTTACGGATGTGCTGGTAGAGCATGCGATGATGGCCGTCCGAGAGTCGGGGCTTGACAAGCTGGCGATTGCCGGCGGCGTGGCCTCGAACGGCGCGCTGCGCTCTGCGATGGAGCAGGCCTGCGCGGAGAACGGCGTCCGCTTTTATCGTCCGTCGCCGATCCTCTGTACCGACAACGCGGCGATGATCGGGGCAGCGGCGTATTATGAGTATATCAAGGGCGTCCGGCATGGGCTGGATCTGAACGCGGTGCCGAACCTGAAGCTGGGGGAGAGATAGAAATGAGGAGCGTAGCGATCGTGCTGTCGGCGGGAAGCGGCAGCAGGATGAAGAGTGACGTCGCGAAACAGTATCTTCTCATAAAAGGGAAACCGGTGATCTGGTATTCGCTCTCGGAATTCGAGCGCTGTCCCTTCATCGACGAGATCGTGCTGGTGACGAGGGCGGAAGATCTTGCCTTTTGCCGCACGGAGATCGTGGAGAAGTATGGCTTCGGGAAGATCCGACAGGTCGTGGAGGGCGGACGGGAGCGCTATGACTCTGTCTATCAAGGGCTGCTCGCGGCAAAGCCCTGCGACTATGTGTATATTCACGACGGTGCGAGGCCTTTCGTGACGCAGGAGATGCTAAAGCGGCTGCGCGATGATGTAAACGCTTACGGCGCGTGCACCGTCGGAATGCCGGTCAAGGACACGATCAAGCTGAGTGATGAGAACGACTTTTGTGCGAGTACGCCGGATCGTTCCCGTGTATGGCAGATTCAGACGCCGCAGGCGTTTTCCTATGAATTGATCCGGGGCGCCCACGAGAAGCTGCGGAAGGGACTAGGGGAGGACGGCTGTATACAGGAGCAGGCGCTGACAGGCGCTCAGGCGCAGCAGGAGTCTCATGAGAGCAGGCGGCTTCGGGTGACGGACGACGCGATGGTCGTAGAGCAGATGACGGAAGGAAAGGTGAAGCTGACGCGAGGCGATTACCGCAACATCAAGATCACGACGCCGGAGGATCTGCGTCTAGCGGAGCTTTTTGCGGCGGATCCCGGAATCTGACAGGCGGCGCGGTGGCCTTTGTTTTCTTCGAAAGATAAGTTCAGCGGATTATTTTGTCGCAAGTGGGAAAGATAATAAAGACCAGGAAATACGTGTTCCGGAAATAAATAAAATTTAGTTGACAGATTTTCACGAAAATGATAACATATTTTTTGCGTCGACGGAAGACGTATCTCGGAAGAGACATGGAGAGATATCGAAGTGGTCATAACGAGGCGGTCTTGAAAACCGTTTGTCCGAAAGGGCGCGTGGGTTCGAATCCCACTCTCTCCGCTGTTTGATCTGCAGAGGAGGTGCCTCTGGGATTCAACAAAATATCTGAATGGATTCAGGCGTATGGAGAAGTACCCAAGCGGCTGAAGGGGCTCCCCTGGAAAGGGAGTAGGTCGTTAGTAGCGGCGCGTGGGTTCAAATCCCACCTTCTCCGGTCGGAAAAAGCGCAAGGACACCGTGCGAGCGGATGCCCAGGCGCTTTTTCTTTTGTAAAAAAAGGACAAATGAGAGAAAATGAGCGGTATTAGCCTCTTGCAAGCTGATCGGGGAGGTTGTATAATTATCAATAATTTCTTATAGGTACAGGCTGTTTTGACTGGAGGGATCGATATGGAGAAGGAACTTGCGGCGCAGGTGGCGCTTGTCGTGCAGGGGAATTGGGCGCGGATCAAAAAACTGATGCAGAGGGCAGAAGCGGGAGACGATATACATATCGGATTTTTGGGTGGTTCCATCACACAAGGGAGTGTTGCTTCGGCTCCGGAGAAGTGTTACGCGGCGCTGGTGTATCGCTGGTGGGAGGAGACATTTCCAAAGAGCCGTTTCTCCTATATCAACGCCGGCATCGGCGGGACGACGTCCCTGTTTGGCGCGGCGCGCGCGTGGAGAGACATGATGTGCTATCAGCCGGACTTTGTCGTTGTGGATTTTACCGTGAACGATGATGCGCTTCCGATTTTCCAGGAGACGTTCGAGGGCGTGATCCGTCAGCTGTACGGGAACGGAAAGACGGCTGTCCTGATCCTGAACAATGCCTTCTATGACGACGGCAGGAATGCGCAGGAATTTCATAATAAAGTAGCCGGGCATTATCAGATTCCGGCCGTGAGCGTACGGGAAAGCATATTTGCGATGCTGAAGGACGGCACCGTTCCGGCGGCGGAGATCACACAGGATTTCCTGCATCCGAACGACAAGGGACATGCCCTGCTTGCTTACATGATCACGTATCAGCTGGACAAGATACACGGAGACATGGGAAGCGCGGAGGAGGAACCGACGTACCCGGCTGCGCTTACACAGAATCGTTTCGAATGTGCGAAGCGCTATCAGATTACTAATTCCTGTCCGAAGCTACACGGGTTCCTCGCGGATCCACGGGAAAAGACAGCGCTTCTTGATCTTTATAAGAATGGCTGGACGGCGGAGCATACGGGAGACAGCTTTACGATTGAGCTGGAGTGTTCCCACATTGCGGTGCAGTACCTGCGCTCGATCCGGAAGCCGCGTCCGGTGGCGGAAGCAGTTGTGGATGGGGATAGCGCTCATGCGGTCGTGCTGGACGGAAACTTCGATGAGGATTGGGGCGACTGCCTCGCGCTCACTGAGGTGATGGACGAGAAGCAAAGGGGACGGCACAGCCTGACGATTACCATAAAGGAGACGCATCCGGAAGAGGCAGGGCCATTCTATCTGGTCTCCGTCATAACGGATTGATGGACAGCAGCGGCTTTCCTGCCCGAGGATGACTGACATGTGCTGCAGAAGCTTTAATCTAGAATGAAAGAATGGACTTTCGAAAAACTACTTTGCGGGAGTCCTGATAGTAGATCGGGAGAATTCAGAATGAAAAAGGGAAGATGGACGATAGGTTTATTGGTCAGCGGAATCATGGATTCGTTTACGGAATCCGTAAGCAAGGGCGTCATGCTTGCGGCGCAGGAGCGTGATGTGAACCTTGTCGTGATCTCGTGCAAATATCTGGACCGTGATCTTTCTCAGAATGAGGAGATCATGTATGAGTATCAGTACAATACACTGTTATCCTATGCGTCGAAGGAGAATCTCGACGCGGTCCTGGTGATGGCGGACTGTATCGGCTGCATGACGACGAAGGAGCGGATTATCGAAATGCTGAGCCGCTTTCAGGATATGCCCTGCGTGCTGATCGCTTCGAAGATCGAGGGATATATCAACGTATCCTATGATAATTATGAGGGAATCAAGATCGGTCTGGAATATCTGATTCACGAGCTGAACTGCAGGAGGTTCTGTATGCTGTGCGGACCGGAGGGCAATACAGACGCGCGGGAGCGCAAAGATGCGTTTATCTCTGTCCTGACAGAGAACGGAATACAGCTTGAGGCGCGCAATTTTGTGGAGGGTGGTCTGTCCAGGCAGGAGAAGGAGATCTATGACAGGCTGCTGGATCAGAATCCGGATGCGGAGGCGATTTTCTGTGTGAATGACGATTCCGCGCTCGGGCTGTGCGATGAGCTGAAGAGCAGGGGCTGCATTCCCGGGGAAGATATCTACATATTCGGTTACGACAATACGATCCCGGCGGCGAAATCGAAACCCTCCCTGTCCTCGATCTGGGCCGCATCCGGAGATCTTGGCGTGCAGTCCATGGATCTGCTGCTGGAAGTGCTTTCGGGGAAAAGCGTGAGCAGCAGGGTGCTTCCCACCAGATTCATCAAAAGGGATTCCTTTGGGGCACAGATACGAAATACGGGAGAGAATAAGGCTGAGTCGATTGATGAAGAACGGATCGATGGGTACTTTAACGATATTTTTTACCGCCTGATCGGCGAGGAAGTCGGGGAGCGCATAGAGCTCATACATGAGGATTTTGCGTCTCTGATGAAGACCGCAGCGGTACTCTATGGCGACTGTAGTCTGACAAAGGAGCGTTGTGAGGATATTCTGGAGGAGGTCGACGAGTTCTGTATCGGCGACGCGCTGCAGTATGCGGATGTGGCGAAGCTGACCGATATTTTCGCGCAGCTTTACCATTCGCTCGTGTCGGCGAGGCCGGAGCGCGCGGAGGAGATGAAGAAGTACGGTCTGGTGGAGACCGTGATCGAGAAACTGATCAGCGCGGTGGACGCGAAATCGATGGCTGCGCTGAACCTTCAGATTTCAGACAGTTATTCCACAAAGCAGTTCGTGCGGGACAGCATGCAGTTCGAGACGGGAAATGACGAGAGCTACGCAGCGCTTCTGAGGCGGCTGGACTGGCTGGATATTCAGAATGCGTATGTGTATGTCTTTGACGAGCCGGTGATACGGCATGAGTCGGATCCGTTCTACGCTCCGGAGTACCTGAATCTGAAAGCCGTCTTAAAGGATGGGAAGGCGTATGGGATTCCTGTCACAGAGCAGAGAACAAGCTTTGCAGATATTTACAGGAATAATCAGATCGGGACAGATCGCTATACCATGGTTTTGCTGCCGCTGTTTACCAATGAGACTTTCTACGGGGTTCTGCTGTGTGAACTGACGGATAAAGTATTCGACAACGGGGAGTTTCTGGCAAACCAGATGAGCTCGGCTGTCAAGATGATCCGTCTTTTGAATGAGAATGAGAAAATTCAGCGTCAGCTCGAAAAGAGTCTTGTCATCATGCGTGAAAACAACATCATGCTGGATATGCTGTCCAAGTCGGATGGATTGACCGGCATTCTCAACCGGCGCGGTTTCTACACGGAAGCGGAGCGCTTCCTGGAGAAGTGCAGGGAAGAGGAGGAAGATGTGATGGTGATCTATGCGGATATGAATCATCTGAAGATCATCAACGATCGGTACGGGCATGAAGAGGGAGATTATTCCATTAAGCTGATCGCCGACTATCTGAAAGAAGGGATCGGGGAAAGAGGAATCGCGGGCAGGATTGGCGGTGACGAATTTGCCTGTATTCTGAAGTGCGGTCCGCAGGAAGTGCGGCCAATCATCGATGGGATCAATGAGAAATTCGAGAACCATAACCGGCACAGCAGCAAGCCGTACAACGTCACAGTGTCTATGGGTGCATTCCAGGCGTCAGGGAAGGCGGCACTGTCGCTCAACGAGATGCTTTCGCGCGCGGACGAGAAGCTTTACGAGGCGAAAAGCCATCGTCCGAAGACGGTAGAAAAGATATAAAAAATATTAAAAAAACTTTAGAAAAATATGTTGACAAACAAAGGAAGCTGTGGTAGTATTTAAAAGCTGTCGCAAGACAGCGAAGAACCTTGATAACTGAACAGTGAAACAACCTTGAAAATTCTTAAAAAGTTTTATTTTTAAGGGAACTGACCTTTAAAACAGTAAAAAGGGAAGATAGCGTTGGTGTTATCTGACCGGATCAATATTTTATCAGAGAGTTTGATCCTGGCTCAGGATGAACGCTGGCGGCGTGCTTAACACATGCAAGTCGAACGAAGCAT
>CANQVT010000069.1 GCA_947627365.1 uncultured Lachnospiraceae bacterium | reverse complement strand
ATTCGCGAGCATAGCGACAGCTGTCGTAGCATGTCTGAGCGAAGCGAGTTTGCGTAGACAGCTGTCCATAGGCGGCGCCCTAAAGGACTAGCTTCGCGTCGCAGCCGAATCTAGGAGAACAACGTGTTTGCGGCGGAACATCCGCAGACAGAGCACGCGTTTGGATTACACTTTAAGTGAATTTCATCTATAGCGCAATCACCCGCGACGGCTCGTCCCGCTTCGCGATATTAATCTCAAAATCCTCCGCCTTATATGGGTTGTCCCCCATCGTGACCTCCGCACACACAGTCGCGAGCGCGAGCGCCTCATAATTATTCTCCTTGCTGAGATGTCCCAGCATGACCGTCCGCATCCGATCGTTCAGGATCTCGCCGAGCAGCTGTCCCGCATGCTCGTTGGAGAGGTGTCCCCTGCTGCCGAGAATCCTCTGCTTCAGATAATAAGGATATGTCCCCACCTGCAGCATGTTTATATCGTGATTCGACTCGATGAGCACCGCATCCAGATCTCTCAGATTGTCCACTATGTAATCGTCATAACAGCCAAGGTCTGTCGCGACTGCCACAGCTTTGCCCCCGCAGCTGAAACGATAAGCCACCGGCTCCGCTGCGTCGTGCGAAACACGAAATGGGCGGATGTCAAGCTCTCCGACCGAAAACCAGCGATCCGGAACAATCTCACGAAACAGGCTTTCATCTACAGGGCCAAGCGGCTGCTGCTCCTTCAGCGCACGGATCGTGCCGGCAGACGAATAGATCGGAATCCCGTATTTTCGTGCCAACACGCCCAGACCCTTGATGTGGTCCGAGTGCTCATGCGTGATCAGGATCGCATCCAGCTCTCCAGGATCGCGGTCAATCCCATGCAGGCCGTCCACGACCCGCTTCCCGCTGATCCCCGCGTCGATAAGCACGCTCGCGTGATCTGTTCCCACAAAGATACAGTTGCCGCTACTGCCGCTGGCAATGCTGCAAAAATCCATGTTCCATCAATCCTTTGTCAATTTGTCCAAAAGTATTTTCCATAAAATCGCTGTCGTTGTCAATGACAAATTTGCAACGTCTGCGAAATTCCTCATCGCTCAGCTGATTCGCCATAATGTCGCGGGCCTTCTCCTGTGAATAGCCGCGAGACTGCATTAACCGGGCGATGCGTGTCTCCTCTCCCGCGTAAATGTACCAGACCTCGTCGCAGATGTCGTCATATCCAGCCTCCAGCAAAAGCGCGGCCTCCAACACCACAAACGGGGCGAAACCCGCACTGTTTTCTTCCGCGATCTGCTGCACAATATATTTCTTCACCGCCGGATGAACGATATCGTTCAGTCTCCGAAGCGCTTCCGGATCATCAAATACCTTTGCCGCCAGCACGTCCCTGCGCAAGCTGCCCTGAGCATCGACGACTTCTCTGCCAAAGGCCTCCAAGATCCGATCGTAGCAGCCATGTCCCGGCGTCTGCAATATCCGCCCGACCTCATCCGCCTGGATCAAGCAGGCTCCGTACCTGTCCCGCAGATACGCGAGCACTGTGCTCTTGCCAGCGCCGACGCCGCCGGTGACGCCGAGCACCTTCTTTTTTTCATGTTGAACTTTCTCTATCTGATCCACGCCAATTGACCGCATTTTATCATTTTGCCTCGTACCAGTTCTCACCCGCATGGATGTCGACCTCAAGCCGCACTTTCAGCTGCGCCGCCTGCTGCATCTCCCGCAGCATAATCTCGCGCACCTCGTCGAGCTCCTCGCGGGCGGTCTCGACCAACAGCTCATCGTGCACCTGCAGAATCAGCCTTGAGCGCATGCCACGGCTTCTCAGGCAGTCGTTCACCCGATTC
Organism: uncultured Lachnospiraceae bacterium; assembly: GCA_947627365.1. Taxonomy (GTDB): domain Bacteria; phylum Bacillota; class Clostridia; order Lachnospirales; family Lachnospiraceae; genus Choladousia. The sequence continues at coordinate 12,219 of CANQVT010000069.1, read as the reverse complement.
ATCGCAATCTTAATAATATCAGCCGCTGTCCCCTGGATCGGCGCGTTCATCGCCACGCGTTCCCCGAAGGATCTCTGCATGAAGTTCGAGGAGGACAGCTCCGGCACAGGACGGCGCCGCCCGAACATCGTCGTCACATAGCCGTTCTTCTTTGCGTCCGCAACCGTCTGGTCGAGGAAGCGCTTGATGCCCGGAAATGTCCGAAAATACTGCTCGATATAGTCCTGCGCCTCCTGTCTCGTGATGCTCAGATCCTGGCTCAGGCCAAACGAACTGATCCCATAGACAATCCCGAAGTTGACTGCCTTCGCGTTGCGTCGCAGCAGCGGCGTGACCTCCTCAGGCGCGACATGGAACACCTGCGACGCCGTCGTCGTGTGGATGTCCTGCGCGTCCCGATATGCCTGAATCAGGCGCTCGTCGTCCGAGAAATGCGCCAGCACGCGCAGCTCGATCTGCGAGTAGTCCGCGTCCAGGAAGACAAAGCCGTCGTCCGGCACAAACACCTTGCGGATCAGCCGCCCCAGCTCCATGCGCACCGGGATATTCTGCAAGTTCGGCTCCGTGCTGCTGATACGTCCCGTCGCCGTGATCGTCTGGTGGAACTTCCCGTGGATCCTGCCATCCGGCGCGATGTAGTTCGCAAGCCCGTCGGCATAAGTCGATTTCAGCTTCGTCAGCTGGCGGTACTCCAGGATATCCGCCACAAGCGGGGACTCCTCAGCCAGCTTCTCCAGCACGTCCGCCGCCGTCGAGTACCCGGTCTTCGTCTTCTTCCCGTGCGGCATTTTCAGCTTCTCAAAGAGGATCACACCGAGCTGCTTCGGAGAATTGATGTTGAACTCCTCCCCCGCCGCATCGTAGATCTGTCGTTCAAGCTCCGCGATCCGCCCGACCAGCTGTTCGCCGTACACGCGCAGCTCCTCCGCCTTCACACGGATGCCCTCGCGCTCCATATCCGCCAGCGTATACACAAGCGGCATCTCAATCCGGGTAAAAAGCTCCCACATGCCAAGCTCTTTCAGGCGGTCACACATCGCCTGACGCGCCTGAAAAATAGTCAGCGGCGCCACACAGACGTAATCCAGAAACACCGCATCGTCCTGCTCTCTTGCAGCTATAAGCGTGTTTTTTCCGATCAGTTCCGCGCGCGACGGCAGCGTCCGCCCGAGATACTCAAGCGCGATGTCCTCATACTCGTAGCCGTCCTTGAGCGGATTGACGAGATAGGCCGCGATCGCCGCGTCGAATAGCTTTCCACGGTGCTCGCGCGGAATGTCCAAAAAAGCCAGCTGTTCTTTCAGATGGATTGTGCCCGCGGACGGCGCCTGCGCGATCAACTCCGACAGCTGTCCACACAAATACTCAGGCGTCAGAAACCCGCCCGTCTCCAGCCAGTATGCGTGCTCTGCGGATGCACAGAGGGAGACACCGAGCAGCTCTGTCCCCTGTAAGATCAGCTGAAACGCAAACTCCTGCCCGCTCATCTGCGCAAACAGCCCCTCCGCCCGTGTCAGCTCTGTGACCCTGGCAAGCGCCGCATGTTTTTCCTCCTTCGGGCTCTCGACATTCTGAAAACGCCCGAGCAAGTTCTTGAACTCCAGCCTGCGGCAGAGCTCCAGTGCTTCTTTAGTATATAAGTTCTGAATTCTCGCGTCTTCCTTCTTCAATTCAAACGGCACGGCAAGCTCGATCGTCGCAAGCACCTTGCTCATCTGTGCCATATCATAATGCTCTGAAAGCGCCGTGCGCGCCTTGTTCGGCGTGATCTCGTCGACATGCGCGTAGGCCTCCTCGATGCTGCCGTATTGCGCGATGATCTTCGTCGCCGTCTTCTCCCCGATTCCCGGAACGCCCGGAATGTTGTCGGATGCGTCCCCCATCAAGGCCTTCACGTCGATAAACTGCAGAGGAGTCACCTGATAGCGCTCCTGCACATCCTTTGCATAGTAGTCCTCGATCTCGGTCCCCGTCGCCTTCGTCTTCGGAATGCGGATCAGGATTTCATCCGTCGCGAGCTGCAGCAGGTCGCGGTCGCCCGAAACGATCGACACCAAAAGTCCCTGCGCCGCCATCTGGCGCGAGACCGTCCCAAGGATATCGTCCGCCTCGTAGCCCTCCAGCTCCATCACCGGAATCTGCATCGCGCGCAGTATTTCCTTCATCAGAGGCACTTGCTCATGTAATTCCGGCGGCATCGGCTTGCGTGTCCCCTTGTAGCCCTCATACATCTTGTGGCGAAACGTCGGTGCCTTCAGATCAAATGCGACCGCCGCATAGCCCGCCTGCTCCTCCTCGAGCACCTTGAACAGGATATTCAGGAATCCGTAAACTGCATTCGTGTGGAGCCCCTCGCTGTTTGAAAGCGGCGGAAGCCCGTAGAACGCCCGGTTCAGTATACTGTGTCCATCGATCAATACAATTTTTTCTTTCTGCGCCATTTTCTCACCTCACTGTTTCCGCTCCTTGTGAACCCATACCTTCTGTTTTCATCGCGGCTCTGTATTTCCTAACGGCTATACTGATCTTTTCTGCCATTTCCTAGTTAGTGTATAAAAAGAAAATAAAGCCCGAGCAGGGCCAAAATCGCGATCCCCGCGAAAAAAATATCGCGCAGCACCAGTGACGTTCTGTGCAGGAGCACCGCTCTTCTCGCCATGTGCAGCTCCTCGTTCAGCATTTCCTTAAAATTGTAATTCTGATGCGTTCCCGTGTCCAGCAGGTCAAAAGCCTTGTGCATTGTATAGTAAATGTCCAACTCATCCATGCAGTCGTCACACTGTTCGACATGCTGCAGGAACTGTTCCAGCTCCTGATAGGACAGCTTCTTCTCCACAAAGCGATTTATCATCCCCTTGGCCTCGACACATTTCATTTTCCGTCCTCCGAATACAGCCGGTCTTCCGGCACTACAGCATCCTCTGTATCTACTCTATTGTTTTCTATTTTAAAGCTTTCTTTTCACTATGGCAACCGAAAAGCAAAAAAATATCTCACGAAATCAAGCATAAAAAGCGATTGCAAACAAAAAAGTCCTGAATATTCAGGACTTTTCTCATGCCGCTGGCCGGACTCGAACCGGCACGGTGTTACCCGCTTGATTTTGAGTCAAGTGCGTCTGCCAATTCCGCCACAGCGGCTAACGCGGTGCGTTCGCACGAAACATACGATAACACAGTTCCCGCATAATTGCAAGAAAATTTTACGGTCTGTAGCTTTCCGGCGCCCTGCCGTCGCGCCAGGCATGTCCCCGCATTGCAGAGCGGAAACTTCCTAGTATTTCATGTCTTTCAGCACATCGCAAAAGTCGAAGGTCGCAAAGTAATCCCGCGGCGTCTCCGCCCTGCGGATGAGCTGTGCGCTGCCATCCTCGTGAAGCAGGATCTCCGCTGAGCGGAGCTTACCGTTGTAGTTGTAGCCCATCGAGAACCCGTGCGCACCCGTGTCGTGGATGACGAGAAGATCGCCCATATCGATCTTCGGAAGCATGCGGTCGATCGCGAACTTGTCGTTGTTCTCGCACAGGGAGCCCGTCACGTCGTACATGTGATCGCAGGGCTCGTCCTCCTTGCCCATCACCGTGATATGATGATAAGCCCCGTACATCGCCGGACGCATGAGGTTGACCGCACAGGCGTCAACGCCGATGTACTCCTTGTGCGTGTGCTTCTCATTGATCGCGCGCGTCACGAGACAGCCATATGGCCCGAGCATGTAGCGCCCGAGCTCCGTGCAGAGCGCGACGTCGCCCATGCCCGCAGGCACAAGCACCTCCTCGTATACCTTGCGGACGCCCTTCGCTATCTTATGAATATCGTTCTTCTCCTGATCCGGACGGTACGGGATCCCGATGCCGCCAGAGAGATTGATGAACGTGATCTTCGCGCCAGTCTTCTCCTTCAGGCTCACCGCGAGCTCAAACAGCACCTTCGCGAGCAGCGGATAGTAGTCGTTCGTGACCGTGTTGCTGGCGAGAAACGCGTGAATACCGAACTCCTCGACGCCCTTGCTCTTCATGATCCGGAACGCTTCCTCGATCTGCTCCGTCGTCATCCCGTACTTCGCGTCACCGGGATTGTCCATGATGTCGTTGCTGATCTTGAACAGTCCGCCCGGATTGTAGCGGCAGGACATCGTCTTCGGCAGACTTCCGAGCGCCTGCTCCACCTTCTCAATATGTGTGATATCGTCCAGATTGATGATACCGCCAAGCTCGGCCGCCTTTTTAAACTCCTCAACCGGCGTGTCGTTTGAGGAAAACATAATGTCATGCCCCTGTATCCCAATCGCCTCGGAAAGCATCAGCTCCGTCATGGAGGAGCAGTCACAGCCGCAACCGTACTCGTGCAATATCTTAATCAAAAACGGATTCGGCGTCGCCTTCACCGCGAAATATTCCTTGTAGCCTTTATTCCAGGAAAAAGCCTCATTGAGCTCTTTTACATTCTCCCGGATGCCCTTCTCATCGTACAGATGGAACGGGGTCGGATACTGTGCCGCGATCTCCTCCAACTTTTCCTTTGTGACAAACGTCTCTTTCATGCCTATCGCTCTCCATTCTTGTTTTCTGAGCCGTGCCCCGACTGCACTATATCCCGGTCGCAAATATCCACCCTATGGATCCTTTGTCCCGTGATACTGTCTTCATGCATATACTCATATTCTACCGTTTTCGCATGGCTCATGGCTCATTGCTTCCGCGGAAATCCTAACACAACGCGCTCTGCCTTGTCAATACGTTAATGTAGCAAAGCCCAGTCTCCATGCAAAGTCAGTTGGCAAGTTCACTGCGTCCCGAAAAACGAATCGTCCCTGTGTTTCCCGTCAACCAGATGATTGTACTGCAGGGTCTTATAATCCAAGAGTCCACTCTCCTTCTCTTCGTCCTCCCCGTAGCTGTAGAAGGTTCCTTCGCTGTCGCGGTACACGTTTCCACTCACGACAGGGAAGCTCTCCTGCAGCTTCGCCAGGAATTCCTGATATCCTGAGAGCGGCAGTCCGGCCGCCTTCATCAAGATCCCGCCGAGAAAATTGACGCTGATCCCGTCGTAATACTGATGCTCGAGCCCGTAATTGCTCCAGATCAGGAAAGGCACCCGATATCCCTGCTGCGCATAGTCCAGCGTCTCCTCAACCTTGACGTTGCAGATGCGCTGAATCACATTCGTGATATAATCAGATGGCTGATGATCGCCGAACATCAGCACGATCGTCGGCTCCTCCTGCTCCTTGAAGTACAAGAGCAAATCCTGCAAAGCTCGATCCGTCTCATTCATCAGCGTTAAATATTTCTCCGTGGCGAGCATGCTCGTCGTCTTCTGCTCCACCCCGGTCAGCTTCACATAGGAAGTGAAATCCGGCGACGGCTTGCTGTAGCCGCCGTGATTCTGCATCGTCACCAAGAAAATGAATTTCCGCTCGTCCTCCGCCTTGTCCTCATACACCTCGATGATCTTGTCGAACGCCGCCCGGTCACTGACGTAGCCGCGCATCTTATGCGGACTGACAAAGTTCTTCAGACTCAGAAACTCATCAAAACCGAAGAGGTCGTAGACGATATTTCGATCCCAGCCGGAGGCATTGTACGGATGGATTGCCGTCGTGCTGTAACCCAGAGATTTCAGCTGACTCGCCAGCGACGGAGTCTCCTCGTTGATGTACTGCTGATACGGGATGCTTCCCATCGGCAGAAAAGCCATGGAATCGCCGGTCATGAGCTCAAACTCCGTATTCGCTGTATTGCCTCCCTTGACCGAGACGTACAACTCACCGCCGATCGCCTCATCCTGCATCATCTTAAAGAACGGCATCACTTCCTCGCTCGTCTCAAAGTCTCCCCAGACAGACAGGTCGGAAAAAGCCTCGTCCATGATTATGACCACATTCGGGCATTCTGTCAGAGTAACTTCTGTCTTCAGCTTCTTCGCCGGAATCCCGTCTGTCTGTCCTGCCTTCTCTTCGGGCGTTCCACTCTCAGGCGTTGCGGAATCGCCCGTCGTCTCGTCGTCCTGCTGCATATACTCCGCCTCAATCTCCTCCACACGCGCCTTGGAATACCCGCTCGGCTCCTCGATGTGCAAAAAACGCAGGTTCCCGAGGAACGCGGCCGCGATACCGTTGTTGCGATAGAGCACATTGGGGGTAAAGAGGATCGTGTCCATGCCAAAAAAGCTCTGCACCTGGCTCTTCTGTATTCCGGAAAGATAGACAAACAGGCAAAGCGCAAACACCAGCGCGCCGGATATGCGCAGCTTTACCCTGCGCAGGGTGAGGCTTGTCCCGCCCGCAAACACGAGGATCCACAAAAACAGAAGTACCGCGAGGGCCTGCTTCCACTGAAGCGTAAAGCTGTAGTTGCCCGCCACCGAGGCCGCCGTCCCGATCGACAAGATATCCCAGGGAACGATCGGAGAGCCGCGAAAGCTCACGACAAAATAATTGGCGAGTCCGAAAATCATCGGCACCAGCGTAGCCACAAGATACCCGACCTGCACGCTCCCGCACAGAAACATAAGAAATCCATACAAAAAATAGAAAAACAGGAGGTTCAAAATAATGATCGGTATCTCCAGATCCGAGAGAACATGTGTGTAATTCTCCAGCGCAAAAAACGCCGCCGCAGGGAGCAGGACGCAAAGAATCGCCGATATCACGCGGCCAAACCGGATGGGAAGCAGAATCAGCAGATCCATCGCCGCCGCGCAGAGAAGCATCATCGCAAAGAGCGCGATATCCATTCCCTCCCCCTGCACCGCAAGTCCCGCTGCAAGCAAAGTGGCTGCGGTCACAATGATCGCTCCCGCAGCCCTAAGCTTGCTAAATCTGAATTTCCGTTTCTGATTTTGCTCCGGATCTTGTCTCTGATCCTGACCTTGTTTTTGTTTTTGATCTTGTTTTTGATCTTGTTTTTGATCTTGTTTTTGATCTTGTTTTTGATTTTGCTTCTGAATTTTCATGCTGTTCCTCTGTATATCATCCGCCGCCTGCATCTGCCGCGACGCGGGTCACTGCTTTTTGATGTGCTGATGTGTGAAAAGATGGTCCTGGCAATATTCATAATTTCCGTCACACTTGGAGCAGAAGCGGAATTCGAGATGTTCCCCATCCTCTTCTGTCCTGCCGCAGACTGCGCACTTATGCCGCGTCGCCCCCTTCGGCTGTACCTTCTTTACATTGCGCTTGAATTCATTTCTCCTGTGCACTTCCTTCGGAGAATATCGTCGGACATTTCTCGACATCAGGAAGAAAATCAGGAAATTCAAAAGCGACATTCCAATCGATACGCGGTCTGCCCAGCCTCCCTGAACCAGAGAGAGAACGATGAAAAACCCGTAGACCAGTCCCATCCATTTCATCTTGATCGGGATCAGGAAATACAGAAGCACCTCCATCTCCGGGTAGGTCAGCGCAAACGCAAGAAAGATCGACATATTGATATAGTAGGTGCTGAAATAGCCGTATCTGTGTCCCACAAAATAGAGCAGAAACGCTCCGATGATCGTAAAGATAATGCCTGAGAAAATATATACGTTAAATTTAAACGCACCCCAAGTATACTCCAGCGACCGCCCGAGGGAAAAATAGAAGTACAGCATGATGATCGTAAAGATATCCAGCCCTCCCGGCGGAATCAGAAGCCAGGTCACCAGCCTCCATACCTGCCCCCGCACAATCAGCCCCGGATGCAAGGTCAGAAAGCCCTGTACCTCCGGCATCAAAAGCGCGATCACATACCCTGCGATGTACATACCGATAATGATGGCAGGCAGGTTCCTGATCGCGTACTTTCCATATTTCCGCTCCATTTTATCCAAAAATCCCATATTCTGTCCTCTTCTCTGCTTCAATCAAGTCTCTCAAGGCATTGCGCAGGACAGCCCGCCGAAACCCTTCCGGCAGGATATCCACGCATCGCAGTGATCTTTGAACATTATAATTTTGCGGGGGCAATTTGTCAATCGAGCGGAGTTTCGTTTTTCGCTTCTTTAGAATTTTTTAAGAAAGCGGCCGAATGCAGCTTTGGTATGCAAAGCTGGTCACCAGGCTGGAGATTATAGACGTCGACGTATGGGTTTGCGAAGATCAGCGCCGACACTCTGACGTTGTATTTTTTCCCGAGAAGGTACAAGGTATCCCCCTTCTCGATCGTGTGTACGAAACCGATGCACTTGCAGAAATAATCCATATTCTTCTCCAGAAAATATAGTCTGCTATAATATATGCCGTTTCATACAAAAGTCGATTGCATTGTTCAGCAGGGAAAAGCCCAGGAAAGTCGAAAGGCCTGCGTCATCGCGCAGACCCGTAAACGCGTTTTAGATTTTCCACGCGGGATGTCGCAGCGAGCAGCAAATGATCCGCGAGCGTGAGCGCCGTCATCGCCTCAACGACAACCGCTGCGCGCGCGACGACAATCGGATCATGGCGGCCGTGGATCGCCTCCTCGTGACATTTCCCGTCCCGTCCCAGCATGCTCTGCGGCTGTGCGATCGACGGAGTCGGCTTGAAGGAAGCACGTACGATGATCGTACTTCCGTCGCTGATGCCACCCAAAATACCGCCGCTGTGATTTGTATGCTTGCATGGAGTGCCATCCTCACCGTCTGTGTAGCAGTCATTGTTCTCAGAGCCTCTGTACCCGGAAACCAGCGTGCCATCGCCGATCTCCACGGCCTTGACAGCGCCGATCGACATGACCGCCTTCGCCAGGTTCGCGTCAAGCTTTTCGAAGACCGGCTCTCCTAAGCCCGCCGGCACATGCTCTGCGACGCACTCCACCACACCGCCGCAGGAATCCTGCGCACGCATGCATTCCTCGAGATGTGCGACGGCACGCTCGCTCGCCTCCGCATCCGGCATACCCACCGGACTCTTTTCGATGAATGAAAAATCCAAGTGTGACCGGTCGATGCGCACCGGCCCGATCGCGCTGACATATGCGCGCACAGCGATTCCGAGCTCTTGCAGAAGCTTCAACGCAACCGCGCCCGCCGCCACACGCCCGATCGTCTCGCGCCCGGAGGAGCGCCCGCCGCCACGGTAATCGCGGAAACCGTATTTTACATCGTAAGGGTAATCCGCATGCCCCGGACGATAGAGCTCTGCAATATTTCCGTAATCACGGGAACGCTGATCCTGATTGCGCACCAGCAGCGAAATCGGTGTTCCCGTAGTCTTTCCCTCAAAGACTCCCGAGAGGATCTCGACCGCATCCGCTTCCGCACGCGCCGTCGTGTAGCGGTTCTGCCCGGGCCTGCGCCGGTCGAGATATGTCTGGATGTCCGCTTCGCAAAGCGCCAGACCTGCCGGACAGCCGTCAATCACAACGCCGATGCCCGCCCCGTGCGATTCTCCCCAGGTCATTATTTTAAAAACAGTTCCAAAGGTTGATCCTGCCATATCGGAATCCCTCTCTGATCTCATACTTATTGCAAACGACAAGATGCATGGCATTTTGCTCGCCTGCTATAGTCGGCGCATGGCACGCTTCAGCTCATCGCATATTTCGTCGAATTTCTTCCGCCTCATGTAACGGCTCAGCTTTCCTTTCTCCTGCAGCGGTTCCTTGCTGAAATATTGTGCCAGAAACAGCTTTTTGTCCTCGTCCAGCTGCCGGATGCCCTCCGCGAGCTTTTCCCGCAGAATCTTCTCCTCCACGATCTTGTCCACGGGCTTCTGCGGCTCCGCCGGCCGCAAAGCGTCCGTCGATTCAAGACCGTCCATATAGACGAAATTTGTGCGCTCCAGCGCGCTCAGCTCGCGTGCAACCACCTTTCTGCTCAGGCCAGTAAGCTGCGAAATATGCTCAACCGTAACCTCGACGCCCTTCTGCTCCAGCCAGGACATTGCCTCCTTGACCTTCTTCTGGTTTTTCGCGTAGTAAAGTGTCCCGTTGCCCGTCAGACTGCTTACGTACGCGGAGACCTCATGCTTGATGAGGGGCTTGCTGCAGGTCGTGAACGCGTGCGTCCCGTCGTATGTCTTCAGTGCCTCGAGCAGTCCAACCACGCCCTGCTGAAACAGATCATCTCCATATTTTTCCACAAAAGACGGATAATCCGTCAAAATAAGCTTCCAGACATATCTGCCATAGAAGGTGATAACCCGCTCCTTTGCTATATCCACCAAATGCTCGTCGCCACTTTGGTAGTATTCCAGGATCGACGGCATGATATCATCAGGCTTAAGCCCCGAATCGCCCCATGTCATTTCATCCTTCATCCTGTGTTCCCCCGTTCAGGGCAGCTTTCGCCACCGTACTCATTCCTCACACTTCGAGATCAGGATACAGTTCGGCGTCTCAATCTTCAGCGGTCTGCCCTTCATGACGAGCAGCCCCCTGTCATAATCAATCGTAAAGAAGCGGATCTCATTCGTCTCGTGGTTCAGCACCACCAGCGTCCTCTCTCCCGGGAGCACATCGATGTCCTTTGGGTAGTCTCCGCTGATCGGAAGCACGCACAGCCGCGTGAGCAGACCGCTCTCCTGATTGACCTGGAACACCGCCACCGTATTCTCTCCCGCCGTCGAGGCGTACAGGTATTTTCCGCTCGGGGAGAGCTTCATGCCGCAGCAGGCACTGCCCATGCTCTCGGGATCGCGCAGCACGGAGATCTCCTGAATCTTATCAAAATCCGGCGACTTCCCAGAGCCGTCATAGCGGTAGACCGTGATCTCGTTTGTCAGCTCCGCGTTTAAGTAGGCGAATCTCCCGTCCAGGCTGAACGTCAAAAGCCTCGGACCGGAATCCAGCTTGCAGCGGAGAATGTCGTAGAGATTCAGCTTCCCCGTGAGCTCGTCGACCTGGTACAGCTTCACCTGGTCGATGCCATTGTCGACCGCGCAGAGATATTTGTCGTCCGGCGTCGGGATCACACAGCTCACATGCGGGCGGAAATTGCGCTCTGCCACGCTGCCGATGCCCTTGTGGAAGACCCCGTCCATCACAGAGCCAAGCCTGCCGTCCCTGTGCGTGTGCACGACCGTCACCTTGCCGTCGTGATAGCCTCCCACATAGAGGAAGCGCCCGTTTCGGTCCGTCGAGAGATAGCAGCCGCGCATCCCGTCGATGCCGACCTTGTTGATCGGCTCCAGGCTTCCGCCCGGCAGGATCTTCAGCACCTCGACGCCCTCGTCCGCGATCGAATACAGATATTTTCCGTTGTAGGATTTCGTCATATGGGACGCGTTGTTCACCGGAACCACCTCGCGCTCCGTCATGTGCCCCGCCTCGATGTCGATGTCATAGACATGGATCCCGATGCTGCTCCCATGCGTGTAGGTCCCCACGTAGGCGACGTATTTCTCCTGTATGTCCTGCCGCTTCTCCTCGCTTCTGTGTGTATGTGTTTTTGTATTCTGTTTTTCTTTCTTTTCCTTCATATCCGGCTGCCTATCTGCCTGCCTGTCCCGATTTTCCATTCTACGCCTCCAACCCACACGATACTTTTCTTGGATTGTAGCACAACTCGCCGGAAATTGCCAGACCAAAACCGTATTTGTCTAGCTCTCCTGCATCTGTACCCGTCGGATCGCCAGAGTCACGGCGAGGCACGCAGCCGCAAACATCAGCTGTATGCCGATTCCCTTCGCCGCCAGGGCGAGCTGCTCTCCCGCAACCGTCTGGAATCCGCCCAGCATCTCATTGATCCTCGTATACCAGTAGCTTGGCAGGAACTGCGAAAAGATCTCCACCTTCCCGAGCATCTCGATCGGCACAAAGACGCCGCCCAGAAAACTCAGGCCAAGCGAGACGACATTGGTGAACCCGTTCAGCGCCTGCGGCCCGTTTGAGATGGTTCCGCACAGATAGCCGAGCGACAGGGCGACCAGCATGAAAACGAAGCTGTTCAGCAGATACCAGCCGAAATTCCGGTCCGGCAGCAACTCCCTCCCATACAACAAAACGCCGAACAGCACGCACACGAGCCAGACGGCAAATCCCAGTGTCAGGAAAGCCCCGAAGGCCGCCAGATTCTGTGTGCGGAACGATACGGCAGAACCCAGCATCCTGCGACGGATCTCCTTGCGTTTATATTCCATCATGATCAGGCTGATCGTCCAGATCACGGAGCCGAGAAGACCGTACGGCATATAGCGGAAGAAGTAATTGTACGCCGGAAGCTGCCCCGCGTTCCCGTTCCGGTCGTACAGCGTGACATTTCCCGGAAGCGCCGCAAGCCTTTTGGCCTCCAGGCAGGCTTCCTCCTCTGTAAGCCC
>CANQVT010000068.1 GCA_947627365.1 uncultured Lachnospiraceae bacterium | reverse complement strand
GCGAACTGATACCCCGCTCACGTAGTGAGGCAAGTGTCCAGTGGACACTTGAGTGCTTGCACCGGGGTAGTTCATTATTGAAATCCTGGCCTACTATCTGATCAACTCGTTCGGACAGGCCTGCACGACCTTTGTCGGACAGAATTACGGCGCGGAGAACATTCCGCGTTGCAGAAAGGTCACGCGCATCAGTCTGGCGATGGACGTCGGGGTCACGCTTGTAGCGTCGCTCGGGATCCTGGCGTTTGGACGTCCCCTGCTCGGACTCTTTACCGGCGATTCACAGATTGTCTCGCTCGGGATGATTCGTCTGCGCTTTATTCTGGCGGCCGAGGTGATCAACGCCGTGATGGAGATCATGTCCGGCGCAATGCGTGGCTACGGCTATTCGCTGGTGCCGGCAGTGCTCACGTTCGTGGGCGTCTGCGGAATCCGTATCGGCTGGGTGTACACGGCGTTTCGGGCTTCCGGCACATTCTTTACGCTGATGATGGTGTACCCGGTGAGCTGGGTGGCGACGGCGGCAGCGCTCGTGTTTGCCTATCTGCATTATATGCGGACGCATCATCTTCGGCAGGGACAGGCCGCTTGAGAAAGCGCGGCAGATCGAAAATACGAAATAGCGAAAGGAAACAGGAATAATGCAACATGCGGTTTTTAATTACGGCGCGGCACAGTGGCTGCTGTTTTTCTACACTTACTGTTTTTTCGGATGGATTTTTGAGAGCACTTATGTGTCTTTGAAGGAGAAGCATCCGGTGAACCGGGGCTTCCTGCATGGGCCGTTCCTGCCTCTGTACGGCAGCGGGGCGGTGCTGATGCTCTTTGTCTCCATCCCGGTGGAGAAAAATCCGGTTCTCGTGTATTTTGCGGGCTGTATCGCGGCGACTGCGCTGGAGTATGTGACCGGTGTGTGCATGGAGGCGTTGTTCAAGGTGCGGTACTGGGACTATAGCGACAAGAAGTTCAACTATAAGGGGCAGATCTGCCTCGGCTCGACGCTGGCCTGGGGCTGTCTGACGGTTCTTCTGGTGTATGTGATCCATCGGCCGATCGAGCAGTTTGTGCTCGGCCTGCCGTATCGACTTACGCTTATGGTCACATACGCGGTCACGATCGTGATGGCGATCGACATGGCGCTTTCCTTCAAGGCGGCTCTGGAGTTGCGGGATGTGCTCGCGAGCATGACGGCCGTGCGCCAGAAGCTGGAGACTTTGCAGCATCGGGCGGACGCGATCCTGGCTTTCGCGCAGGGCGATAGGCCGCAGACTGCGTCGGAGCTTGGCTTGAAGGTGAAGGGCGCGGCAGTCGAGCGTCTGGAATCTGTATTCGGAAAGCTGGAGCAGTACAAGGAGAAGCTTGGCAGTTATCGTGAGGAGTCGGAGAGCCTGCGGCTTCGCTTTGAGGTGCTCAAGGATCGCAGCCGTCAGGCCATGGACAGGCTCGGCTATCACAATCTCAGCATCCTGCGTAACAATCCGGGCGTGACCTCGCGCCATTTCCGCGAGGCGCTGGGTGAGCTGAAGGAAGCAGCGCTGAAGGGACGTAAGAGTCAGGCAGAGGAGCAGGCGGAGAAGTGAGCGGAATTGCTCGAAACCTGGCTGGGAAATCTCTGATAAGGAGGAAAGCGTATGGATTACGATTTCGATAGAATCATTAACCGGCGGAATACGAACTCCCTGAAATGGGACGTGAAGGAGAACGAGCTCCCGATGTGGGTGGCGGACATGGATTTCGAGACTGCGCCCGAGATACAGGAGGCGATCCAAAAGCGCGCGGCGTTCGGCGTCTTCGGCTATCAGATCATGCCGGACGAGTGGTACGAGGCGTACATCGGCTGGTGGCGCGACCGACATGGGTACCGGATGGAGCGGGACTGGCTCATGTTCTGCACGGGCGTCATTCCGGCGGTCTCGAGCGCGGTGCGAAAGCTGACGACGCCGGCGGAGAAGGTGCTGATCCAGACGCCGGTTTACAATATTTTCTTCAATTCGATTCTGAACAATGGACGCGAGGTGCTGGAGAGCCCGCTGAAATACGAGAGCGGGAATTATGGGATGGATTTCACTGATCTCGAGGAGAAGCTGGCCGACCCTCAGACGTCTCTGATGATCCTGTGCAATCCGCAGAACCCGGCCGGCAGGATCTGGAGTCGGGAGGAGCTGGCGCATGTCGGCGAGCTGTGCGCGAAGTACCATGTGACGGTGCTCTCCGACGAGATTCATTGCGACCTGACGGCGTCGGGCATGGACTATGTCCCGTTCGCGTCCGTCTCGGAGATTTGCAGGAATATCAGTGTGAGCTGCATCGCGCCGACCAAGACCTTCAATCTCGCGGGACTGCAGACCGCGGCGGTGTGCGTGCCGGATCCGTTCCTGCGGCATAAGCTGTGGCGGGGACTGAATACGGATGAGGTCGCCGAGCCGAATTCGTTTGCGGTGGACGCGGCGGTGGCGGCTTTTACAAAGGGTGGTCCGTGGCTCGACGAACTGCGGGAATACATTTCTCTCAACGAGCGGACGGTGACCGAATTCCTTGCGCGGGAGCTTCCGCAAGTGAAATTGGTGCGGCGCGAGGCGACCTATCTTTTGTGGCTGGACTGCGCGCAGGTAACGCAGGACAGTGAGGAGCTGGCGGGTTTTCTCAGGGAGAAGACCGGGCTGTTTGTCGCGGCAGGGATCCACTATGGGGAGGCAGGGCGGCAGTTCCTGCGCGTGAACATCGCGTGCCCGCGTTCGGTTGTTATGGACGGGCTTGGCAGGCTGAAGCGGGGGATCGAACTTTACCTCACACGGTAAAGAAGAAAAGCATAATGCAAGGAAGATTTAAGCGAGTGATCGACGGAAGCGTTGAAAAGAATTGGAACAACGTTTGATTCGAGATGTCCAAAAGGGTCCGGAATGAGAGACGGAGGGCGGATTGAAAATATTGAACAGAAAAATAGGGCTACAGCACTGAAATATTCAGATAAAAGAAGGAAAGCATGTCTGCTATGCGTAAAAAGCATGGTATGGCATGCGAAAGAAGTAATTGCTATTTTGACCGACTGGACATAAAATGGGTCTATAAATACAATTACAAAATTAAAGGAAGGATGATGCAACATGTTCAAGATCAGGAAAATCGCAGCAGTGATGGCAGCGGCGGCGCTGGCGGCGTCGTTCACGGCGGCAGGCGCAAGCGCGGAAGAAGGCGACCGTCTCGACGAGATCATGGAGAGAGGCTATATCATCGTCGGCACGGAGGGCACATACTCCCCGAACAGCTATCACGATGAGGACGACAATCTGGTTGGCTTCGACGTGGAGGTCGCGGCGCTGATTGCAAAGTACATGGGCGTGGATGTGCAGTATATGGAGACTGAGTGGGCGTCGATCTTTGCGGCGCTGGACGCAGGACAGATTGACATGGTCGTCAACGAGGTCGGCTACACGGACGAGCGCGCAGAGAAATATGATATGTCCGAGCCGTATGCGTTTTCGAGAAGGTGCATTCTGGTCGAGGGCGACAATGAGGACATCAAGAGCTTTGAGGATCTCGCAGGCTTCACGGCGGCGAACGAGTCCACCAGCATCTTCGGACAGATGGCGCAGGAGTACGGCGCGGAACTGGATCCGGTCAACGCGATGGCGCAGTCGATCTCCGAGGTGCTCAACGGGCGCGCGGACTGCACGCTGAACTATGAGACCGCGTTCAATGATTACATGAAGGAGCATCCGGAGGAGGATGTGAAGATCGTGGCGTACGCGGATCCGGAGCCGAGCTCCTATGTCCCGGTGGTGAAGGGCAACGAGAGGCTGATCGAGGCGGTCAACGATGCGCTTGAGCAGGCGCGCGAGAGCGGAGAGCTCGCCGAGGTGTCGAAGAAGTACTTCAACGGCCTGGACGTCACGGCGAACGACGAGGGCGAGGCAGAGTCCGAGAGCGAGATCCTGACCCCGGCAGAGACGGAAGCTGCGGAGTGATTTCCGACCGCCTGGCGGTTTGGACAGCAGAAGCCGAAATTTATTTCTGAAAAGCAACAAAAATATCGAGATTGCCGCATAGAGCATCGGAATGTATTGAAAAGAAAACAGGATATTACGATGCTCAGGATGCGGCAATTCCGCAATTAAGGAAACAGACGGTATATGAATGCAAGAATTCTGAACGAGCTTGTGGATTCCTTCTGGAAGCTTCTGCTTCCGGGAATCCGCGTGACGATTCCATTGACATTTCTTTCCTTTTCCATCGGCCTTTGCATCGCGTTGGCGGTGGCTCTGGTGCAGGTGGCGAAAATACCGGTATTGAAGCAGGCGGCAAGGTTCTATGTATGGATCATCCGGGGAACCCCGATGATCGTGCAGCTCTTTGTCGTCTATTTCGGCTTGCCGAGCATCGGTCTGACGCTCCCGGCCTTTCCCTGCGCGGTTATTGTGTTTTCCTTAAGCGTCGGGGCTTACTGCTCCGAGACGGTGCGCGCGGCGATCGAATCGGTGCCGCCGGGACAGCTGGAGGCCGGGTACTGCGTGGGAATGACATTCACACAGACGATGCGGCATGTGATCATCCCGCAGGCTTTGACGACGGCGTTTCCGCCGCTGTCCAACTCCCTGATCGGGCTGGTGAAGGACACTTCGCTGGCCTACAGCGTGGCGATCGTGGAAATCCTGGCGACGGCGCAGCGGATCGCGGCGCGCACTTACGATTATTTCTGGTTGTACTGCGAGGCAGGGGTGATCTACCTGATCTTCTGTACCTTCCTGACCTGGCTGCAGCGCAGGATGGAGAAGAGATTGGAAAGGAAGCGTTAAGCTGTGATCGAACTCAGAAATATCCGAAAAAGCTTCGGGCCGCGGGAGGTCCTGAAAAATATCAGTCTGAAGGTAAACGAGGCCGATGTGATCGCGATCCTCGGGCCGAGCGGCTCGGGGAAGACGACGCTTCTGCGCTGCGTCAGCTTTCTGACGACGGCGGACGGCGGAGAGATCGAGTTCGACGGCGAGCTGTTCCGGGCGGATCATATTTCCAGGAAGGACATCCTGCGCTACCGCAAAAAGATCGGCTTCGTTTTTCAGGATTACCAGCTGTTTGCCAACAAGACTGCACTCGCGAATGTGACGCTCGGGCTGACAGTCGGCCGGAAGATGGCGAAAGCGGAGGCCGAAGCCATCGGGAGGAAAGCGCTTGAGAAGGTCGGCATGCTCGAGTGGAGCGATTCCTACCCCTCGCAGCTCTCAGGCGGTCAGCAGCAGAGAGTGTCTATTGCGCGCGCGATCGCTTTAAGTCCGAGCGTGATTTTGTTTGACGAGCCGACCTCAGCGCTCGACCCGAAACTGACCGGTGAGGTGTTGGACGTTATGAAGCGCCTCGCGGACGAGGGGACGACGATGATCGTGGTTACGCACGAGATGGAGTTCGCCCGTAGGGTGGCGGACCGCGTCGTGTTCATGGAGGACGGACTGGTCGTGGAGGAGAACACGGCCGAGGAATTTTTCGCGAATCCGAAGAATCCACATTCGGCGGATTTTCTGCGGGGGATCCGAAGGGAAGAAGGGCAGACGGATTGAACTGAGCACTGCTTAGGCCGGGACGAAGTGCAGACTGTCTGGGCCGTAAAAGGATATACTGACGATGAGGATGCGGAGACTTGAGAGATGAAACGTTTGTGGAACAGCCTGAATATCGCATTTTCGATGTACTCCAGGCTTCCGGCCGCACAGTGCGACTGGACGGAGGAGAATACGAAATATGTCATGTGCTTCTTTCCGTGGATCGGCGCGGTGATCGGGGCGCTCTGCCTCGGCTGGGACGCGCTGGCCGGATCCCTGGGTCTTCACGCGCCGCTGCGCAATGTTGTGCTGATGCTGATCCCGCTTGCGGTCAGCGGGGGAATCCATCTGGACGGGCTGCTTGATACGGCGGACGCGATGAGCTCGTGGAGACCGCGCGAGAAACGGCTGGAGATCCTCAAGGATTCCCATGCGGGGGCGTTTGCGGTGATCGCGTGCGCCGCTTATTTTTTTCTGATGTACGCGGCGCTTGACATGGTCGCGGGGGAAATTGTGCGGACGTATGTTTTTTCATTTGTCGTTTCGCGCTCGCTCAGCGCGGTTTCGGTCGTGACCTTTCCGAAAGCTTCGGCGGAGGGAACCGTGTCAGGATTTTCAAAAAATGCGCAGACGCGCGTCATACAGGCGACCAGTCTGGTTTATCTGGCGGTCTGTGCAGTCGCGATGTTTGCCTTGCAGCCTGTCTTTGCGGCGGCGGCTCTTGTGGGGGCGCTGCTGACTTTTCTGTGGTATCATCATATGGCGATGAAATACTTCGGCGGGATCAACGGAGATCTGGCGGGTTGTTTTCTCTCGGTGTGCGAGCTTGTGATGCCGCTTGCGATCGTGGCGGCGGATGTGGTGCTGAAGAGAATTGCGTGACGAACAGGGCAAAAATTTACAGGATTGATGTTGACATTTCAGTTATTTGCATATAATATGATGTTAGAAGTGAGAACTTCTATGGGGTGTTTGTCAGAAGTACCCGGCTAAATAAAAACTGAAGAAATTGTGAGGGGTTCGTCAGATGCACCTGTCTAAAAAAAGCTGAAGATATTGTAGGGAAGGGAACCGGATAAGTTCCCTTTTTTCGTACGGAGGAAAGCATGGAAGTTGTTTTATGCTATATACGGGAAAGCTATTTCAAGGAACGCAGACATTTTGTTAAAATGCTGGATACCGGGAATACAGGAAAGCAGTCCCATAGGACACATCTCTGTGTAAAAATAGCATTGGATGGAAATAAGTATTATGTTCCTTTGCGAAACCATCTTGGTGGTGAAGTCAGAAAATTTGGGAGGATTGGTCATGCCGTTCCGTCTGCAAGCAGGACAGATGCAGGATTGGATTACAGGTATGCATTAATCGTAAATGATGAAAAATACATAGAACTGCAGACACAACGTAAAATCCCGGAATCACAGTACAGACGGATTAAGACTGATTATGAAAAAATTCAGAAAGAATTTTGTATCTATTTGAATGGCTACATAAAAGCTGCCAGAAAAAAACGTAATGAGAAGGAACCTTTATACAGGGAGTCCTCGCTTGTCAATTTTCATGCAGAATTAGGATTGTAGATAGGCCAGTAAATTGTTCGATTATTACGATGAAATTATGTGAGGAAATGATATGTGGAAGTATGCGGCGGGCTCATTGCTCGCGGTGGTGTTTGGCTTTCTGGCGGACGCGGTCTTTGGCGATCCGCAGACGGCGCTTCATCCGATCTGTCTGATCGGAAATCTGATCGCATGGCTGGAAAAACAGATCCGGAACTGTCTGCCGAAGACGAAGACCGGAGAACTTGTCGGCGGCGGAGCTATGGCGATGCTTGTGATTTTGAGCTCTGCCGGGATTCCGGCGTTTTTGCTGTGCGCGGCATATCGTCTGAATTTCTGGTTTGGTGTGGCTCTTGAAGCCGTGATGTGTTTTTTTCTGTTTGCGGTGAAGACGCTGCGCAGGGAGAGCGCAAATGTGGCGCGGGCTCTGCGCGAGGAGGGGCTTGAGGCAGGGCAGAGGGCGGTGGCGCGCATCGTCGGGCGCGATACGCAGGTGCTGGACGAGCCCGGTGTGATCCGGGCGGCGGTCGAGACGGTCGCGGAAAATTTTTCGGACGGCGTGTTTGCGCCGATGCTGTACATGATGATCGGCGGCGGCGTACTCGGCTTCGCGTACAAAAGCGTCAACACGATGGATTCGATGGTCGGCTACAAGAACGACCGTTATCTGTATTTCGGGCGGATCGCCGCAAGGCTGGACGACATTGTGAATTATATTCCGGCGCGGCTTGCGGCGCTGTTTCTGATCCTGGGGGCGTATCTGACCGGGCAGGACGGCAGAACGGCGTGGAGGATCTGGAAAAGGGACCGAAGGAACCATGCGAGTCCGAATTCCGCGCAGACGGAGGCGGCAGCGGCCGGGGCGCTGCATGTGCGGCTCGCAGGCGACGCGTGGTATTTCGGGAAGCTTCACAAGAAGCCGTTCATCGGGGACGACCTGCGCCCGATCGAGCTTGAAGATATCGAGCGGGTGAACCGGATGATGACAGCCGCGTCGGTGCTGTCGCTCATGGTGCTCGGGATCGTGAAGGCGGCGGTGCTTGCGGTTTTATAGAAATTTTTAGAAAGTGATTGACAAAAATTTTCTTTTATGTAAGGATGTTCCGTACCCGGGTGAAGCCGAAATCGGGGAGAGGACGTATGAATAAATTGTTCAGGACTGGAAACGGCAAATGAGGATATGAGAAATTACCGGGAAGAGAACGGAGGAAATATTTATGCAGAGAGCAAAAAGTGCGGGACATCAGATTACTGAGGGCGTGATCTGGAAGCAGCTTCTTGCTTTTTTCTTTCCCATTTTGCTGGGGACTTTTTTTCAGCAGCTCTACAATACCGTGGACATGGTGATCGTCGGCCGCTTTGTCGGGAAGCAGGCGCTCGCGAGCGTGGGCGGCTCCTCCGGACAGACGGTCAACCTTGTCGTCGGCTTTTTTACGGGTCTTTCGGCGGGCGCGGGCGTGATCGTGGCGCGCTATTACGGCGCGAACGATGAGAAGAATCTGAACGACGCGCTCCACACGGCGTACGCGTTCTCGATCGTCGGAGGGATTGTCGCCACGGTGCTCGGCATCTGGCTCGCGCCTGTGATGCTGCGGCTTATGAACACGCCGGAAGAGCTGATGGCGGGCTCGACGCTGTATCTGCGGATTTATTTTGCCAGCATTGTCTTTGTGTTCATCTACAACATCGGCTCGGGCATCCTGCGCTCGCTCGGCGACTCGAAGCGGCCGCTCTATTACCTGATCGCCTGCTGCCTGCTCAATATCGTGCTGGATCTTCTCATGGTGGTCGTCCTGAGGCTCGGCGTCGGCGGCGTCGCGATCGCGACCGCGATCTCGCAGGTGTTCAGCGCATTCCTGGTGACGAGAGCGCTGATGAATTCGGACGACATCTACCGGCTGGAGCTTGGAGGGATCGCATTCCGCGGGAACAGCCTGAAGTCGCAGCTTTTCATCGGACTTCCGGGCGGCGTCCAGTCGGTCATGTACAGTCTGTCGAACATCATCATCCAGACGGCGATCAACGCGTTCGGCACGGACGCGACGGCAGCGTGGGCCGCGGAAGGAAAGCTTGACGCAGTCTTCTGGATGATCAACGGCGCGTTCGGCATCTCAATCACGACCTTTGTCGGACAGAACTATGGGGCGCACCGTTTTGACCGGATGAAGAAGGGCGTCTGGATCTGTCTTGGCATGCACCAGCTGTTTTCGCTGGGGATCAGCGCGCTGCTTCTGACCTTCCGCGGGCCTTTGTTCGGTATCTTCACGCGGGACGCGGACGTGGTCCGGATCGGCACGGAGGTGATGGGCGTGATCGCCCCCTGCTACTTTGTGTTCAGCTTTGTTGAGATCTTTTCCGGTGCGCTGCGGGCGGTGGGAGACGTGATCCTGCCGATGCTGCTGACGATGTTCGGCGTCTGTCTTTTCCGCATCGCGTGGATTTTCCTGATCGTCCCGCTGCGGCCGTCGCTGCAGACGATCGTGCTGAATTATCCGATCTCCTGGGGTTGCACGGCCGCGCTGTTCATCCTTTATTATCTGCGCAGGACGAAAAGCTGGGGGATTTTCGGGACTTCTGGAGAGAATTGATCACAGTGCCAAAACGAAAGGTGGCGGAATGGAGATGAATATGAAGAAGGGAAATATAAAGATCAGGGCAATGACGCCGCTGGATTATGAAGCCGTGGATGAGAGAATGCGCCGCCTCCACAGGATGCATGTGGACGCGCGGCCGGATCAGTACGCGCAGACGGAGCATGTGTATTCGCGGGATGATTTTGAAGCGATCGTCGCGTGCGGGCAGTGCATTGCGCTTGCGGCGGAGGAGGAAGGGAAGGTCGTCGGGATCTGCCTGGCCGCGATTCGGGAGCCGAAGACTTTCCATGGAAATTCCGAAAGAAAAGTCGCGTACATAGAGGCGCTGTATGTCGACGAGACGGCGCGCAGGCGTGGCGTGGCCACGGTGCTGTACGAGGAGACCGGACGTCGGGCGAAGGAGCAGGGCGCTTCGGGAATGGAGCTGATGGTATGGGAATTTAACCGATCGGCCCTCGCGTTTTACGAGGCGATTGGGATGAAGACACAGAGGCTGGTGCTCGAGAGCAGGCTGTAGCGGTGCTTGGGGGTAGGTTGTAGTAGGGCTTGAGGGTAGTCTGTAGAATAGAGCTTCTGCGAAACGGAATTCAGTTTTGCATACAATTTTAGAAAAAACTCTTGCGAAAAGAGAACATATGTTCTATAATCAAGAAAAAGAGAACATATGTTCTGTTTTCGCTTTTTTGTTTTCCGATGGTAAGACATTGCCGGAGAGGACAAAGCGACAGCAGAGGGAGGGGAGAAACATGGAAATCAGATCCGGGCTGACGCTTCAGGAGAAGCTGCATATCCTGGCGGATGCGGCGAAGTATGATGTGGCGTGCACGTCGAGCGGAGTGGACAGGCGCGGCAGGGAGGGATATCTGGGGAATTCCGTGGCGGCCGGGATCTGCCACAGCTTTGCCGCGGACGGCCGGTGTATTTCGCTGCTGAAGATCCTGTTGACGAATCATTGCATTTATGACTGCAAATATTGCCTTAACCGCGTCTCGAACGATACGCTGCGCGCAGCCTTTACTCCGAGGGAGGTCTGTGAGCTGACGGTCGAATTCTACAAGAGGAATTACATCGAGGGACTTTTCCTGAGCTCCGGCGTGTGGAAGAGCCCGGCCTATACGATGGAGCGCATCTGCGAGGCATTGTATTTGCTGCGGAATGAATACCGCTTCAACGGTTACATCCATGTGAAGGCGATTCCGGGCGCGCCGGACGAGCTGCTGGCGGCGGCCGGATATCTGGCGGACCGCATGAGCGTGAATCTGGAGCTCCCGACCGGGGAGAGCCTGAGGAAGCTTGCCCCGAACAAGACGCACAAGGCGATCCTGCGGCCGATGCGGATGGTGAGCGATACGATCGCAGAGCATCGGCTGGCGATCGGGAAGAGCGCGCAGATGGAGCGGAGCAGGTCGACACAGCGGCTCGGAGGAGGCATCTTCTCCGGGGCAGGCGGGCGGATCGGGGAGCGGGCGGATCAGAGCGGATTCGTCGGCGATGCGCGCCCGCTGAAAGCGCAGATGCCTGCGGAGGATTTGGTCGTAAGAGGAAGCCAGCCGGTCAATGCCGGGCGGGAGAGCTTCTCACTCCCGGCCGGGCTTCGGCGGCGGGATCTGCAGCGCCCGTTCGTCCCGGCAGGGCAGAGCACCCAGATGATCATCGGGGCGACGCCGGAGACGGACTACCATCTGCTGAAGACTACCCAGCATCTGTATCAGACCTACGATCTGAAGCGCGTTTTCTTCTCGGCCTACGTGCCGCTCAACGAGGACAGCGCGCTGCCGGCGCTCGGCACGCCTCCGCCGCTTCTGCGGGAGCACCGGTTGTATCAGGCGGACTGGCTGCTGCGCTTCTACGGATTTCACGCGGATGAGCTGCTGAGCGAGGAGCGGCCGGATTTCAATGAGCTGCTGGATCCGAAGTGCGACTGGGCGCTGCGGCATCTTGAGCTCTTTCCCGTGGAGATCAACTCGGCGGATTACAGCACGATTCTTCGCATCCCCGGCATCGGGCCGAAGTCCGCGCTGCGCATCGTTCAGTCGCGCAGATACGGGAAGCTGGATTTTCCGCATCTGAAGAAGATGGGCGTGGTGCTGAAAAGGGCACATTATTTCATCACCTGCGGCGGCAGGATGATGTACCCGACTCCGATCGAGGAGCGCTACATCGCGCGTCAGCTGATCGGGGTGAACGAGAAGGAGAACTGGCAGATCCGTCACGGCAGCAAGACCGGATTCCGGCAGCTGTCCCTGTTTGAAGACTTTCAGCTGGGAGCGTGAAGTCCTGTTCCGGGCGAGAGCGGGAAGAAAGGAAGCAAAAGAAAGAAAACTGAGGGAAAGGAGACCTAAGGAAAGGAGCAAGGAAGATCGATGACCGTATTTACCTGTGAAGATACATTTGAGGCGATGATGACCTGTATATACGACGCCTGGGCAAGCCGCCTGGGGCACGACAATCTGCGGCTGCAGCTTGAGCCGGTCTGGCAGCAGGGCTTGTTCTGTACGTATGTGCATGTGGACGCTGATTTCAGTAAGGCGGCGAAGGTCGTCCGCTCGATCCAGCGGAAGATCTCTTATGAGGCATACCGGCAGGTGTTCCTTGCGGCCATGTCGTTTGAGCCGGACCGGCTGGACGCGATCTATCGTTTTCTGGTGCTTGGATTTGCCAGCGGGAGGAAGCTGACACAGATGATGTCCCGCCCGGAGGTCGTGTGGATCTTCGAGCTGAGCCGCAAGGCGAATACCGAGGCGAATTATTTCCGGGAATTTACGAGATTTTCGCAGGTCGGCCAGGTCTACGTGGCGCACATCGAGCCGAAGTGCAATGTGACGGCGATCTCCGCCGCGCATTTTGCGGACCGGATGCCCTCGGAACACTGGATGATGATCGACGACAACCGGCAGATCGCGGCCGTGCATCCGAAGGATCAGGCATATTATATGACGCGTCTTACAGGGGAGGAGCTGAAGCAGCTGCGCAAAACGGAGGAGGAAGAGGATATTTACACGGATCTGTGGAGAGAATTTTTCGAGAGCATTGCGATCGAAGCGCGCAGAAACAGCGAATGCCAGCGCAACAACATGCCGCTCTGGTACCGGAAGCATGCGACAGAGTTTCAGAGACGGGCACGACAGTGACGAATACAGACAGAGGATATTGAGATAAAGATCATCTGCAAAAATTGATTGGCACACGTCCGACTTTCTGCTATAGTAGGGTCTGACAGAAAGGTCGAAACAGGCGACCCGGACGGAAAGAGCGAGATAAGAAAGCTGTACGGAAAGAATGAAACGGTAGGACGGTAATACAGTAAGACAGAGACGGTAAGACAGTGAGAAGGTAAGACAGTGGGAAGAGGAAGGAGGAGGCCGGCATGCGGATATATCTCCTGCGGCACGGGGAGACTGCCGGAAATCGGGAACACCGCTACATCGGCGTTACGGATGATGAATTGACAGAAGAGGCGATTCAGAAGCTCCTTGCTATGCGCGGACGATATCCTGCGCCGGACTGTGTGTTTGCAAGCGGGATGAAGCGCTGCCTACAGACGTCGCAGATCCTTTTTCCGAAGCTGGATCCGGAGCTATGCACCGATCTGAGAGAATGTGCATTCGGGGAATTCGAGTACAGGAATTACCGGGAGCTGTGCGGAGACAGACGGTATCAGGCATGGATCGACAGCGGCGGTACCCTGGCGTTCCCCGGAGGAGAGAGCCGGGATACATTCTCGGACAGGTGCTGTGCGGCGTTTGAGGAATGCTGTCGAAGGGCGCTCAGACAAGGCGCCGATTCCGCGGCGTTTGTGGTACATGGCGGGACGATCATGGCGATCCTCGATCGCTTTTCCAGACCGCACAGGGACTATTTTGACTGGCAGGTGCCGAATGCACATGGCTATATCTGCGAGCTGGTGATCGAGGGCAGAACAGAAAAGTCCAATGCAGAAGAGGACCTCTGTTCCGCAGGGATGGGGGAGGAGCGGCCGGCCTTTCTCAGGGTGCTTTCCGGCTTGCCGCTTGACGCAGAGGCAGCCGGAAACGAAGACCAGCCGGCAGCAGACCGTCGTGGCTCTGACAGAACCAGGACAGAATAAGCGGAGCAGATCGGGTATAACACGGGAAATGGGAGGAGAACAGAGAAAGATGGGCGGAAAGAACGGCAATTATCAAAAAAGAGATCAGAGAAACAATACGGACAGTATCCAGGATGCGCAGAAGCTGTACAAAAAGCTGCGAAAAAACAGGGTTCCGACGACGCTGGCGGTGCTGATCTGCGCGGCGGTGGTCGGATTCGGGGTCTGGACTGGCACGCGGCCAGCCGACCAAAGCAGTCAGCAGGTACCAGGGCAGACGACGCAGACACAGGAGCAGAAGCCGTCAAAGGATCCGGAAACACAGCAGCAAAAGCAGGAGGACAGCCAGGAGATTTCGTATACATTCCGCACGCAGGAACAGTTGAAGGACCATTTTGAACGGCATGGGATCGAGATGGGCTTTGAGGATGAGGACGCCTACGTGGCAGGAGCGAACCGCGTGATCGCGTCTCCGGACGCGCTTCACAAGCTGGAGGCGGAGGACGGAGACGACATTTATTACCTTGAGGATACGAACGAGTTTGTCGTTGTGTCAAAACAAGGCTTTATCCGGACTTATTTTGAGCCGGATGACGGACTTGCATACTATGAACGGCAGTGAGGCATGGACAATTTACTCAAATTTATGAATCTGCATTGCGGTTTTTTGTGAAAAACAGAAAAATGAAATTGACAGATATCCCCAAAGGCGTTAGAATAAAACTTGACTTTGGTATCAGACATTAAAAAATGGCGTTAACCGATCGAAAAATTAAAGCTGTTGCAGTAGATTT
>CANQVT010000067.1 GCA_947627365.1 uncultured Lachnospiraceae bacterium | reverse complement strand
GGTCAGTTTATCCAGGACGGCAGCCGTACACTCTTCGAGACAGTGATGAATGTAGAGGAATCCAGATGCGAGCTCACGATCGGCGAGGAGCCGGTGGATCTCGACGGACTGAATTATCTGGCGGGCAAGACCGTGGATTTTGTGAATAAGAGTGCGATGAACGGGACAATCCTCGCGCACACGGACGGCAATGTTCCGAATCTGATCGTGAACATTCCGAAGCAGGACGAGTTCTTCCTGGGCGAACTGTTCTACTTCTTCGAGTTCGCGTGCGGCGTGAGCGGATATGTACTGGGCGTGAACCCGTTCAATCAGCCGGGCGTGGAGAGCTACAAGAAAAATATGTTTGCACTCCTGGGCAAGCCGGGTTACGAGAAAGAGAGAGAAGAGCTGCTGAAGAGACTGTAGAGTCGGTCGAAAAAAGCTTAGAGCAAGGAACAGGAAACGGCAGGAGCGTGTGATACTGCGGCTGCCGAAGGCTCATAGACAGGGCTGTAAGGGATGACAAAACGTGTGGGATGCTGCGGGCGGAGAAGTTCTGCCCACGGCATCCTTGTGTCGTTTCTGATTGGAACTTTTTATGCATAATATGATATCAGATACGGAAGGGAGACGACGGATGAACATCGTATTTCTGGAAGCGGACAATCTCGGCGAGGACATGCGCTTCGACCGCTTTTTCGAGCTGGGCGAGGTCACGGTGCATGGGGAGACTCCAGAGGAGTTAATCCCGGAGCGTGTGGCGCAGGCGGACGCCGTGTTCGTCAACAAGCTGCCGATGAACGAGAAGACGCTTGGCGGCGCGCAGTTTTTAAAGTATGTCGGCGTCACGGCGACCGGCACGAACAATATTGACTTCGACTTTATGAAAAAGCGCGGGATTACGGTCACGAATGTGGCCGGGTATTCCACGGACGTCGTGGCGCAGCATACTTTCGCGATGGCGCTCTATCTGCTGGAGCATCTGCGCTATTACGACGACTATGTGAAGTCCGGCGATTACTGCCACAGCAAGTCGTTCTGCCATATGGATCGCCGCTTTACGGAGCTTGCGGGGAAGACCTGGGGTATTATCGGACTCGGAGCGATCGGGAAGAGAGTCGCGCAGATCGCGCAGGTCTTTGGCTGTCGGGTGATCTATTGTTCGCCGTCCGGAAAGAACACGAACACGGACTATGAGCAGGTGGATTTCGAAACTCTGCTTGGCACCTCCGATATTGTATCGGTGCACACGCCGCTGACGGAGAAGACGCATCATATGATGGACTATGACGCTTTCTGTAAGATGAAGGAGAGCGCGATCTTTCTCAACATGGCGCGTGGGCCGATTGTGGACGAGGAGGATCTATGCAAGGCCCTGCGCAAGGAGAAGATCGCGGCAGCCGGACTGGACGTGCTGGAGAAGGAGCCGATGGACAAAGACTGTCCGCTTCGAAAGCTTTCGGACAGTGACCGGCTCCTGATCACGCCGCACATCGCGTGGGCAGCGGTGGAGGCGCGGACGCGCCTGCTGGACGAGGTCTGGCTGAATTTAAATGATTTTATGAATGGAAAAGAGAGAAACGTATGCCGGAAATAAAGAGCCGGAAGAACACGCCGGAAGAGAAAAAGAATCAAGATACGAAAAATCAAAAGACAGAGAAACAAAGTGCAAAGAAGCGCAATGAAGAGCTTCAGCACACGGAGAATGACAGCACAAATCAGAACACGGAGACGCCGGGAGGGCTTAAGGATAAGGCCGCACGGGTTCTCAGGATTGCCGGGAGAGGAATCGGAGCGGCCGGTTATGCCGCTATGCTGCTGTGGTACTGCGCGCATCCCTCCTACTATGGGGAGAACGATCTCGTGACGCTGTTCACGAGCCCGAGGACGTGGTTTATGATCGTGGTTTCGACGGCCCTGATCACGCTCTGCCTTGTCCCGAACCGCCTGTCCGACAGGATGAATCGGAGACTAAGCTGGACATGGTGCGCGTTGGTACCGTTCGCAGTGTATTTTTCCCTTTTGTACCTGAACGCGACAAAGTTCAAGATCAAGTTTTTCGAGCTCGACAAAATCGCGCTGTTCTTTACGTTCTGGTTTTTGTTTGGGATGCTGCTCATCTTCCTGGTCGTCACGGGAAGCATTCGCGTCACGGCGATCTTGTTGGCGGTGCCGATCGGTCTGCTCGGGATTTTCAACTGCTTTGTCATCGAGTTTCGCGGCATGGCGATTTCGGGCGGAGACATCTTCTCCATCGGGACGGCGCTGACGGTGTCGAACGGCTATCAATATACAATCGACTGGTACATATTCATGGAGGCGTTCCTGACCTTCACGATCTGTGTGGTCAGCCTGAAGCTTCGCAGGTTTAAATTGTTTTACTGGAAACAGCGCGTCTCGCTTCTCGCGATCTGGATCGTGTGCGCGGCAACCTTCTACCATATCTGCTGCAAGACTTCATTCCTGCAGGATCACGACATCCGCTCGGAGGGATACACGCACCAGCTGCGTTACAAACAGTTTGACATGATCTTTACGACGCTGTGTACCTGCTTCTATCTGGCGGTCGATAAGCCGGAGGGCTATTCGGTGGAGAAGGTGCATGAGATTGCGGCGGACTATGTCGGCGAAAAAGATGAGGCAGGAAACGGGACAGACACTGAAGCGGATACCGAGACGAATGGCGAGGAAGGCACGTCTGATAAAGCGGCTAAGAGAGTTGCCGGCGGGCCGACTCATCTGGGGGACGCGGAGACAAAAGCTGTGTCCGGGGATCAGACGCCAAATGTCATTGTGCTCATGAACGAGTCGCTTGCTGACTATTCTGATATCGGCAAGGGATTGGAGTTTTCGGAGGACTACATGCCCTTCCTTCGCAGCCTCAGTGAGAACACGATCAAAGGTACAGCCTACGCGTCGATCTTCGGCGCGAACACGCCGAATTCGGAATATGAATTTTTGACCGGAAATACGATGGGCTTCCTGCCGCCGTCTTCGGTTGGCTTCCATCTGTTCGTGCGCGGGGCGATGCCGTCTCTGGCGTCGGAGCTCAAAGCGGAGGGTTATTATACGCTAGCCATCCACCCGTATCGCGGGACAAATTACCGCAGGAACATCGTCTACCCGCAGATCGGGTTTGACAAGTATTACGCGCGGGTCAACTTCACGTCTCCGAAGTATATCCGCAATTTCATCTCGGACGAGGAGCTTGTGAACCGCATCATACTTGAGTATGAGAAAAACGATGCGCGGACGGATGCGCCTCTGTTCAGCTACAATGTCACGGTGCAGGATCACGGCGGATATTCGATGTCGAACACGAGAAACCTGGACAATTCGATCAAAATCCGGACGCCGGGCGTCGATTGGGAAAAGACGCAGGTTTACGCAAATCTTGTAAAGGCGTCGGATGAGGCATTTGAGAAGCTGGTCAATTACTTCTCCAAACAGGACGACCCGACGGTGATCATCATGTTCGGAGATCATCAGCCGAACCTTGGCGAGAATACCTATGAGTATCTGATTGGCAATGAGGAGGAGCTCACGCCGGAGGAGCTGATGGAAAAATATAAGATTCCGTTTGTCGCATGGGCGAACTATGACATCGAGGAGGAGACAATCGAAAAGACGAGTCTCAATTATCTGTACAGCGTGTTGGCGGATCGATTGGATTTGCCGATGACCGGGTATCAAAAGTATCTGCTGGATCTGAGTGAGGAGATCCCGGTGCTCGCGGCTGGCGGCTACTGGACGAAGGACGGAGAGTTCTACACGCTGGACGACGAGGAATCGCCGTATTTTGAGATGGTGAACGATTATAACATTCTGGAGTACAATTATATCTTTGGAAAAGAAAATCGGTATCTGGATTTCTTCTCCTAAATGAAGACAGGCATTAGGTAAAAAATGTCCCGAAAGGCGGCTGCAGATAAGGGTATCTGTGGTTTCCCTTCGGGACATTTTGCCGTTTGGCTCAACGCTCGATCCCGTCACGGGCGGGAATGCCGTTGTCGAAGGGGTGCTTGATCTTGTGGATTTCTGATACATAATCGGCGGCCTCAATGAGTGCCGGACTCGGATCTTGTCCGGTCAGAATGACCTCGAGAGTTTCCGGCTTTTTTCTCAAAAAGTCCAGAACGAGAGATTCGTCGAGCAGCCCGGCGCGGATCGTGTAGATGACCTCATCTAAGAACAGTACATCATAATGCTCCTTGCAGGCCTTCCGGGCCACGGCTTGAAGCTGTGCGGCATAGTAGGTTCTACGCTCTTCCTTTTCTTCCGGGGTCATCTGGAAGCTGAATTTTTCTTCGGGAAGCCCATCCACAAGCGTGATGTTTTTCGAGAGCCCGAGCACCTTGCGTTCACTCGTTGAATTGTCCTTCATGAATTGGTAAATTAGTACGCGATGCCCGTATCCGGCTGCCCGCGCGCATAGCCCCATGCCTGTGGTGGTCTTGCCCTTTCCGTTGCCGCAGTAGATGTGGATCAGCCCTGTTGCCTTTGCCGTTTCTGTCATAATATGGCCTCCTTGTCTTTTTCTGGTTTTAATATGTAAAATGTATGAGAGATTGGCGGAAAAAAAGAGTGCCATATCCTTTTTTTTATGATATGATAAAAACACATACGAAAGATTCAGCAAAGATTTTGCGAGGAGAAGCATGAGAGACTTTATTGAGAAAATCAGAGATAAGAATATACTGCTGATATTCAAGATACTGTTCATAGGGCTGACTGTCTTTTTTCTTCTGTTTTTGAGTGATCGTGAGCTTACACGGGAAGTGTCGCTGTTCTTTGGAGGGGATGCCAAGGCGGACCCTGCGGGCACAGCCCGTGCCGAGGATGAGACGGAAGCCTTGTCGGAGGGACAGAGTGAAGCGCTGACGCCGGCGGAATTAGCGATGCCAGAGGATGAGGATGCGCAGAATGGCATACATAGTTACGGCGGGGGGTCGGAAATTTCCGGCAATGGGATTTCGATTCTTCTGGAGAACATATGCCAGATACCGGTAGATTTTCATATCCCGATGGCGATGCCGGAAGGACAGAGGGAGGAGATACCGACAAAGCTGTGGACAGTGACATCGGGATCGGGAGAGGAAGACGAGACATCGGCAGAATGCCAGATTGTGGAATATCAGGACGGGCTGTCTTTCCAGCAGTGGCAGACAGTAAATAAGAAATATAAGATTGTCAGCGCGGGGAAGACTCCGCCGTTTGACCTGCTGAAGAGGATGGTGGAGAACCGGATCGGCGACTATGACGGGGACTGGTCGGTCTATGTCAAGAATTTGAAGACGGACGAGAGCTTTGTCGTGAATGACCGTCCTATGAAGTCGGCCAGCGTGATGAAACTGTTCATTCTGGGGACGGTTTACAAGGCGATTGAGGACGGGGAGCTGGAGCGCACAGATGAGCTGGTGTCTTTGATGAACAATATGATCACGGCGAGCGACAACGAGGCGTCGAACCGCCTGCTATATTTGCTGGGGGATTCCAGCTATGCGGATGGTATTGCGCAGGTGGATGCCTTTATTCAGAAATACGGCTTCAGCAGTATGACGGTCGAGTATAACGGTTTCAATGATTCAGATACCATATTGGATGCCGGGCACAGCAATCAGGTATCGGCAAAGGACTGCGGAAAGTTGCTGGAGGATATCTACCGGAGAGCCTGGCTGAGCCGTGCTGAGGCAAACGAGATCGAGCGGATGATGTTGGATCAGCAGACGAGATACAAGATTCCGGCAGGGCTTCCGGACGGAGTAACCTGTGGAAATAAGACCGGAGAGATGGAGACGACAGAGAACGACGCGGCGGTCGTCTACGCGGAGGATTGTGATTATATACTGGTGGTTCTCTCCAGCGACTGGAGCAATAAGGATCAGGCGATCTCTCGGATCGCGTCGATGTCGGAGATGGTGTATGAGTTTTTGAATTAGTGTTGCCATGTCAATCCATTGGTGGGTCGTTTTTCTTCTGGACATGGTAGGACGTGGAGGGCGACATGTTTCGGTTGTGGGGAAAGATCTGGAAGGACAACAGGATGGTTCGCGATACGGTGTATGAAGAGGAGAGCGGCGACACACGCACGCACAAGATCTTTCGCGGGCTGGAGGAAATCTGCCGGGAGTTTGACCTGGGCAAGCCGATCTGGCTCGATGTGACGGTGTCTCAGTTTCAGCGCCACAGCAAGGCGCGGTTTTATCAGGATAGTTTTATTGAGGAGATTCCGTTTGATTATCTGGAGATACAGGTATTGCAGGAGGGGTGAAGCGCGGCTCATTGTTTTCGCGTAGAGTGAGGAGTGCCCCCGGCGTCTGGTACACCGGAGGCTATTATGAAAAAATTTATCACTTTGATTTGAGAAATCCTTCTCAAGAACTGTTTAGAATATAACAGCCAAATATGTACAAAATATGAACAAACTGTAAATATATAGTGAAAATGACATAAAACAAATCTAAAATCAAAAACTGATTGTCTGAAATGCACATAATCATTCTTCTGCGGCGAAACAATTTGCCGTCAGAAGCGATAAGAAAAAGAGGAATTTCACCGAAATATTGGTTTCTTTTCAATTGCATTTGTAGTACAATGGAAGACAGGACATGAAAATACAGGCTCGTTTCAACACAAATATATTCCGAAGGAGGGAAAAATTATGGGTAAGACACCAACTCCGCATATCGCGGCACAGCAGGGAGATTTCGCGAAGACAGTTTTGATGCCGGGAGATCCGCTTCGGGCGAAATACATCGCGGAGACATTTTTGGAGAATGCGGTACTTGTGAACAATGTCCGCGGTGTCCAGGGACATACCGGTACATATAAAGGAAAGAAAGTGTCCGTGATGGCGAGCGGCATGGGAATGCCGTCGATCGGGATCTATTCCTATGAGCTTTTTCATTTTTATGATGTGGACAATATCATCCGCATCGGTACGGCGGGTGCGATGCACAAGGATCTGAAAATCCGCGACGTGGTGATCGGCATGGGCGCGTGTACGGACTCCAACTTTGCATCCCAGTTCCAGCTTCCGGGTACCTACGCGCCGATCGCTTCCTACGAGCTGCTTCGGAAGGCAGTCGAGACTGTGGAATCGATGGGGAATATCAATTATAAGGTCGGCAATATTCTCTCCGCCGACGTATTTTACAATGACAACGAGCGGACGACTGAGCTCTGGCAGAAGATGGGCGTGCTCGCCGTGGAGATGGAGGCGGCGGCGCTCTACATGAACGCGGCGCGCTGCGGCAAGAATGCGCTGGCGATCTGCACGATTTCGGACAGCATGGTTAC
Organism: uncultured Lachnospiraceae bacterium; assembly: GCA_947627365.1. Taxonomy (GTDB): domain Bacteria; phylum Bacillota; class Clostridia; order Lachnospirales; family Lachnospiraceae; genus Choladousia. The sequence goes on along the minus strand of CANQVT010000067.1, from coordinate 7,400 downwards.
CGGCGAGGCGACGACGGCCGAGGAGCGTCAGTCGAGCTTCAACGATATGGTGAAGATCGCATTGGAGATCGCGTAGACAGGGAAATCCCTGTGGGAGGGGAAAACAGTTTCGTGTTTCATAAGGTAAGGAGAGGGATTAATCTATGGATATCAGACGCGTATTTCTGATTGTATTGGACAGCTACGGGATCGGCTACCTGCCGGATGCGGAGAAGTTCGGGGACGTTGGGGCGAACACGCTGGGCACGATTGTGAAGTCGGACAAATACGGTACACCGAACATGGAGCGCTTTGGCTTGTTCAATATTGACGGGGTAGATTGCCGGCCGGGTGTGGCCTCGCCAATTGCGAGTTACGGGCGCATGGCGGAGTCTTCGATGGGCAAGGACACGACAATCGGACACTGGGAGATTGCGGGTGTGATCTCGCCGGAGCCGCTGCCGGTGTATCCGGACGGGTTCCCGGAGGAGGTGCTCGCGCCGTTTCGGGAGCAGACCGGGCGCGGCGTGCTCTGCAACAAGCCGTATTCCGGCACGGAGGTGATTCGCGACTACGGGGAGGAGCACATGAGAACCGGCGATCTGATCGTCTACACATCTGCGGACAGTGTATTCCAGATCGCGGCGCACGAGGAGGTCGTCCCGCTCGAGACGCTCTACGAATACTGCCGGATCGCGAGGAAGATCCTTGTCGGAAAGCACGGGGTGGGGCGTGTGATCGCGCGGCCGTTCGTCGGTCAGGCGCCAAATTTCGAGCGCACGCGGAATCGCCACGATTTCTCGCTGCTCCCGCCGAAGCGCACGATGCCGGTGAGCCTTGTCAAGCACGGCTTCGACACCTACGGCATCGGGAAGATCAACGATATTTTCGCCGGACAGGGCATCGCGCACACGACGCCGATCTCAAACAATGAGGACGGTATGAACAAGACGCTGGCTCACATGGACCTGGATTTTAAGGGACTGTGTTTTGTGAATCTTGTGGATTTCGATATGATGTACGGACACCGCAACGATATCGACGGCTATGCGGCTGCAGCGACGCTGTTTGATAGACAGCTCGGTGAGATGATGGCGAAGCTGCGTTCGGACGACGTGGTGATCATTACAGCGGACCACGGCTGTGACCCTGGATATCCGGGAACAGACCACACACGCGAGTACACGCCGATGCTGATCTACGGGGACGCGGTGAAGCCGGGTGTGTCCATCGGGACGCGAAAGAGCTTTGCGGATATCGCGGCGACCGTGCTTGCGATGTTCGGAATCGACGAGGCGCTCGATGGAACGAGCTTCTGGGACGAGGTCAGGCGCTGAGGTGGATAGAACGGTAAGGAAGTGACAAGAGAAATGACGTGGGATGAACATATCAAAGATCTGATACGGCTCGCTTATGAGGCGCAGAGCCGTGCGTATTGCCCGTATTCTCATTTCGCGACAGGGGCGGCGCTCGAAGCGGCGGACGGACAGATCTTTTTGGGCTGTAATATTGAGAACGCGGCGTACTCGCCGACGAACTGCGCGGAGCGGACGGCTTTCTTCAAGGCGATCTCCGAGGGTGTGCGCGAGTTCGCCCGGATTGTCGTGGTCGGGAATTATGAGGGGGAGTCGGGGGATTACTGCGCGCCCTGCGGCGTCTGTCGGCAGGTCATGGCGGAGTTCTGCGATGGGGACTTATTTGAGGTGATCCTGGCGCGCAGCCCGGAGGACTATCGGGTATTTCGGTTGAGAGAACTGCTGCCGGAGCATTTCGGGCCGGGAGATCTGAATGTGTCTGAGTAATTTTTGATTATATAAAAAAAGAGTGGGCAACTCCCACTTCTTTTCATTTAAACCATCGCACAAAAAAGTTTGCATGGAGTTGATGAGGGGAGGCATGAACATGAGGATGTACGATGTGATCCTGAAGAAGAGATACGGTGACGGGTTGACGGACGAGGAGATACGGGCGGTTGTTCGCGAGTACACGGACGGGAAGATTCCGGATTACCAGATGTCTGCTTTGATGATGGCGATCTGCTTTCAGGGAATGAGCGACCATGAGACCGCGGTGCTTACCGACGCGATGGCGCACTCGGGGGATGTGATGGATCTCTCTGAGATCCCGGGCGTCAAGGTCGACAAGCATTCGACCGGGGGCGTCGGGGATAAGACGACGCTGATTGTGGGACCGATCGTGGCGGCCTGCGGGTGCCATGTCGCGAAGATGTCGGGGCGCGGGCTCGGACACACGGGCGGCACCGTCGACAAGATGGAGTCGATTCCGGGGATGCGCACAGAGCTTTCGCGCGAGGAGTTTATCCATACGGCGATAGAGGCCGGGATTACAGTGACCGGGCAGTCCGGGAACCTGACACCCGCGGACAAGAAGATGTACGCGCTGCGGGATGTGACGGCGACGGTGGACAGTATTCCGCTGATCGCGTCTTCCATCATGAGCAAGAAGCTGGCGGCCGGGAGCGACTGCATCGTGCTGGACGTCAAGACGGGCAGCGGCGCGTTCATGAAGACGGTGGAGGATTCTGTGAAGCTCGCACAGAAGATGGTGGCAATCGGGGCTCACAACGGGAGAAAGACCGCGGCTCTGATTACGAATATGGACATTCCGCTTGGAAATCAGATCGGCAACGCGCTGGAGGTCGAGGAGGCCGTGCGAACGCTGCGCGGCGAGGGTGCTGGGGATCTGACGGAGATATGCCTTGCTCTGGCGACGGAGATGCTCACGCTTGCGGGAAAAGGCTCGCGCGAAGAGTGCGAGAAGCTCGCGCGGCAGGCGATTGATTCCGGGGAGGCGCTCGGGCGCCTGGCGGCGATGGTGCGCTGCCAGGGCGGGGACGAGGAGTGCATCTATCACCCGGAGAAACTCGGAAGCGCGCCATTTTCTGCTGAGGTGCGTGCGCCGCGGAACGGCTATATCGCCGGGATGGACACGGCGGGCATCGGCTATGCGGCGATGATGCTGGGCGCAGGGCGCGAGACGAAGGAGGATCAGCTCGACTATCTGGCGGGTATTATCTTAAAGAAGAAGACAGGGGACGCGGTGCGCGCGGACGAGGTGATTGCGGAGCTTCGCGCATCCGATGAGGCGTTGTTCGCGGGCGCGCAGAAGAAATTCCTGGAATCCCTGACGATCGCCGATGAGAAGCCGCAGCCGGAGCCCCTGATTTACGCGAGGGTTACAGAAACGGGCGTGGAGTACCTTTGTAAAGCCTGAGCAAGCAATCCTGCTTTGCGATATGAGGTGTGATATCGGAATTGACAGACACGATGGCGTGGCGGGCGAACAATGGAAAATATCTGGAAGGGAAAGATGGAGGACAGACAGCTTTGGACACAGAAGCGATGAAATCTGGAGGGAATACAGTCGGAGAGGCGTCGCTGCTTGAAAATGGCAACGAGGCGGCTGAGAACGGCGTGGAAAAGTTTGGCCAAAAGACAGAAAGAAAGCAGAGCTTTGACGAAGCCGCGAAGGACGCGGCGGGTCGCGGAGACCCGACAAAGCCACGGACCGTGTATGTCGTGGGGCACAAGAATCCGGACACGGACTCGATCTGCTCCGCGATCTCTTATGCATATTTGAAGAATCAGACAGATGGGGAGCATTTCCGCTTTGTCCCGGCGCGGGCGGGACAGGTCAGCGCAGAGACACAATATGTGTTGGAGCGTTTCGGGGCGGAGGTGCCCCGCGTGCTCGACAATATCGGCACGCGCGTCAAGGATATGGAGATCCGCAGGGTGCCGGGCGTGCGCAGCGACATCTCGCTGAAGAAGGCCTGGACGCTGATGACGACGCAGAACGTGTACACGCTCCCGATCACGAACGGGGAGAATGATCTCGAGGGCCTGATCACGATCAACGACATTGCGAAATCCTACATGGAGGAGTACGACAGCGCGATCGTCTCGGTGGCGAGGACGCCTTATCGGAACATTCTGGAGACGCTGGATGCGGAGATGATCGTCGGCGATCCGGACGGATATTTTGACAAGGGCAAGGTCGTGATCGCGGCGGCCAATCCTGATGTTATGGAGAATTATATCGACGAGCACGACATGGTGATCCTCGGGAACCGCTATGAGTCGCAGCTCTGCGCGATCGAGATGCAGGCCGGCTGTATCATTGTTTGTCTGGGAGCGACGGTCTCGCGGACGATCAAGCTTCTCGCCGAAGAACACGGCTGCACGATCATCAGCACGCCGCTCGATACCTACGCGGTGGCAAGGCTGATCAACCAGAGCATGCCGGTCGACTTTTTTATGCGAAAGGAACATCTGATGACCTTCCGGCTCGACGACTACACGGAGAATATCCGGGAGACGATGTCGCAGAAGCGCTATCGTGATTTCCCGATCCTTGATAAAAAAGGAAAATTTGTCGGAATGATTTCCAGACGAAATCTGTTGGGCGTTCGCAAGCGAGGGTTGATTCTGGTCGACCACAATGAGGTGTCGCAGGCTGTGGACAACGTGCTCGACGCAGAGATTATGGAGATTATCGATCATCACCGCCTCGGCTCGCTGGAGACGATGGCACCGGTCTATTTCCGAAACCAGCCGGTTGGATGTACCGGGACGATCATTTATCAGATGTTTCGGGAGCGGGGCGTCGGGATCCCGGCGCAGATTGCGGGGCTTCTGTGCAGCGCAATCCTGTCGGATACCTTGATGTTCCGCTCACCGACCTGCACGGGGATGGATGTGGAAGCGGCACGCGCTTTGGCGGACATTGCGGGGATCGAGTGTGAGACGTATGCGCCTCAGATGTTTGCGGCGGGAAGCGACCTGATTTCGCGGACGCCGGAGGAGATCCTATACCAGGATTACAAGACGTTTGAATTTGGAGATCTGAATATCAGCATCGGGCAGATTACCTCGATGAACGCGCAAGAGCTGGACAGCATTCGTGAGAGGATGATCCCGCTGCTTGAAAAGCTGCCGGGCAGTCGCGAGACGGATATGGTCTTCTTTATGTTGACGAACATCATTGAGGAGACGACGGAGCTTCTGTGCTACGGCAAGGGCTCCGAGCATCTCGTGAAGGAAGCGTTTGACCGGGAAGTGAAGGACAACCGGGCGCAGCTTCCGGGCGTAGTGTCGCGCAAGAAGCAGCTCGTGCCGTCGTTCATGACGGCGATCAGCCGGATGACGGCGCTGTAAATTTCAGAGATGCATTCGCGATGCGCGGCTCTCTTTTGCCGGATCGGGGCAAAGCCGTAAAGCGTTGATTTAAGAAAAGGAGAGATTTGAATGGGCAGACAAAACTGGAAACCGGGCAACATGCTGTATCCGCTTCCGGCGGTGATGGTGAGCTGTCAGAGACCCGGGGAGAAGCCGAATATCATCACGCTGGCGTGGACGGGGACAATCTGCAGCTCGCCCGCGATGGTGTCGATCTCGGTGCGTCCGGAGCGGTATTCGTATGAGATTATCCGGGAGACCGGAGAGTTTGTGATCAATCTGACGACAGAGAAGCTGGTGCGCGCCACGGACTGGTGCGGCGTGCGCTCCGGCAGGGATTTTGATAAGTTTAAGGAGATGGGCTTGACGCCCGGCAGGTCTGTGCATGTGGCTGCGCCGCTGATCGAAGAGAGCCCGGTAAATCTCGAATGCAGGACGACGCAGGTGCTGGAGCTCGGCTCGCATCATATGTTTGTGGCAGAGGTTGTGGGCGTAGACGTCGACGAGCGCTACCTGGACGAGAACGGAAAGTTTCGGCTCAACGAGGCCAGACCGATGGTTTATTCGCATGGAGAGTATTTCGGACTGGGAGAAAAGCTTGGCTCGTTCGGGTACAGTGTGAGGAAAAAGTGAAGAAAAAATTAATTTTTCTTTACAAATAATGGAGATGTGATATACTTATAATGATTTTCTGTCTTTAAGGAGGAAAATCCGTGCTGTAAGTTTCTGAGGGGTACAGAGATCTACAGGGCGCAAACAAGGGGAAAAAGTATAAATATTTGCAGAGGTGCCTGTATGGAACAGTATATTGTCAGAGGCGGCAATCCGCTTGTGGGCGAGGTTGAGATCAGCGGCGCGAAGAATGCGGCGCTGGGTATTCTCGCGGCCGCGATTATGACGGACGATACTGTGCGCATTGAGAACATGCCGGATGTGAGGGACACGAATGTTCTTCTGGAAGCGATGGAGAGCATCGGGGTCAATGTGAACCGCATTGACAGCCATACGGTCGAGACGAACAGTGCGCATATTGGGGAAGTCAGCGTAGATTATGAATACATCAAGAAAATAAGGGCCTCCTATTATCTGATCGGGGCGTTGCTGGGGAAATACAAGAAGGCGGAGGTGCCGCTTCCGGGCGGATGCAACATCGGCAGCAGGCCGATTGATCTGCATTTGAAGGGATTTCGGGCGCTCGGCGCGAACGTGACGATCCGCAACGGATTTATCATCGCGAAGGCGGAACATCTGCACGGAAGCAGGATCTATCTGGACACGGTTTCTGTCGGTGCAACGATCAATATCATGATGGCGGCGTCGATGGCAGAGGGCTATACCGTCATAGAGAACTGTGCGCGTGAGCCTCACGTGGTGGATGTGGCGAACTTCCTGAACAGCATGGGCGCGAACATCCGAGGCGCAGGCACGGACGTGATCCGTATTCGCGGCGTGGCGAAGCTGCACCGGACAGAGTATTCCATCATTCCGGATCAGATCGAGGCAGGGACGTTCATGTTTGCCGCGGCGGCCACGAAGGGCGATATCATGGTGAAGAACGTCATCCCGAAGCATCTCGAGGCGACCTCAGCGAAGCTGATCGAGATTGGCTGCGAGGTGGAGGAGTTCGACAGCGCGGTGCGTGTAGTTGCTTCGAAGCGGTTGAACAGCACGAATGTGAAGACCTCGCCGTATCCAGGCTATCCCACGGATATGCAGCCGCAGATTTGTGTGGCGCTTTCAATTGCACAAGGCACGAGCATTGTGACGGAGAGCATTTTCGAGAACCGCTTCAAATACATGGATGAGCTTGCCCGTATGGGCGCGGTCTCCCGCGTGGAGGGCAACACGGCGATCATCACCGGCGTGGAGAGGCTCACGGGGGCGCGGATCTGCGCACCGGATCTGAGAGCCGGAGCGGCGCTCGTGATCGCGGCGCTCGCGGCCGAGGGGATCACGACGATCGACGATATCGTCTACATCCAGCGAGGGTACGAGCAGTTTGACGAGAAGCTGCGCAGCCTTGGAGCGGAGATCGAGCTGGTTCACGACGACAAGGAAGCCAGGAAGTTCCGGCTTCGGGTCGGGTAAAAATAAGAGAAACGAACTGCCGCAAAGGCTGACACCGGAAGGTGAAGACTTGCGGCAGTCTTCGTGTTTAATTCACAAAACCCGGACGCCGCAGGAGCCGATGTGCCTGTCCACCGCAAACACGTTGTTCTCCTT
>CANQVT010000066.1 GCA_947627365.1 uncultured Lachnospiraceae bacterium | reverse complement strand
AATATACGGGCATTTGTAAAAGATATACGTTGGTTTTGCTCCTAAAAAATATGGCGCTAACTACCAAAGACGGGACTTTGAACGGCATGCACATGCTGCTCTACCAGGGCGCGGCCGCATTCCGCATCTGGACCGGTCAGGATATGCCGGTCGAAGAGGTACGGCAGAAATATTTCACATAAGTTTGGTTGGATTTTCATTGCAGTTTTTATTGGAACTGTTTATAATAATACCATAACACAGAAAAGGAGGAAAGGACAATGAAAAAAATAAAAAGCATCATAAAAATAAAAGGGAGCTCGTTGTTTCTGCTGCTTACTATAACGCTTGTCACTTTATTCGGCTCAGTGGTTCACGCGGATTACGATGACTGGATCCGCCCGACAAGCATCTCGGCGGTCGGCAAGAAGAGCCTGACCATGAAGGTCGGCGAGGAGAAAAAGCTCCGCGTTCTCATGAAACCGCTCTACGCGAACGACGACTTTCTCCGCTGGAAAATCGTTTCCGGCAAGAAATACGTGGGCTTCGACGACTATGACCGAAATGACGACAGCATCGATATCATCGCAAAAAAAGCCGGCACCGCCAAGGTGCGCTGCTACATCAACGGAAAATCAAGTAAGAAGGTAACCTTCACAATCAAGGTAAAGAAGTCTTCCGGAAAGAAGAAAACCATCGCCGCAAAAGGAAGTACGACCAAATATGAGGAAGTTTACGATGATTTTGATCTTGAGGTGAGAAAACTCACTTCTGTCAGCAGCAAATACCTGAAGTGGACGATTGCAGATAAAAAAATCATCGGTTTCGGATCATCCCTGACCAAGGGTCCCGAAGTGGAATTCCTCGCCAAAAAGACCGGCACTACCAAGATCACCTGCACGAACACCCAGACAAAGGAAAAGATCACCTTCACAGTAAAGGTCGTAAATCGCTACGAGGATTTCGACGAAGACGATGACTTCTGGGAACACTACGACGACTAAGATGGAAAAAGGGCGCCGCTTACGCGACGCCCGAATTTTTGCATTCACTTCTTATTCACTTCTCTACGCCCTCACAGGGCTTGTCCACCTATCCAGGATCAGCTTCTCTTGAGAAAATCCGGGATCTGGATATCTCTCTCCTGCACCTTGCTCTCCGGAGCGCGCAGCGATCCGGTTCCTACCGTCGGGGTGCGCAGCTGCACTGTCGGAGCCTTGTAGGACGGCGTGGTCTGTGACGCCTCTCCGCGAAGGAAGCTGAAATCCGGCGCGGAGCTTCTGCGCGATGACTTCTCCTGCTTCTTGCCGCTGACGTCCTCAAGTCCCGTCGCGATCACGGTGATGCTCGCCTCGTCCGCGTATGTATCGTCGTACATCGCGCCGAAGATGATGTTCGCGTTCTCGCCGGCCATCTCCTGTACATAGCTCGCCGCGTCGTTCGCGTCGATCAGGGAAATATCGCCGGAGATATTGATGATCACATGCGTCGCACCCGCGATCGAGGTCTCAAGCAGCGGGCTGGAAACCGCCTGCTTCACTGCCTCGAGCGCCTTGTCGTCGCCCTTGGCCTGTCCGATACCGATATGCGCGATGCCCTTGTCGGTCATGACCGTCTGCACGTCCGCGAAATCGAGGTTGATCAGAGCCGGCAGATTGATCAGATCCGTGATGCCCTGTACCGCCTGCTGAAGCACCTCGTCCGCCTTCTTCAACGCCTCCGGCATCGTGGTCCGGCGGTCTACGATCTCAAGCAGCTTGTCGTTCGGAATGACGATCAGCGTATCTACGTTGTTCTTGAGCTTCTCAATGCCCATCAGGGCGTTATTCATACGTGTCTTGGCCTCAAAACGGAACGGCTTCGTCACAACGCCTACCGTCAGGATGCCCATCTCCTTCGCGATGCCCGCAACGATCGGAGCCGCGCCTGTACCGGTGCCGCCACCCATACCGCAGGTGACAAACACCATGTCCGCACCCTGGATCGCCTGACGGATCTCCTCAGCGCTCTCCTCGGCTGCCTGCTGGCCTACCTCCGGCTTCGCGCCGGCGCCGAGACCCTTCGTGACCTTCTCGCCGATCTGGATCGTGGTCGGAGCCTTGCACCGGAGCAGATCCTGCTTATCTGTATTGATCCCGATAAACTCTACGCCTACGATCGTATCCTCAACCATTCGGCTGACCGCGTTGTTTCCTCCACCGCCGACGCCGATCACTATAATCTTCGCAGCAGATTCCGTTTCGTTTGACATAATCTCTAACACCGTGTTTCCTCCTTTTCGTACCGGGCAAACCCCTCTTCGAAACAGCATTTCTCGGGGATACCCTATTTATACTTCCCCTTTATCCCGGCGGCATACTTGCAGACTTCCCCACTATTCCACCGTACTGCTTTTATAATATAGGTTCTCGCAGGATTTATCAAGTCCCATTTTCAAAATAATAGTATCTTTTTATAAAAAGTTACGGCTGTATCCACTCTCCGGACGCCGAATCGTACTCATTCATATACGCGTCCACAACATTTCCGTTCTCATTGACCGTGACGCCCGGCACTGGATTGCCATACTCGTCGACAACCGTACCGTTCTCGACATGGACATTGTAAACCAACGTTCCTGAGGAATTAAAGACCATCGGATAGACCGTGCCGCCTCCGTTTTCGTCGGCTTGTCCATCCTCGCCGGCCTGACCATCCGCGGAATTCTCCCCGTCCGCGGCCTGTCCATCCCCAGGCTCTTCTCCGCCTGCAGCCTGTCCGCCCTCACCGGAGGTATCATCCCCACCGTTTTCCTGTGAATCTCCATCTCCGCTCTGCGAATCGCCGGATCCATCTACCGCGTCAGACGGCGTGAACGGCACCTGTTCATTTCGCCCGGTAAAGCCTTCCAGATGAAGTGTTCCGCTCTGCCCATCCAATCGGGGAAGGATTTTCGCAAGATTCGCGACCTTCTCTTCCAGATATTCATCCTGTCCAAGCTGTATCTCAATATTGCCTGCAAAAACCGTGATCTCCATGTTTTCACCGAAGCGAATCTCATCGGCAACCACACCCTGATAGGACAGAAGCTGCGTCAGGCTGAGAATGGTCCGAAGCTGGGCGCTGCTCTGTGCAGGAAGCTTCTGATAGATCAGGGGATCTTCCATGGCTGCCCCCGTGACGATAGGGATTCCGTCATAGGTCTGGTCCGTGATCTCGATCACGGTTCCCTCCTGGTCAATATAGACACAGCCTCCCTTGTCAAAATATGCCACCGGCTTTTTCTCCGTCACGTGCACGTCGATCCGCGACGGCGACTTCAGCTGTATGTGCAGGGATTCCAGATACGGCATACCCGACGGCAGCTTTCCGTCCCTGTATTTCCACAACATATATACGGTGTTCTTCATAAACACATCGTCAAGTATCCCCGCGGAAATCTCCTCGGAAGAGTGATGATCATTGCCGTACACCTGTATTTTTCTGACTCGGAACAAAAGGATAAAGACCAGCAAAAGCCCAAGCACAGTCAGTGCAGCTGCTGCTTTCGCAATTCTCACCTTTCTTCTCGTTCGTTTGTTCTGTGCCATTTCTTCCCCCGTATCTTTTAAACCTTGCCTGATTTATCCGTTATCGCTCCACCGGATCTCTGCCCCAAGCGCGCGCAGATCCCTGCAAATATCCTCATATCCTCGCTCGATATAACCTGTATTTCGAATCACGGAAGTCCCATCCGCCTGAAGCGCTGCGATCACCAACGCCGCCCCTCCGCGCAGATCCGGCGCCGCAAGACCGGCCGGCACGAGCGCCGGAACTCCCTTTACAACTGCGCATCTGCCCTCCGCACAAATCCTTGCTCCCATCTTTTGCAGCTCAGGTACCGTCCGGAACCTGTTTTCAAATATCGTCTCACAGATTTGGCTTTCTCCCCGTGCACGACACAATACCGCCATCAGGGGCGACTGCAGATCGGTCGGAAACCCAGGATATGGCGCTGTCTCCAGATAAGGAAGGGCACGAAGCGGCCGGAAGGCACTGACCTCAATGCGATCCTCACCGCAGATCGTCGAGACCCCCATGTCGCGAAGAACCGTTGTCAGAGCATTCAGCTCCTGACACGGAAAGTCGCTGATCGCAATCTGTCCTCTCGTGGCGACTGCCGCGAGCAGATAGGTGCCGGCAACAATCCGGTCCGGCTTCATGCGGTAGCGCACCGCGCCGAGCCTTCTGCCGCCCAGGATGCGCAAATCTCCCTCCGGCGTGCGGCTGATCTGCGCGCCTCGCCTTCGCAAAAACTCGCAGAGTTCGTCGATCTCCGGCTCCCTCGCCGCATGGAAAATGATCGTCTCCCCCTGTGCCGTCACAGAGGCCAGGATCGCATTCTCGGTCGCGCCGACGCTCGGCATGGCCAGGCACACCTGCCCGCCCCGCAAATCGGCTGCGTCCGCTGTGATTTTCTCTTCCAGATAAAACCTCGCGCCGAGCTGCCGAAGCGCCGCGATATGCTGGTCGATTGGCCGCTCCCCGATCGCGCAGCCTCCCGGGAGCGGCAGCACGGCTTTTCCCATTCTTCCGAGCAGGGCTCCCAGGAACAGGACAGAAGAACGGATCCTCGCCGCCTCTTCCCCGCCTGTCTCAAATGTGCTGACGCCTGACGCATCAATCTGAACGGTGTTGCCTGCGCACTGTATCTGACATCCCAGATGCCGCATGATCTCCAATGTATCCGCCACATCCTTAATCTGCGGACAATTCTCTATGACACAGACTCCCTCTCCCAGTATGCAGGCCGCCAGTATCGGCAGCACCGCGTTTTTGGAACCCTGTATACGAATCCCGCCGTGCAGAGGCACGCCTCCCGTAATCTCAAGACTGCCCAAATCCATCCCCCGGCTTTCCATTCCGCCGGAAGCGCTCCCGCGCCCCGCCGGACACCATATACCCCAGTATATGCCAGAGAATGACTTTCTGTGACTCACAGGCAGGTCAGCTGCCCCGCCACCCAGTGTTTGCGTGCAGGTCAACTGCCGTGTCATTGCGGGGCTTACGGATACGCCGCTGTCACGTCCTGCTGTAGCGGCTCACCGAGAGGGCAAGCCCCATCTCCGAGAGCAGGAAAAGCACCGAGGTGCCTCCATAGCTGATGAACGGCAGCGTGATCCCAGTATTGGGAATCGTATTCGTGACCACCGCGATATTCAGGATGACCTGGATCGCGATGTGCCCCATGATCCCGGCCGCGATCAGCGAGCCAAACAAATCCGGAGCGTGCGTGGCGATCACCATAAAACGCCACAGCAACAGCAAAAACAGAAGCATCAGAAGGAGCGCCCCGAAGAGTCCCAGCTCCTCACAGATGACCGAAAATATCATATCATTCTGGGCTTCCGGTACGAAGCCGAGCTTTTGAAGGCTGTTGCCTAAGCCTCGTCCGAACAGCCCGCCGGATCCGATCGCATACAGCCCCTGCAACGTCTGAAATCCTTTCTCATAGAGCTCCGGATTTCGCCAGATCGCCAGCCGCTCCAGACGATACGACTCCAGACTTAGGAATATCCCCAGGAATCCGCTTCCCGCCAAAAGAATCCACAGAAAAGGCAGGTATCTCGGATTCGAGATAAAAATCATCAGTACGGCAATCCCGAGGATAATGACCGCCGTGCTTAAGTTGTTTGTGCCCACAAGCCCCACAATCGGAAGAACCATGAGCATCACAGCCGCGATCATTCGGCCGCTCCTTTTGCGGTCCATGCGGCTGACAAAGCCTGCGAGAAGCAAAATCACCGCCGGTTTCGCGTATTCCGCCGGCTGAAACGACAACGGTCCGATCGACAGCCAGCGTCTGGAGCCATTGTACGCGTCGCCGAACAGCAGCACCGCTCCGGACAATGCGAGTGATACCAGATAGGCCGGTACCGACAGCTTCAGAAGCGCGTGATAATCCATGCAGGATACCCCGTACATCGCCGCCAGTCCCAGCGCCAGCGCAAAAAGCTGCTTCTTAAAGTAGTATGCGGAGTCCCCGAAACGCACCCGGCCGTTGTACGCACTCATGCTGTAAAGCACAACCATGCCGAACACCGTCAGGAACAGAACAGCCGCAAGCAGAAAACCGTCCGGTTTCCCCTGTTTCGCGCGCATGCATCCACTTCCTATGACAGTTGGTTTACCAGTTCCTTAAAGCGCCTGCCCCGCACCTCGTAGTTCGGGAACATGCCCCAGCTCGCGCAGGCCGGCGACAGCAAAACGGCATCTCCGCTCACCGCCCGGTCCGCGCAGATCTGTACGGCCTCCTCCAGCGAATCCGCAAGGATGATATCCCCGAAGCCGCATTCTCTGGCCGTCTGCGCGATCTTCTCTCTCGTCTGTCCTATCAGTACCAGATATTTTACCTTGCCGTCAAACGCCTGTATCCACTCCTCATAGGAGGAATTCTTGTCGTAACCCCCGCCGATCAGCAGCGTCGGGCGGTCCATCGCCTGGATGCCCTTGATCGCCGCGTCGGGATTCGTCCCCTTGGAATCATTGTAGTAGACGACTCCACGGTGCTCCCTCACAAACTCAATGCGGTGCTCAACCGCCTTGAACTCACGGATCACCCTGCGAACGATATCGGCAGGAACACCGTACGCGAGCGCCATCGCAGCGGCGGCCATCACGTTCTCGTAATTATGCCTTCCCACCAGATTCAGCTCCCGCACGGAGCACAGACGGATTCGCTGTCCCGCCCTGTCATATATGATATCCTCTTTTTCGAGATAAATTCCCTCTTCCAGTGTATGCAGACTGCTGAAGTATATAACCCCTGTCTTCAGGCTTTTTCCGAATTCGCGCAGAATCTCGTCCTCGTAGTTGAGCACGCAGACATCGTCCGCTCCCTGGTTCTTCGTGATCAGCTCCTTGACCCTTATGTACTCCTCCATCGTGTGGTGCCGGTTCAGATGGTCCGGCGTGATATTCAGGATCGCGCTTACTCTCGGCGCAAAGGTCTCGATCGTCTCGAGCTGGAAACTGCTGATCTCGGCCACCGTGACCGCCTGCTCTGTCATCTGCGATACGACGCCTGTGTAGGACGTGCCGATATTGCCGACCACATACACCTCGTCTTTGTACGCGCGCATGATCTCGCCCAGAAGGCTGGTCGTCGTCGTCTTGCCGTTCGTCCCCGTGACGGCCAGTACCTCTCCTTTTCCGCACTCCCAGGCCAGTTCGACCTCGCCCCAGATGCGGATCCCGGCCAGGCGAAATTTCTCCACAAGAGGCAGATCCGTCGGCACACCGGGACTTAAGATCACGAGAGAAAGCTGTCTGATCAGCTCCTCCTCAAGCTCCCCGAGCACAATACGCAGTCTGTCTCGCGACAGCTTTGCGCCCGCCTCCTTAAGCTTCCCGCGAATCTCCGCCTCGTCGAGTTCCCCGTTCCCGTCATACCAGATAATATCCGCGCCCTGCCCGGCCAGAAGCTTTACCGCGCCTACGCCGCTGATCCCGGCCCCGAAAACCAGGATCTTTTTCCCTTTTAAGTCCATTGTTATCCTCTTTCCTTTTTCTCCCGGCTCATCGCCGCACATTTTTCTTTCATCTGCCCGGCCTCCCACAGGCCCGGATAGCCTGCGTCACCCGATTCCGGCCAGGCCGATCAGGCACAGAAACGCTGTGATTACAGTAAACACCGTCACAACGCGCGTCTCCGACCAGCCGCACAGCTCAAAATGATGATGGATCGGCGCCATCTTAAATATCCGCTTGCCGCCGGTTTTCTTGAAATAGGTCACCTGTATGATGACCGAAAGCACCTCCACAAGATAGATCAGACCAACGATCATGATAAAAATCGGCATTTTCATCATATAGGCAGAGCCCGCCACAAAACCGCCGAGCGCCAGGGAGCCCGTGTCCCCCATAAACACCTTCGCCGGATAGACGTTGAAAAGCAGGAAGCCCAGAAGCGCTCCGGTCACGGCCGCCGTCAGCGGCTGGATCCCGCCGCCCAGAATCAGGGACGCAACCGTGTAGAACACCGCAACCATCGTCGTGACGCCGGTCGCAAGACCATCGAGTCCGTCGGTGAAGTTCACGCCGTTGACTGTGCCGATGATCGCAAAGTAGGCCAGCGGGATCGCGACGATATGCATCACATTTCCCGAGATCACCTTTCCTCCCGAAAACGGGATCAGAAGATCCAGACAGGACTTATCCATAAACCAGATATACGCGAGGAAGATCGTCGTCACGATGATCTGCCCGAGCATCTTCTGCTTCGGGTACAGCCCGTCAGATCGCCGCAGCACTACCTTCAGATAATCGTCAAGAAAGCCGATAATTCCGAAACCGACCAGCAGAAACAGCACCGGGACGACACGCGGAAAGCGTCTGATATAAAAGAGAGCGGTCACCGCGACGCTTATCAGTATGATCAGGCCGCCCATCGTCGGAGTACCCGCCTTTTTCAGATGGGATTTCACTCCCTCCTCGCGCTCCGTCTGCCCGACCTTCAGCTTCTGAAGAAACGGAATCACAAACGGGCTGAGGGCCACACTGATCGCAAATGCCAGAAATAACGGAATCAATACATCCTGATTTAATATCATCACACACCTCGTTCTCTCTATCTTTTGTTATGTTTCCTCATCCATTTTTCTCTATTCCCAGATACGGCAATATATTCTCAAACATCCCCCGGATCACCGGCGCTGCAATCGTTCCGCCATAGTAGACTCCCTGAGGATTGTTGATGATGCACAGGCCCAGCACCTGCGGATCGTCCGCAGGCGCAAAGCCAATAAAGGAGGATATGTATTTGTTCGCGCTTCTCGGCAGCGTCTCGGATGTAGCCGTCTTGCCGCCGATGCGGTAGCCTTCGATATACGCGTTTTTTCCGGAGCCGCCGTCCACCACCTGCTCCAGCAGATAGCGCATGGTCTCTGACGTCTTCTCTGACAAAATGCGCTTTCCGTCGTCGTATTGATATACGTCGACCAGCGCGCCGTCGCCTGCGTGTACGCTCACGCCGAAGTGCGGCGTGACGCGCGTGCCGCCGTTGATGATTGAGCTGACCGTGGCGGCCAGCTGCACCGGTGTAATCTGAAAGGACTGCCCGAAGGAAATTGTGGCCAGCTCTACCTGCCCGACGTTTTCCTTTTTGTGCATGATCGTGGCGGCCTCCCCTGGAAGGTCTATGCCGGTCTTCTCATTCAGCCCGAACTGGTCAAAATACGAAAAATACCGATCTACGCCCAGCCGCAGCCCTACCTCGATAAACACCGGATTGCAGGAATTCTGAATTCCCTGCACAAAGGTCTCGGCTCCATGTCCTCCCACCTTGTGGCAGCGTATCCTGCGGTCCTCCACAATCTTGAAGCCCGGACAGGAAAAACCATCGTTCAGGGAGACGACCCCTGCCTCCAGCCCCGCGGATGCCGTGATAATCTTGAAGGTCGAGCCAGGCTCGTAAGTGTCGTTGATGCAGCCGTTGCGCCACATGCGGTTCAGCGCGTCCTGCAGCGCCTCGCCCGTGAGAGTGCTCCCAGATGCCGCAGGCAGCTGAGCGCCGGCTGTCTCCGCCGTCACACCGTCCGTCCCGGATATACCAGCCGCTTCCTGCGGAAGATACTGCGGCAGCAACGTGTACGGATCGTTCAGGTCAAACTCCGGCACGTTCGTCATCGCGTAGATCTCGCCGTTTTTCGGGTTCATGATCAGGATTGAGACGCTGTCCGCCTGCTTCTGTTCCATCACCTGATATGCGGCCTGTTCCGCGTACTTCTGTATATTATAGTCAAGGCTGATCACGAGGTCGTTGCCCGGAATGGGCTCCTGCCGGCTCTCGCCGGTATCGGCAAGCTCCACGCCTCTCGCGTCGGTCAGTGTCAGGATCTTTCCGGGCGTCCCGGAGAGCTCCTCCTCATATTCGACCTCCAGCCCGATGATTCCCTGGTTGTCGCCGCCCGTGAAGCCGAGCACCTTGGACGCCATGCTCCCGAACGGATAATATCTGCGGTAATCCTCATCCACCTTCACACCGGCCAGCTTGTAATTGCGGATCCGGTCTCCCGTCTCCTTGTCGACGTTCTGGCGGACGCGCTCGATCGAGCTGACCTTCTCGACGCGCTTGCGCACCGTCTCCTCCGGAAGCTCCAGCTCCTTCGCCAGCACTTCGATCACCCGTTCAGGATCTTCAAGCTGGCTGTGGATCACAGACACGGTGCAGACGGTTCGATTGTCCGCCAGAACGGTTCCGTTGCGGTCCAGAATCCTCCCGCGCGCCGCCTTGATCGAGCGTTCCCGCTCGTGCAGATCCTCGGCAAGCGTCGCATAATGCTCGGATTCCACAATCATCAGCTGTGCCAGACGTCCGCCGAGAAAGAGCAGGGCAAGCATACATCCAAGAAAGATCACCACTATTTTCCGACGGTGGAATGGTCTCGTTTTCTGCATGGACAGCCTCACAAGTATTTTATTACAGTATATTATCGTTCCTGCAAGGCTATGCGCAGACCTGCTCAAACCATTTTGGGGCGCTTACTCTCCTTTTGCGTCTCCGGCGTTCGTATTCTCATCAGTCGCAGTACCGTCCCAGACGGTCGCCTGATCCGTCCCGTCCACATTCCCGGACGGCGGAAGCGCAAGCCCCGGATTGTCCGTCTTGGGATCGATTACCTCCTGCGTACCTGCAACCTTTACGAAGGACACCGGATTCATCACCGCGTCATACACGGTGCCGTCCTCCGCAATGTACGCGCCCGCAATCTCATTTCCATTGGCGTCTACAATCTTTCCATCTTCCACTCTGGCATCCCTGTGATATGTGCCGTACGAATCAATCGCGTCAAAGATCTGCACGACATCGTCCCCCATATCTTCCCTGCTCAGCCCGAGCGAAGCCAGCAGCTCGTCCGTCACCTCTTCGGTGGGATAGATACCAAGGTAGGGAAGTGCTTCCATCGCAATCTTGCGGTAGACCTCCTGTGCGAAGGTACTGTTCGCCTGATTGGCCACATTCGGCTCATCGACGATAACATAGATCACGACCTCCGGATCGTTGATCGGAGCCGCTCCGATAAAGGAAACCAGGTATTTCCCTTTTGCACGTGTTCCAGTCTCAGGGTCGATCTTCTCTGCGGTACCGGTCTTTCCTCCGATTCGGTAGCCCGGCACCTGCGCGTGACGTCCAGTACCCTCCTGCACCGCAACCTCCAGAAAACCGCGCAGAGTATCGGACACATCGTTCGAGATCGTCTGCTTCAGGAGCAGATTTCCCGAACTCTTGATCACCTTTCCGTCCTCGTCAAGGATTTTATCCACCACATGCGGCTGGTAATAATAGCCGCCGTTGATAACCGCGGAAAACGCGCTGATCTCCTGAATCATTGTGCAGGTAAGTCCTTGTCCGAACGTACAGGTCGCCAGCTCAACCTCATTCATCGTATCGCGGTTGTAGACTGAGCCCGCGGACTCGTTTGGCAGGTCGATCCCGGTCGGTTTGCCGAAATTAAAGAGGGACTGGTACTGAATAAAGCGTGGAACCGTCAGCTTCATACCGATCTGCATCAAGCCGTCATTGCAGGAGTTCTTGAGCACGTCGCCCAGCGTCTGGTCGCCGTGCGCATTCGGATATGCGTCGCAGTGAATCTCTGTGTCTGTGATAAATTCACCGCCATCGCAGTAGAAATGATCGTTCGCCGTCACTGCCCCGCACTCGAGCGCAGAGGACACCGTGATCGGCTTGAACGTGGAACCCGGCTCAATACTGTCTGAGACGCAGAAATTGCTCCACATCGCGTTCAGCGCGTCCACATACTCTTCTTCCGTCATCGACTTGATCTCTGATTCCGTGTACCAGTCGTTCAGGTTCATCGGGTCATTCAGGTTGAAGCTGGAATTCGTCCCCATTGCGAGGATGCTCCCGCTATTCGGATCCATGATGACGACGCCGATATTCTTTGCCCCGTGCTTTGCCGTGCCATCGTCGTGATCCTCGCCGTACGTCTCGTCAAACTCTGCGATATATTTCTCTACGATCTGCTGAAGGTTGATGTCGAGCGTCGTCTGAAGTGTGCATCCGTTTTCCGGCGGGATCGTCTTTTTCTGATATTCCTGATTCTCATTGAGATAGCCAAAGACACGGCCGTTCGTCCCCTTGAGCTGAGAATCATAGTAAGACTCCAATCCTACAATGCCGTCGCCGATCGCATTCGAAAAGCCGACGACATTGCTCGCAAGACTGTCCAGGGGATATTTGCGGATGAACTTCTCCTCGAACCAGATCCCCTTCACATTCGAAAGCTCTGCCGCTTTCTCTCTACGCTCCTCCTTCGTCAGGCTGTCGTCGTCATAAGACTCAAGATACGCGGAAAACTCATCCTTCTTATCCTCCGTCACCAGCTCCTGTATGATCTGATACTGGCTGTCGCGCGTCTTCTCCGAGGTAATCCGCTCGCGCAGCTCGCCGCTGTCCAGTCCGAACACATTCACAAGCGCGCGGATCGTCGGTTCCAGATAGTCTTCATTTTCATTGATCGCTTTGCAATCCAAAACGAGATTGTAAACCTTCTCGCTGTAGGCCAGCGTCCTGCCGTTGCGGTCCGTGATCTCGCCCCTTCTGCTGTAGAGCACCTGACTGTCGTAGTTTTCCTGCGAGAGAACCTGCTTTGCGTAACGGTCTCCGCTCTTCACATTGATAAATACGATGCGCAGCAAAATGATGATCAGAAACAATAAAATGAATGCAAATACAGCCAAAAGCTTTATTTGCATTTTTCTGGTAAATCTTCGTTCTCTTTTTGTACGGCTGTTCCTTGCCAACTGCCTCACCTGATTTTAACCTTTTTAGCCTTTTGGTACATCAGTGTACTGCCTTACATAATCGCTGTTTTCGATCTCGTAGGTAACAATCTGCGACTTCTTCGCATACACCATGCCAAGCTCGTTCATAGCTACATTCTTGACTTGCTCCATGTCCACGCTCGTCATGATCCGATTATAGTCTGAATCATTCTCAAGGACCGCGGCGTCAAGCTGCGTCTCGAGTGATGTCACTTCCTTCTGAAGCCTGGTCTCCATGGCCTGAAGCTGCAGGAAATTCACACACATAAACACGGTGACTACGGCTGCGGCCGTCAGGAACAGAACATATCCCAGATTCATGGAAAGCGCCCGTTCCCTATTTCTCTTTGTTCTCTGGCTGGCAGACGGATTCTGTCGTCTTTCCTGTGGCTGCGGTGCGGTCTGAAGCTTGCGCACGGCCGTCCCGTCGACGTACACATAAGTCCTTCCGCTTTCATTTCTCCCCTGGCGGCTGCTTGCCGCGCCGCCCATGCTCTGCGTTTTCGCCATTTTTCTGCACCCCTGTATAATCTCTCGCAGCCACCCAAGCCCTTCTCTTCTCCCGCGGCGGCAAGGTATTGAACCGCCGCCAAGTCGCTGCTATCTGCTGTACTCCCGCTCAAAAACTCTCAGCTTTGCGCTTTTTGCCCTTCTATTTTCCTCCAACTCCTGCTCCGACGGCACGATCGGCTTTCGCGTGACGACTCTCCCCTTAGATTTCTTTCCGCACACGCAGACCGGAAATTCCTTCGGGCAGGTACATGGATGTTCATTTTGTCTGAATTTCTCCTTTACAATCCGATCCTCCAGTGAGTGAAACGTGATCACACAGATGCGTCCCCCGTCATTCAGAAGCTCGATCATGTCGTCCAGCGAGTTCTCCAGGACTTCAAGCTCCCGGTTCAGCTCGATCCGGATTGCCTGGAAGGTCCTTTTGGCCGGGTGTCCCCCCACCGCTCTTGCTTTCGCAGGTATCGCCGCTTTTATAACATGAATTAACTCCCCAGTTGTTTCCAATGTTTTTTGATTCCGTGCAGTTACGATGTGCCTGGCAATATTCTTCGCAAATCGTTCTTCCCCGTAATCACGGATGATCCGGTACAATTCCGACTCGCTGTACCCGTTCACGATATCCCTGGCACTCATGGTCTGCCGCTGATCCATCCGCATGTCCAGCGGCGCGTCCTCCCTGTACGTAAAGCCGCGGCTTGCCTCATCGAGCTGGTAGGATGAGACCCCCAGATCCAAAATGACTCCATCTACAGATGTAATGCCTAAGCGGCCGAGCTCCCTTCTCATATCGCGATAGTTCGCGCGGAGGATGGTCACCCGGTCTTCGAACAACTTCAGGCGCCTTGTGGCTGCCTCGATCGCGGCCGCATCCTGGTCTATGCCGATCAGTCTGCCCTTTTCAGATAACCGGCTGCAGATCTCCAGGGAATGTCCCCCGCCGCCAAGCGTGCCGTCCACATAAATTCCATCTGGCCGTATGCGCAACGCTTCAATGCTTTCCTCCAGCAGTACAGATGTATGTCTGAATTCCATACAATTCTCCCCAGGTTATATGCTCAGGCCAAAGTCTGTCATGCTGTCCGCGATATCGTCCATATCGTCATACGCATTGGTTTCCGTCCAGTTCGCCTTACTCCAGATTTCTACACGGTTCAGGTTGCCCGCCAGCACCACATCCTTCTCGAGCTGCGCGAAATCCCTCAGCACCTGCGGCAGAAGAATTCTTCCCTGCTTGTCCAGCTCGCATGTGGTAGCCCCGGCTACCAAAAAACGCGTAAATTTTCTGGCGCTCTTGTTGTTCAGTGGCAGCGTACGCAGCTTCTCTTCGATGATCTGCCATTCGTTTTTGGGAAACACAAACAGGCATCCATCCAATCCCTTCGTGACAAT